>CAZKIJ010000012.1:0-18322 GCA_964552895.1 uncultured Candidatus Saccharibacteria bacterium | reverse complement strand
ATGAAAGGGTGGTTAAAACGGCGCCTGCATGTGTCGTATTTTTTGGGCTGGATTGGTTGCGGCGTGGTTGTCGGGGTATTTATTGCCCAATTTGTGGCGTTGCCGTGGCTCTTAGGTATACTCGCGATTATTTTTGCTGGTGTTAGTTTTTGGCGACGGTATATGTGGCTGATTCCAATAGCGATGCTGGCTGGGGTGCTTTTGGGATGGTGGCGAGGTTCGGTCTATGAAGAGGGGTTGTTGCGGACGCAATCATTTATCGGGCGAAACGTCACCATCAAAGGAACCGTCAGCGATGACATGACGACGAACTCGTCGGGGATGAAGCAAGTGCCGCTAAACAATTTGGTAATCGACGGGAAGACAGCGAAAGGGAGCGCTCAAGTTGGAGTCATGAACGCTCGCCTCAAACGGGGCGATGTGATTATCGTGAAGGGCATCGCGCAGCAGGGCTTCGGCTCATTCTCGATCACCCTCTACCAGGGGAAGGTACAATCGATCGTGCCTGGAAACGACCCAGCGGTCTCCGTTCGAGACTGGTTTGCGACCGCTGTACGTACAGCTATTAAAGAGCCCGAAGCCAGCCTTGGCGTTGGCTACCTTGTCGGTCAAAAAAGTGCACTGCCGCCTGATTTGGTGACGGCTCTGCAAATTGCCGGGTTGACCCATGTGGTGGTGGCCAGCGGTTATAATCTGACAATTTTAGTGCGGCTATCGCGGCGGTTACTGATGCGGCTCTCAACGTTTACAGCGCTGCTTGGTTCGGTCATGCTGGTTATATGTATGATAGCGGTCACCGGGTTGAGCCCGAGTATGACACGGGCCGGTTTGGTGACGGGATTAAGTTTAGCAACATGGTATTACGGGCGGTCATTTCATCCGATGATTTTGCTCAGTGTGGCGGCCGCCGTCACAGCATTCTTGCAGCCTAGTTACGTGTGGCATGATCTGGGCTGGGCGCTTAGTTTTACGGCTTTTGGCGGGGTAATGATCTTGAGCCCGTTACTCCAGCGCTATTTTTTTGGTGATAAAGCGCCAGGCACAATTCGACAAATTCTTGGCGAAACGATCGCGGCACATTACGCGACCGCGCCACTGATCGTGCTGGCATTTGGGCAAATATCAAACGTGGCGATCTTTACCAACATGCTCGTTTTACCACTGGTACCGATTGCGATGTTATTGACTTCTGTTGCCGGCGTCGGCTCATTGATGGGCGTTCCTTTTATTGGCCTGCCAGCCCAATGGTTGCTGAGCTACATGGTCTGGGTGACGGAATACGCTGCCGGGCTACCGTGGGCACAAACCATTGTCACTGCCAGTTGGTGGGTAATCGTCATCGTCTATATGTTGCTTATCGTCGCAGTCCTGTATATGTGGCGCAAAACACGCCTCAATTTTCGCAGCGTGAGCATGGTGGCGTAAAGTGTTCACATCTGTTATAATAGTGACAATTAATCGATAAACATAACGCGGAGAGCCCTATGTCTGGACACAGTAAATGGTCAACTATTAAACGTGAAAAAGGCGCGAAGGATGCAAAGCGCGGCGCCGTTTTTACAAAAATCGGTAATCAAATTGCCATTGCCGCGCGTTCCGGAATCGATCCGGCCATGAACTCGGCATTAGCCATGGCGATTGAAAAAGCCAAACAGGCGAATATGCCGGCGGCAAATATCCAACGTGCCATTGACCGCGTGGCTGACAAAAACGCCGCCGTCCTAGAGGAGTCGACCTATGAAGGGATGGGCCCTGGCGGTATTGGTATTATTATCGAAACAGCAACCGATAACAAAAATCGAACCTTACCAGAAGTGAAGAACGCCTTGACGAAAAATGGTGGCCGTTTGGCAGATGCTGGCAGTGTCATGTTCCAATTCACGCGCAAAGGGGTAATCAATGTCGCCGCGACCGGCGAGGATGCTCTGTTGACAATTTTGGATGCTGGCGCTGAAGATGCTGTCGAAGAAGATGGCGAAATCATCGTTTACACTGATCAAAAAGAGTTAGCCAAAGTTCGTTCAGCAATTATGGATGGGGGGCTCGAAGTGACGAGTGCCGAATTGCAGTACGTGCCGAATAATTCGATTGAAATTAGCGACGCCGAAGTAGCGGCCAAAGTCTTGAAAGTTATGGATGCTCTCGATGATCTCGATGACGTCGTGAACGTGCATACCAACGCCGATATTAGTGTCGATGTTTAAATAAAGCTTGTAGAAAGCTTAAAGACTCGCTATACTGAAACGTATGAGTCGGGTGGTATGGAGTGCTTTCGGATTGTTGCTGGGTGGAATAGCCCTCCTTTTGCTGACAAGCCCGGCTCATGCCGTGGTGACGCCACGGGTTGTGATGAGTCTGGTGCAAACCGGTGATTCCCTCTCCGCTAACAATGAAGTTATTGAGATATACAATAACGACAATTCTCCTGTAGAGGTATCGAATTGGTGTCTTTACTATGCGAGTGCGACAACGACATCAAATGGTATAAAACTCGCTTGTATTGAGCCGACAGATACGCTTGATCATGTCTTTATTGGCCCGCAGGCAACAGTGTCATTCGCGTCCAAACAATATACCTCTATGACACCAAACGTAACGTTTTCCGCGACACTGTCTGGGACGGCTGGACATATTCGATTGCTCGATTCGACTGGAACGGTTGTCGATAAAATAGGCTGGGGAACTGCCGTGTCGCCGGAAGGTTTGCCAGCGCTAGCGCCACCAACTGACAAGGTGCTTGTCCGAACCCTGGTCAACGGACAGTTTACTGACACAAACAATAACGCGGCCGATTTCACGCTGGCAGCAAAACCGGTAAGTGTGCCAAATCATCAACTGTACGATGAGGAAGATCTGTGCGCTAACATTGATGGCATTCAACTCAGTCTTCCGACCGATATGGTTGTCGATTCCTCGGGGATATGCGCGGTACCTGTGACAGATCTATGCCCAAATATATTGGGTATCCAGACGACAGTACCAGATGAGTATGAAGCACGTGACGATGGATTATGTTGGCTGATGCTTCCCTCACTGAAGATCAACGAAGTGTTTCCAAATCCCTCAGGTAGCGATACGGGCAATGAATATATTGAACTCTACAATCCGACCGATCAAGCTATTAATCTGGCGAATGCGGTATTAAAGATTGGTCAACGATTAGAAACAACAGTAAAATTTACGCACGGCGAAACGGTACCGGCTAGCGGTTATTTCGTCATTCAAAATAATACGTATACCTTTTCCTTATTAAATTCATCGGATCTTGTCACGCTGCAAACGCTCGATGCGCAAACGATTGATCAAATAGCACCGTACGCCAATCCTAATGATGGTAATGCTTGGGCGTTGATTGATGGCATGTGGCAGTATACCAACCAGCCGACACCCGGCACAGTAAATCTTCTTTTTCTTGATAGCGTCGATCCTGATACGGTAGTTGCAGGCGTTGCTCTCGCGCCATGCGCTGCCAATCAGTACCGCAACCCGGAAACGGGTCGGTGTAAACTCCTTGCGGAGCAGGGTTCGACGCTCGTACCTTGTAAATCTGATCAAGTTCGCAATCCCGATACTGGACGATGTCGAGCCGTTGCCACCATCGTACGTCCCGTTCCCTGTCCGGCTGGTCAAGAACGGAATGCCGATACCGGTCGCTGTCGTAAGATCATAATGTCCACGCCGCCACCAGCAAATTATCCAGTAGTCGGCTCATCGTCATCACGCGGTAATTACGTGATATGGGCGGTCCTTGGTGTGCTTGGCCTCGGCCTTGGCTATGCGATTTGGGAGTGGCGCGAAGAAATTATCAAACTGTGGCAACGCACCCGTCGCTTTATGAGATTTTTGAAATAAACTATACTGAAATCTATGAGAATTTTAGGAATCGATCCGGGCACTGGCCGCCTTGGTTTTGGCGTGATTGAAGCCGATAAAAATAAGGTTTCGATGATTGATGCGGGGGTGATTACGACACCAGCCCACACGCCACACGCTGAACGACTGGAAGATATTTTTGATAGTCTCACTCAAATTATTAAAGATACAAACCCAGCCATGATATCAATTGAGAAATTATTTTTTTCGAAAAATATAACAACGGCTATGACCGTATCCGAGGCACGTGGCGTCGCATTATTGGTGGCACAACAAGCTCATTTGCCAATCTACGAATATACGCCGAACCAGATCAAGCAAACGTTAACCGGTTATGGCAACGCGAAAAAGCAGCAAATGCAAGAAATGGTAAAGGTGCAGCTGGGGTTAATGGAAGTACCAAAACCGGATGATGTAGCTGATGCTTTAGCGGCCGCGATCACCCATTGGGCAACAAGCAGGGTATAATAGGGATATGATTGCACATGTTTCCGGTATTGTGGCTGAAAAGTTTGGCAACTCCATCATTATCGACGTTCATGACATTGGCTACGAAGTACAAGTTGCGGCCGGTGATTTTGACCGCTCGCTTTTGAGTGAACCGGTCAAATTCTTTACCTATCATCACATTCGCGAACAGTCACAGGAATTATTTGGTTTTTCAAGTTTGGCGGCTAAAAAAATGTTTGAACTACTGATTACCGTCCAAGGTGTCGGGCCGAAGGCTGCCTTATCTATTTTGAGCCTTGGTGAAGCCGAAAGTGTTCGCAACGCCATTGCCCATGCCGACGGCGCCTTCATTGCAAAAGCCAGCGGGGTTGGCAAGAAGACAGCTGATCGAATTGTCGTTGATTTAGCCGATAAAGTCGGTTTGGCAACGCAGTACGCTGGTTCGCCGGTTCAGACCGAACTACCTACCAATGATGAGGCACTTGAAGCGCTCATGGCGCTCGGCTATTCATTACATGACGCAAGCAAAGCACTGGAACATGTGCCAACGACCTTATCAACGGCTGATCGGGTGACGCACGCACTGAAGGGTGCTCAGTAATGGCGATTGAACGAATCGTTGACACCTCGGATCACGAAGATGACGCGGACGAGCAAATCATCGAGGTAACGTTGCGGCCGCGGACATTTGCTGATTACGTGGGGCAAGAACGCCTTAAAATGAATTTGCAGCTGGCAATTGAAGCAGCCAAAAAACGCGGTGAACCGCTCGATCATATTTTGCTGTATGGCCCCCCCGGACTTGGCAAAACCACTATGGCCTCAGTAATCGCCAATGAAATGGGATCAAGCATCCGTATTACGGCTGGTCCGGCAATTGAACGTGCGGGTGATTTAGCAAGTATTTTGACGAATCTGCAGGATGGCGATGTGTTATTTATTGATGAAATTCATCGTCTGAGTCGGACGGTTGAAGAAGTACTCTATGCTGCCATGGAAGATTTCAAGCTCGATATTATGATTGGTAAAGGTCCAGCGGCGCGTAGTGTTCGCTTAGAATTACCAAGATTTACGGTCATCGGCGCAACAACACGAACTGGTGCTTTGGCGGCGCCACTACGTGATCGCTTTGGCCACATGTATCGTTTAGAGTTTTACCAACCAGATGAAATTGGTAAAATCATTCGCCGCGCGTCAGGTATTTTGGGTAATACAATCGATGATCAAGCGGCCGATATTCTCTCAACTCGCGCACGATTGACACCACGTATCGCGAACCGCCTTTTAAAACGGGTGCGTGATTACGCTGACGTTAACGGGGACGGCATTATTGATACAGTCACGACGAAAAAAGCCCTGGCACTTTTGGAGGTTGATGAACTTGGCCTCGATGCTGGTGACCGCAATCTACTCCATAGTATTATCGAGAATTACGGTTCGAATCCAGTCGGGTTAGGAACCATTGCGGCCTTGACGGGTGATGAACCCACTACGATTGAAGATTTTTATGAACCGTACCTCTTACAAATTGGCTTTATTGAACGGACACCACGTGGCCGAAAGGTGACACCAAAAGCCTACCGTCATCTTGGCAAACAAATGAATGAATAGTCGTAGAGCTTAATTGCGCTGACTGGTTTTAACGTAATCGGCTTCGTTCTGTAGGCTGGCGCGAAGTGTGTAACTTTTACATTTATTATTACTGCAGTTTGTGCCTTGATAACGATACTCACTGGTTTTATCACCTAATTTTTTACCGTTTGGATCAGTGAAAAGAGCTGGATCGACCGACGGCAGAACGGTGCTATCGATTGATACGGGATATGACTGGTTCGCTGGATAATAAACATTTTCAAGACTGTAATACATAGCATTGATGGCGACCTTACGTTGATTATCACGACTGCCAATTTCAAGATTATTTTTTTGTGTAAAAAAGATAATAGTTGCGATACCAAGCAACACAATAACAAACAAGAGTTCAAGAACAGTAAAGCCACGTGAAGACGTTTTCATTACTTATGATTATAGCAAAGGCCGTCGGCTTCCGGTATAATAATACGTAGATAATAAGAAAAAGGGGAAGGTATGGCGAAAAAGACAGATCAGACTGTGACAGATGACAAGCCCACTGCAACTGAGGGAAAGCTTAAAGCCTTAGGCTTGGCACAGGAGCAAATCAATAAACAATTTGGTGATGGGGCAATTCGTCGTCTGGGTGATACCACGACCGTCAACGTCGAACTTATTAGTAGTGGCGCGCTGAGTCTTGATTTGGCATTGGGTGGCGGCTACCCGAAGGGTCGTATCGTTGAAGTGTACGGACCAGAAAGTTCCGGTAAAACAACCTTGACCTTGCACGCGATTGCGGAAATTCAGAAAAAAGGTGGCACGGCAGCCTTTATCGACGCTGAACACGCTTTAGATCCGGCTTATGCTCGTCGCCTCGGTGTTGACACCGATAACCTATTGGTGTCACAGCCAGATAATGGTGAACAAGCGCTTGAGATTGTTGAAACACTGGTTCGTTCGAATGCGGTTGATTTGGTGGTCGTTGACTCCGTGGCCGCATTAGTGCCGCAAGCCGAAATCGAAGGTGAGATGGGTGACTCGCATATGGGTCTGCAGGCTCGCTTGATGAGTCAAGCGCTTCGGAAGTTAACCGGTATTATCAATAAGAGCAAAACGATTGTTGTATTCATTAATCAGATCCGCATGAAGATCGGAGTGATGTTTGGTAATCCAGAGACTACTACTGGTGGAAACGCACTGAAGTTTTATGCATCCGTTCGCCTTGATATTCGTCGAACGGGCCAGATAAAATCAGGCGAAGAGATAATTGGGAATAGAACAAAAGTCAAAGTGGTCAAGAATAAGATTGCACCGCCATTCCGTGTCGCTGAGTTCGATATTATGTACAACGAAGGTATTTCACGAACTGGTGATGTACTTGATCTGGCAGTACAACATGGTATTGTCGGGAAGTCTGGTGCATGGTTTGACTACGCTGACGCTAAAATTGGTCAAGGTCGTGAAGCCAGTAAGACATACTTATGTGAAAACCCGAAAGTACTCGCTGAAATCGAGAAAAAGGTTCGCGAAAAAGTCACACAAGAAGAGGAATAGGATTCTCATTCCGGGATTATGAAAATCACCGGTCTGACAGCGCAGCAGCGCGACAAAAATCGCATCAATGTCATGGTGGATGGCAAGTATCGCTTTTCTTTGGATGTGTTACAGCTCGGTGATTTGAATATTAAAGTCGGCAAAGAATATTCCGATGCTGAAATGGCGCAGCTCGAAGAAGAGAGCCAGTTCGGAAAAGTCTATACAAGGGCGCTTGAATACGCTCTCAATCGCCCGCGCAGTCAGCGCGAGATGCATAATTATTTGTATCGGAAAACACGTGATACACGTACTAAAACAGGAAGTATAAAAAAAGGTGTTTCGCCACAATTAACGGAACGTGTTTTTGACCGCCTGCAGAGCAGGGGCTATATTGACGATGAAAAATTTGCACGGTTCTGGATTGAAAATCGAAACATTGGCAAAGGTATAAGCCGACGAAAAATCCAGGCCGAGCTACAAGCTAAGGGTGTCGAGCGGACAATCATTGATACGCTTCTAGAGCATAGTGAGCGCAACGATGACGAAGAACTAGAGAAGATTATCATTAAAAAACGTAAACGCTACGACGATGATAAAAGATTTATGGCGTATCTTGCACGGCAAGGTTTTTCCTATGATGATATTAAAGAAGCCCTCAACAAAAGGGAACCGTAATTTACATGGCATAAGCGGTATGGTAAAGTTTAATAATGAATAAGGGCATTACTCGTCAGGGTTTTACCATCGTCGAGCTCTTGATCGTCGTCGTCGTCATTGGCATATTAGCGGCGATTACCATCGTTGCTTATAACGGTATTACAAAGAAAGCAAAGACCGCCTCTGCACAATCGGCAGCCAGTACGCTGCAAACTAAAGTTGAAGCATATTATGCCGAAAATGGCGTGTATCCAAAAACAACAGGTGCGCTGACCTCCGCTGCCTCAACGGCAAGTTACTTTGTGACAAGTATCACGTTCGCATACTCGACTTTGTCTATCGCACCGACGACACCTAACACACTGGTCTTAAGTAAGTGTGATGCCGTAGATGGAACGACCGGCGGTGCGGGTAATCAGATTAGTTATTGGAATTATGCAGCGAATAATGCGGTCGCAATCACGACGGGCACCGGTGGGTTTTGCACGATTGCAACAGCTACCTAGTAAGATATTTATTTTGTAACACTATTCGTATCTGTTTGTGGCACGGTTTGCTCACGAAATGGATTAACGTAATCAAGAATGACTGGTTTCTGTTGAACCTTCTTTTCTTTAGTAGCTGATTTAACAACAATGTATTTATCGTTAATTTCAACAATTTGTGAGCGGTGTATTAAAAGACTTGTATCAGTAATGCCGCGAATAATGCCACGTTTTACGCTCATTTGTTGGATGACAAAATCCCCCGTTTCGATCGTATAATCATCAACCTTACCGAGTTTATGTCGGGTGTCATCAATTACTCCCATGCCAATCAACGGAAACGCCAGATGGTATAATTCTTGAAGTTTAATAATATCATCAAGGCCGACTAATTCATCGCTACTATCAACGATCATTCCGACCGCACTCATTTCACGGATATCAACGGTACGTAGAAAAGAGGGGTGCTGTGTTAGAAGTGGACCGTCAATTTCATATGCAAAAATTTTGAAATTGGCTGGGTCAATAACAGGGCGCACAGCATTACCGATACGCGTACCAGTCTGCAGGCTCATGACGGCGGTATTGGCAATGCGCGACCCAAGGATTAACATACTTTTAGTATAAGGGTTTTGCTGGTATGCGCCAAGCTATTCACCGAATGGATTGATACGACCACTCGGTAAGGTAACTGAGGACGGTGCCTTATCACTACTATACAGTTGATTTAAGCGGTTAATTGTTGATTGATCAAAACTTGTTGAAGATGGTGCCGTGGTAGCGGAAACTGGGAGGGTCGATGCCGCAGCGAGGACATCGTAAAGCGACAGCACGGCGTACGCCAACCCACCCACAATAATGACAATAAATACGGTCAAATGAAACCGCTGAAAAAAGCGGCCGATTGGCTTGAGGAGAGTTGATGTATTCGTAGATTTCTTCATCATTGTGTGACTACCTTGATTGCGATGTTATCAATTGTGACGGTATCACCACCACTTGCATTGGATTGAATTGTCAAGCCCTGGATTTGCATTTTTGGTAAGTTATTTTGAACATACGTCATGAACTTCACTAGGCTCGTGTAAGAAACAGGGGCGTTTAACTTAACACTGAGGATGGTCGTATTATTTGTTGGTGGCTGAGATGGGGTGGATGTTCCACTCGGTTTTGCGGTCGCGCCGAGGGTAACGTCACCAATTGACAAGCCACTCGCCCGGGCATATGTATTAATGTCTTGAATTGCTTTTGATTGGAAATCGGACGGCGAAGCGTAAAATTGCGCTAACGTCGCGCTGACGGTACCTTGCTGTGCCAGGACCGCTTGAAGCGCCTTGGTCGATGCGCTAGTGGTTGGCGCGGTGCTGTCATAGGCAGTCACGACGGCTTGATTGACCTGAGTTGCATAATCTTTGATCCATCCGTACGCATAATAAAAACCAACGCCAGCCAGGCCAATCGCTAACACGAGTATAACAATCAACACCCCTCGAAGACTGACCGCGCTGAAAGACGACTTTTTTTTCATTGGAGGATGCTCCTGTTTATTGTCAGTGTAAATGACGCAGTGAAAGGATACGCAGGGTTGCCACTATTACTCTGTAAAGATTGAAGGGTGACGCCAGCGAAGTAGGGTGATGCTTGGAGCTTCGATTGGAGGGCGGTTCCGGCACTATTTGTTTTGACGAGGAATTGAACGGTCGTCGGTGCTCCAAATGTAGTTGAATTAAGGGTAAGTGTACTCAAGATGACGCCAGGAGGGGTGGCGGCGCCGATACGAGTTAAAACCTTCGGATAATCAATGTCATTACTGAGGACTGTTTTGGCACTCGATAAAGAACTCTGTAACTGTTTCACTTGTATATTTGCCTGGGTATTTGCGGACACTTCACTCACATTGTTTTGCGACACCCGTTGGGCGGCGCTTTTGACACCGGTCAAAATGGAGTACGAAAAGCCAAGCGCGGCCAGCATGAAGAGAAACGTTAGAACGACGATAATAATATAACGAAGTAATACCACGTTGGTGCGCGCAGCATGGATTTGGCGTTTATCTTCAGTTGGCATTAAATTAATCATCGCCAGATTGCCTCCGGTTTGACACTGGCAAGACCAGCTACGGAAATGTACCGTGGACGAAATTGTTTCGGTGGTTCAACTAATTTACCAAAATCAAGTTTTTGCCACGGACTAGCAACACGTGCCGGCATAATTAAATTATTCGTAAAATAATCACCAATACCTGGAACGTTACTACCGCTTCCAACGACCAGCAATTGTTCTAACTTTCGGGTCGTGGCGATACGTTCTTGGTAATACCGTATGACCCGACGGGTTTCACTGACAATGCGCTCTAGACTGGGGGTGAGTGCCATGGTAATTTTTTGTTGCCGTGGGCCGGCATTTAAGCCATTTAAAACTTTGAGTTGATGAGCATTTTCCAAGGTAACACCCATTTTCTTGGCGATATCAAGTGTAAACGTATTACCACCAATCGGTAGTCCACTCGTCACGCGAATAATGCCACCGTCGAGAATGGCAATGTCAGTGCTTTCCGGGCCAATGTCAACAATAACAGTCGGAAGTGAGCCTTCCTCAGTGGAAAGGAGAACGCGACCAACGGCGCTAATACTTGGCTCAATCATGCCTACCTCTAAATCGGCGGCTTGGATAGAGCTCACAACGTTATCAACGATTACCTTTGCGACCGCGCTCATTAACACGGTTATCTCTTTTTTGTTATGCTCGATAATTTGCGAGTCAATGTAGAGCATGTCAGAGGGGATAGGAATGTATTGATCAGCTTCAAGAATAATGGCATCTTCAATGTTTTTTTCTGCCGATGATGGCAGGATAAAGGTTCGAGAATAACTGCGTGATGTGGGTATGCCGACGGCTACTCTTTTGCTACTAATAACCCCAACAATCTTTTCTTTCAATAATGTCTTAATGCTATCGGAAAGATAATGGTCACCCTTTTCGAGTGAATCCTTCACTTTAACAGGATCCAAATCCATGGTGCCATAGCCAAGCACCGTGAATTTTCGCGGGTCGATTGACATGATCTTCACACCAGTACTACTGATGTCAAGTCCAGTCATTGGTTTGTCTTTATAGAATAATTTAGCCATTGATGCCCACGGTGGTTACTGCTCGTTATTATAACATGAGCGGTAAAGGTAAAGAAAAACTTCACTACCTGACGTTTTGGGCAAGACTAGCGATCGGTACCATAACGCTAGCGGCAATAAGACCGACCATGCTTCCCATGATGACAATCATGACAGGTTCAATGATAGAGCTAAGGCTCGTGATAGCGACGTCAACTTCTTCGTCATAGAAGTCAGCTACTTTTACTAACACAGTATCGGTTTGACCGGTCTCTTCACCAACCGACAACATCTGGGCAACAATGGAAGGGAAAAGAGGATTCTTTTCAATGATAGAGGACAGTGACTTTCCATTTTTCACTTCTTTGGCAGCCTCATCAAGGACAGCTTCAAAAACCTTATTTCCCATAGCGCGACCGGTTACTTTAAGTGCCTCTAGGACGGCCACTCCGGCACCCATCAGAGCAGAGAATGTACGAGCAAATCGTGAGACAGCGACTTTAATAACGATCGTTTTAATACCGGGAATCTTTAAGATAAGCGTGTGAAATTGGAAACGACCTTTTGGGGTACGAATATAGCGTAAAAGGAGAAAAATCGCAGCGAACAGGACGGGGAAAATAATAAACCAATAACCAGTAAAGACCTGGCTGATACCAAGCATGATTTTAGTAATAAGTGGTAATTGAGCATTTGGCCCACCAAGATCGGTTAGAATTTTACCAATTTGTGGTATCACGAATAGCATCAAACCAAAGAAGGCGATGGTCATGATACACATCAGCACGATAGGATAGGCCATTGCACTTCGGATTTTTTTACGTATAGTGGCACTCTTCTCTTGTTGGAGGGCGACCCGTTTCAAAATCTCATCAAGGATACCGGCGGCTTCACCAGCTCGTACCATATTAACGTACGTATCGTTAAAGCTAAGAGGGTGTTTGGCTAGTGCATCGGCTAAAGTCGACCCAGCCTGGATATCTTTCGTGACATCACTCAGCGTCTCTTTTACAATGGGTGCTTCGGCGTGTGATTGCAGGGCGACCAAAGCCCGTAATAAGGGCACGCCGGCACTTACCATAGCACTGAGCTGGCGGGTCATGACGACGAGTTGATCAGGTTTGATACGTTTTGCTTTTAAAAGAGAATCCAGGAACGAAAGGCTTTTAGCTGCGTTTTTACTGACTTCCTTAATACTGATTGGTCGGAGGCCTTGATTTGTTAGGGCAGTAATAACACTGGCCCGGTCGGTTTGCTCGACCTGACCATTAATGGTATTGAGCTGGGCATCCAGGGCCACGTAGGCAAACGTCGTCATTATTCGCGACTCACTCGTAATACTTCTTCAACGGTTGTTTCACCGCGCAATGCCTTAATTAAGCCGTCAATTTGCATAGTAATCATACCGTCTTTGATAGACTGCGCCTGCAGGTCATTACTGGTAGCGTTGGTCATGATCATGCGCTGCAGTTCCTGAGTATTCTCAAGTACTTCATAAATTCCGATACGTCCTTGGTAGCCTGCCTGTACTTCATCGGTGTTGGTTTTTTCGTCATTTTTCCATAAGGTGACAATACCGTTTTCGTTAGTACTTAGCGGCGTGTCACGACCAACACCTTCTTCTTTGGCTTGTCGTTCGAGTTCATGAATCGCTTTGTATCCAGTTTCGGGAATACCAAAAGCTTTAAAAACCGCCTGCTTTTCTTCGTCGGTTGGCGTGTAACTAATGCGAGATTGTTTATCGAGCCGGCGAACCAGACGCTGACCAACAATGGAGCGAACGGTACTAGCGATCAAAAATGGCTCAATATTCATATCAAGTAAACGAGGCAACGTCGTGGCAGCGTTGTTCGTGTGGAGGGTACTAAATACCATGTGGCCTGTTAAAGCAGCCTGAATTGCCAA
This sequence comes from uncultured Candidatus Saccharibacteria bacterium, assembly GCA_964552895.1. Taxonomy (GTDB): domain Bacteria; phylum Patescibacteriota; class Saccharimonadia; order Saccharimonadales; family Saccharimonadaceae; genus DAIDJW01. The sequence goes on along the minus strand of CAZKIJ010000012.1, from coordinate 4,734 downwards.
GTCTGCCGTTTCGCTGTCGCGGATCTCACCGACCATGATAATGTTCGGATCTTGACGTAACAATGCGCGTAACCCATTAGCAAAAGTCATGCCAGCTTTAGTATTGGTTTGAGTCTGGTTAACGCCACCGATGCGATACTCGACAGGGTCTTCAATCGTCGCGATGTTAACACTCGGTGAGTTTAGAATCGTCAAAATGCTAAAAAGACTGGTTGATTTACCAGAACCGGTAGGACCAGTCATCAAAATAATGCCGTTCGGTTCAATCATGGTCGTGTTCAAAATACGGAGCGAATGGCCCCAGTAGCCAAGGCTTTCAAGGCTAACAGCCTGTACTGATTCGTCCAAAATACGCATAACAATCTTTTCGCCATTCGTCACTGGCATGGAGCTAACACGAAGCGCATATTGCTTTCCGCCCACCTTTATCTTAAAACGGCCATCTTGCGGCACCCGACGTTCATCGATTTTTAGATTACTCAAAATCTTGATGCGACTCGTTAATCCGTTTATGACATTGCGCGGCAGGCGGTTTACCTCACGTAAAATACCATCCACCCGGTAACGAATTTGGACATAGTCTTCACGCGGTTCGATATGCACGTCACTGGCATGCGACCGCACAGCGTATTCAATCAAAAGGTTGACCGTTTGAGCAATCGGCGAGTCTTCGGCGATATCTTCCTCGGTGATTGTTTGAGAGGCGGTTTCATCAGCACGTTGGACGTCGATAACTTCATTCAATTCCTTATTAACATCACCGCGATAATTTTCTAAAACAGAAAGGATATTTTCACGGGTTGCAATGTAAATCTTTGTATTCGCACCCAGTTCTTTTTCAAGAAAATTAACAGCTTGAATATCATCGGGGTCTTCCATTGCCAAATGACTCGTACCATCAGCATCAATTTTAAAAAGAATAGCGTTATATTGACGAGCAATACGTTCCGGTATTTTTTTCAAAATGTCCGCGGGTACATCGGCTGGACGTAACTCAATGAAAGGAATTTGAGCATAGTCAGCAAATGCTTTGGTGAGTGTTGTATCGTCACTCATGTGTTGTTCAAGAATCAACTTTTGAAGAGGTGTGTGGGTACGGCTCGCCTCCTCTTTGAGGCCAGCCACCTTGTCCTCAGCCAGTAATTTACTGTGCTCGAGCACCTTCTCCATTGTGGTATCAGGAATTTGCATAATGCTTACGCTCTACTATAAAGGATAAAAAGGGAAAGCGCCAGATGGTATAATGACCTCTGTGATGATAGAGATCAAAAATGAAGCAGCCATGAAAGCCTTTGGCGCAGCCTTAGGACGACACGTGCGTGGCGGTGATGTTATTGAACTAATTGGCGATGTGGGCGCCGGCAAAACGACCCTCGTCAAAGGAATTGCTCACGGTTTAGCCATCGATGAAGACGTCCAAAGTCCTAGTTTCACCATTAGCCGCGTCTATGATGGGCGCGATCATTTGCGGTTACTTCATTACGATTTTTATCGTTTAAACGATGCAGGTATTATGGCTGATGAATTAGCCGAAGCGGTTCATGACCCATACGCAGTAGTCGTTATCGAATGGGCGGATGTCGTCGAAGGTGTCTTGCCAGACGGCCATATAACAATTACCATTACCTCACCAACAGAAACCTCGCGTGCACTTGAAATAAAGGGAGTTCCAGATGATTTTATTACTTGATACCTCAACGCCTGTATGTAAACTGACCCTTATTGATGGTGGATGGCAATTTGGCGACGAATGGGAAGCTCAACGCGACCTTGCTCAACATCTCCTCGGATATCTTGAAGACACCCTGAAAAAGAACGGCAAAAATTGGCGCAATATTACTGGTATTGGCACGTTTCGTGGTCCGGGCAGTTTTACGGGACTTAGGATTGGGTTAACCGTTTTAAATACACTGGCTGATTCTTTAGACATTTCAATCGTCGGTGAAACGGGTAATGAATGGAAAACGATGGCAGTTGATCGGTTACTGGCTCATCAGAATGATAAATTGGTCATGCCAGAATATGGTGGTGACGCCCACATCACCCAACCGAAAAAATAGGACGCATTACGCCAAGTACTCGCTTGCCAGTCAGCGCGTGGCAGTCTACAATATATACAGTCTGAGTTTTCTGACTATAATTGATAAACTTTTTGAAATTTCCGGAACGTCTTGATATAACCATTGGTCCAGATGAACACTGGCCAGGCGTTACCGAGGAAGGAACACATTATGTTAGAGGGAATTATTGCCGCTGTCGTGGGGGTAATTGCTGGCGTTGGTGGTACCGTTGTGTATGAGCGCCAGCAAGGAGCAAGCGGAAAGATAAAAGCGAATAACACCATCGCCGAAGCCAAGGCAAAGGCAAGCGACATCGTCTTAAAAGCGAAAGATGAAGCCCTTAAGTTAGCTGACGATGCCAAAAAAGAGGAAATTGATCGTCGCAAAACGTGGGATAAAACCGAAAGTCGCTTAGCCGAACGTGAAAGTGCTTTAGATAGGAAGCTTGATGAACTCGATAGGCGTACCGAAGGCCTTAGAGCGCAAGAAGATGAAGTTGAAGAGCTTAAAAATGAGATTCGCGATATTCGTGCGCGCCAACAAGAAAAACTTGAAAAGATTGCCGGCCTCAAGAAAAAAGAAGCTGCCGTGAAATTAATGGAAATGACCGAACGCGACATTAAAGACGATCTGACCGGCCTCGTCGCGAAATTACAAAACGATGCTAAAGATACTGCCGAAGAACAAGCCCAACTCATCTTAGTAGAAGCCATGGAACGCATGAGCTCGGAAGTCACCGCCGAACGAACTGTCACTGCCATTAAACTTACTGACGATGAAATGAAGGGTCGTATTATTGGGAAAGAGGGCCGCAATATTCAAGCCCTGCAACGTGCGACGGGTGTCGACATTTTAGTAGACGATACGCCGGGAATGATAATTTTATCAAGCTTTGATCCCCTTCGTCGTCAAGTAGCCCGATTGACTTTAGAGGCATTGATGAAAGATGGCCGCATTCACCCTGGCCGCATCGAAGAAGTGGTTGCCAAAGCCGAAAAACAAATTGATAAAGAAGTCATGCAGGCTGGTGAAGATGCTGCTCGTGAAGTTGGTGTTGTCGGTATTCCAAAAGAAATGCTCCACCTGCTTGGTGAATTAAAATTCCGCACCAGTTACGGTCAAAACGTCTTGATGCACAGCACTGAAATGGCCCATATGGCGGGTATGATTGCCGAAGAAATTGGTGCCGATGTTCGCACCGTCAAGATCGCGACGTTATTGCATGATGTCGGTAAAGCCGTTACTCATAAAATTGAGGGCAAACATCATCACATTGGTGCCGAATTAGCACGTAAAAGCGGTATGAGCGACGCGATCGTCCATGCTATTGAAGCCCATCACGACGACGTTGAAGCCACCACGCCGGAAGCATTGGTCGTTCGCGTCTGTGATGCTTTGTCGGCGGCCCGTCCGGGTGCCCGGAACATTAGCGCCGAAAACTTTGCCGAGCGCATGCGTGACCTCGAAAACATTGCCGTTAGTTTCAAGGGTATCGACAAGGCCTATGCCATTAGTGCCGGCCGCGAAGTTCGCGTTATCGTCAGCCCGCAAGCCATTGATGACCTGTCGGCTATCAAACTAGCCCGTGATATCGCCAATAAAATTGAAAGCACTATGCAGTATCCAGGCACCATTAAAGTTAACGTTATCCGCGAAACGCGGGCGATCGAGTTCGCGAAGTAACGTCAAAGACACGAGAGAAATTCTACTGGTAAAAACACGCAAATGGGGGAAGCGCTATTCCGTCGTTGGCGGCAAAGTTCGTCGTAATGAAAAATTACACGGTACACCATTGCTGGTTACCGGCTGAGGACACGCTGCGATCATTAGACATTGAACCGAATGCTCGCAAAACAATCGAATTGTATACTCAAAAGTACTAATTAGGTAAAGTGGATGTCTGTCAGGGCATTTGTCATTTTTTTGACACGTACTGATTGTCTTTGATATAAAATCGCCACGGTACATCCTTTGCTTGACTAATACCAATGCGGGTAGTTTGGATAATTTCGTTTTTATGCAGTGCTGGCTGTAGTGATAATGTGAGCGGTTCTTCACGTAAGTCGTGACCATTCAATTGTTTATCGATGTTGAGGGCTTGGCACAATTTCGCTGGTCCATTACTTACATTAATTCCGTGTTTCGTACGTAATTCTTCCATGAACTCTTCGCCTTCGATTGGTTGAACGGCGCGGATCAACACGGCCGACCCATTGCCTTCTGGGCCAGTCACGACGTTGCAACAATAGTGCATGCCATAGGTAAAATAGACATAAAGATGGCCGGCTGGACCAAACATGATGTCGGTGCGTGTGGTGCGACCTTTGTAACTATGGCTTGCCGCGTCGGTCTCGTCGTAAGCCTCAACTTCGACAATTTTGACACGAATGGTATGACCATTGATTTTACGTTCGAGAACGGCACCCAATAGAAGGGGAGCGACGAGTGAAGCGGGTTGGGTTAGGATATCTTCCACTTTATTATTGTAAATGAAAGCGCCTCGCCCTGCTCGTTTCCTCGCTTGCTTAAAAATATGGAACCACATTTTTAAGCTGCAGTTCGGTAATCAAACTTCGACCTACGAATTTGCATTGCAAATTCGGGTCGCAGGTTCGGTCCCTATCTCGTGCCAATTAAAAAATGCCATCCTAGATGGCTTTTTTTAATTGGTCGG
>CAZKIJ010000011.1:16016-18542 GCA_964552895.1 uncultured Candidatus Saccharibacteria bacterium | reverse complement strand
GACGTCTCCAAAGCTGATGACGGCCGCCTGTCAAATGTTCCGCGCGTCATCGATATTATTCCGTTCATTCAAGACCTCGTCACTGGCCTCGCGCCAAAAGCTCAAGCGAAGGGTTTAACGATCCTGTATAAGCCCACAAACCAATCAACAGGACAAAAACAAATCGCACCTATTTATTACGTTAACCTCGATAACGACCACATTCGCGAAGTCGTCAATAACCTGATCGAAAATGCCATCAAATACACTCCCCAGGGTACCGTCACTGTCGATGTTACCGCCGGCGATGACCCTGAAAAAGTCGTCATCAGTATTAAAGACAGTGGTATCGGCATTCCGGCTGAAGATATTCCACATCTTTTCCAAAAATTCTACCGCGTCGACAACGAAGACACCCGCCAAATCGGCGGGACTGGTCTGGGGCTTTACTTGTGCCGTCGTTTGGCTGAAACGATGGGTGGTCGTATCTGGTTAGAAAGCGAATATAAAAAGGGGAGCACTTTTTTTCTTGAACTGCCACGTATAGAGAGCTCGCAGGCCGAACTGCTAAAGCAACAACAGGCCCAACAAATTATCTCCCAGCCCCCAGTACCAACCTTTGTCCCTCCGGCGCCCATACCTCAATCACCACCATCAAGCCCTCAGCCTTCAACTGGTGCCGTCAAGCCTGCTACGACCGTGCCAAGAGGTGAATCTTTAACTCGTGAACAAATCGCTGCTCATGTTGCTCGACTAGAAGCCCTTGCGCAGCAACAGCAAGCCACAGCCGCAGTCCGTCCTTCAGCTCCACCCCCTAGTGACCAGCCACCGCCCGCTAACTCTCAGACTCCAGCATAAGCGGTATAGCAATTTAGGTAACGATTCAGTATAGTAGAGGTAATTATGGCAAAAATTTTACTGGTAGAAGATGACAAAAGCCTCCGAGAGATATATGGTGTCCGTTTGATGGCGGAAGGATATCAAATTGTGTCAGCCGGCGACGGTGAAGAAGCGTTGGCGATGGCTATCAAAGAACGCCCTGACTTAATTGTCAGTGATGTCATGATGCCAAAAATTAGTGGCTTTGATATGCTCGACATTCTGAGGAGTACCACCGAAACGAAAGACGTCAAAGTGATTATGATGACGGCCCTGTCAAGCGAAGATCAGCGCGCCCGTGGTGAAGCCCTCGGTGCCGATCGCTACTTGGTCAAATCACAAGTCGGCATCGAAGACGTTGTCCGCACCGTCCATGACGTCTTGAACGATAGTCCCACCGCTGGCGCGCCAAATGTCTCGGCCTTTGCGGCTCCCGCTCCTACCGCCGCCATCCCCCCAGCACCAGCGGCGCCATCACCTATGCCAATATCAGAACCAACGCCGACACCCGTCGCAGTTACCCCTCTACCTGAGCCAGTTGTGCCAACCCCTCCACCGATTGCTCCTGTCGCGCCTGCGCCAATCCCTCAGCCTCTTCCACAACCCGTTGTCGCTCCCGTTGCACCCGATCCAACGCCACTGCCGCCTCCCGTTGCACCACCAGTAGCAGCACCGACGGTACCAGTACCCCCGCCAGTCGCGCCAGAGCCACCCTTACCACAGCCGACTGCGCCGTTCTCTGGGCCTCGCCCCGCATCACTTGGAGACCGAGTGATTAATCCAATTAGCCCAACTGAAAGCTTTCAAGTGCCGCCAGATATGAATACCTTGATGAGCCAAGAACTCAACGCCAGCGCACCACAGCCTCCAACGCCACCCGTCCCTCCAACACCTGGCGTATAATAGTCACTAATGAGTGATCGCCTCAATAAATATCTTGCCCTCCATCTAGGCATTTCGCGTCGTGAAGCCGACGATTTAATTGCGCGTCAAAAAATCCTCATCAACGGGGAAGTGGCAGCGCTTGGCGCGCAAGTTGAAGCGAAGGACGATGTGATCGCCAATGGGAAACCGGTGGCTTCTCAAACAGAGTATGTGTACTTACTTCTCAACAAACCTACAAAGTATGTTTCATCACGAAAGCCCCAGGGCTCAACACCAACCATTTACTCGTTACTCCCAAGGGAATATCATGTTTTAAAGCCAGTTGGCCGCTTAGACAAAGAGAGTAGCGGTCTTCTTTTGTTGACGAATGACGGTGACTTCGCGTTTCGGATGACGCATCCTTCTTTTCAAAAAGTAAAGCAGTACGACGTGATGCTCGATAAAGAGCTAGCGCCCCTTCACCAACAAATGATTGCAGATTATGGTGTCACACTGGAAGATGGCGTCAGTACTCTTGGCCTCACCCGGATTGATGACGGCCGACGCCACTGGACAGTGACGATGAGTGAGGGGCGGAATCGACAAATTCGCCGTACGTTTGCTTCCTTAGGCTATCAGGTCATACGCCTTCACCGTACTCATTTTGGAAATTATGTGCTGGGTGATATAAAACCTGGTGAGTACCAACTCGTTGCTATGCACTAGGTGATATATCAAAAAAAGAATGGCCAGGTGCCGGAGAGAAGGAAATCGCTTTTGCGATGACTTGTGCTAATGCACATC
>CAZKIJ010000011.1:0-15916 GCA_964552895.1 uncultured Candidatus Saccharibacteria bacterium | reverse complement strand
GTGCTAATGCACATCTCTCCGACACCCGGCCCACCGCTTAACCACATATGAGCGGTGAATCTCCCGAAGGAGGGGGACACCTTTGCCGTGGAGCAAAGGGGTGTGAGGCTTTGAATTGCTTGGACGGCAGCCTCACGATGATAAGACGAACGCGATCTTCTCATCCATCGCCAAAATGGCGGTATGTGGTGTTCCTTTCGGAACGGTGCCATGGATCATCGTTCGGCACCCTTGGTCACTCGAGTTTGGTCGAGAGACCGTGTTACACACTCTCGAGCATGTTCCTCGAAAGTACATACATATTAGCATACTATTGTATAAAAGTCAATAGAGCTCATGCTCGCAAAATATCATTACCTCTGTTATAATACTCAAAAGCTATGGCCTCTCAGCTTCCAACAGTAGCAATTATCGGACAAGCGAACGTCGGAAAGAGTTCGCTTTTTAATCGTATGGTGCGTAGCAAGCAAGCCATTGTCGCCAAAGAAGCGGGCACAACACGTGACAATGTCCTTGGTCGCGTCGAGCACAATAAACATACGTTCTGGCTGGTCGATACCGCTGGACTCAAAGATGCCAATGATGAATTTGAAGCAACGATTCAAGAGCAGATCACCGAGGCCGCCGACACGGCGGACGTCATACTGGTGGTCGTTGACAGCACCCAGTATGTCAGCGACCAAGACCGTTTTGTCGCTAAAAAAGCTTTAAGAAGCAAAAAACCGGTCATTCTTTTAACGAATAAGAGTGATCTAAAAGGCGCGCTTCATGAAGAGGAATTCAAACGCCTCGGCATAAAAGATATCATCCGCACCAGCGCCGAGCATAACGAAGGGATTCACCAGGTCCTCGACCAAATTGTCGAACACATCCCGGCTCGTCAGGAAACTCCCGATATTAACATTCTCCGTATTGCCTTAATTGGTCGCCCAAATGTCGGTAAAAGTCATCTTTTTAACTCTTTGGCCGGCAAACAGCAAGCTATGGTCGCCAACATTGCCGGTACCACCCGTGATGTTAACCGTATCCCTATTCGCTATAAAGGCCAAACTATTGAACTCCTCGACACTGCTGGCATGCGGAAACCAGGTAAACAAGAGGTGGGAATTGAAAAGTTCAGTGTGCTTCGCACCTTACAAGCCATTGAAGAGTCTGACATCTGCCTCTTCTTAATGGACGTTAATGAACTGAATACGCAGTTAGATCAGCGGCTGGCAGGTATTATTGACGAGGCAGGGAAGGGGTTAATCGTCGTCATCAGCAAATGGGATAGTGTCGAAGATAAAGACGCCTATACACGTGATGCCATCGCGCCCACAATTACTCGAACTTTCGATTTTATCCCATGGGCACCACTTATTTTTACGAGTAGCGTCACGGGTCAAAACGTCACAAAGTTGTTTGACCTCGCGCTTGAGATTGAGGAACGCCGCCGCCAAGAGCTTAAAACCCGCAAGCTCAATGACCTCTTACAAACGACGGTTCAAAAGCACCCGCCAGCCGGTCTCAAAAACACGCTGCCAAAGCTTCGCTATATCGTGCAGACTGACGTTTCGCCACCTTGGTTCGTCGTGTACGGCAGTAACTTGCGATTTCTCCACTGGAGTTATAAACGTCACCTAGAGCGTGTTATCCGGGAAAATTTTGACTTTACCGGGACGCCTATTAAATTTAGTTTTCGTGATGAGAAACAAATTAAGGAAAATAAAAAACGCCTTGAACACGGTCAGGACGTAAAAGATTATAAGGGAGCGACAAAGAAATAACATACCCCCCTGGATAATGGAACCGTAACGGCTCGACAGTATCCAGGGGGATTCCTCTTCTCATCATATTAATGGGGATCGCTGTTGACACGGACTGCGTATATCGCAATCAACGCCAATAGGACGATCACCGGCACACCGACGGTCATCCACCGTGATGCCACTGGTGCCAGGAACTGCGTGACGTGGATGATCGCCAGCCCGATGCCGGTGATAGCTCCCAGAATGAACGCAGCGATCCGCTTCCATAGTGCAATGGTATGAACATCATGCCAGAGCAGGATGGTATACCAGAACACGGTGATGCCAACGACATCCCATACAGCCAGCCCGATGAGACTCAAGCGGTCAAAACGAGCAGCGAACAGCAGCAGGCTGATGTACGCGATAAAGCCGAGGAACCACAACGGAGCGTAGAGGTACGAGTACCACCGCAACGAGTGCGGCAGCGTTCGAGGGACGAGATGAGGAAAAAAGAACGACTTTGCCACCGTAAGTACTTCCTTTCATGAAATGCGCGTAGGGGAAAGTATTTTATATTATAGCATATTTAATTAAAATTATCAATGATATACAATGGTCTCAGATGAAGATAATCTTCGCTCAGGGAAATCCCGGATCACGATATGATATGACCCGACATAACGTCGGGTTTGCGTTGATTGATGCATTTGCAAAGGCTATGGGCGCCGAATGGAGCAACAAATCAAAGTTTCACGCGCATATAGCCGAGATAACAGTAGATGGTGAAACCATCATACTCGCGAAGCCAACGACCTACTACAACGAGACCGGCAGTGCCGCACGGGCGTTAAAAGATTTTTATAAGACCAATGATATCTTAGTCATTCATGATGATCTCGCACTCCCATTTGGTACAATACGTGTTCGTAGCAAGGGCAGTGACGCAGGTAACAATGGCATTAAGAGCCTCAATACGCACCTAGGCGAAGACTACCGCCGTATTCGGATAGGGATGTGGAACGAACAGCGTCATCAGATTGATGATATGAACTTCGTCATGAGCAAGCTTACCCATGATGAACAGCACCAATTCGACATGGTTATACGTGAAGTCAACAGCCTGCTCGCGTTATTTATAAAAGGTGAATTACAGAACACCTCACTTAGTATTGCGTAAATAGTGTATTAAGCATATAACTGAGCATAGGCCATTCCACCTCTACGAAAGAAGGCAATCATGGCGGTCGCACATATCATCCAAGTCAGGCGCGTCCGGACACTCGTGAAAGAAGCTGGAGACGCTGTGTTGGCGACTCACGACGAGCCGATCATGCATCAGCAAGTCAAGGTCAAGGGGCTTACCGGCTCTCCATGCTTCCACAGAATCCCATACACCAGCCGCTTCGGCGTCGTCAGGATCTATCAAGCGGGCGACGGACTCGTCAACCGTTTGGTCATGCGCGAAGCGTTTGCCAGCACCTACGTGCTGGTCGACGAGGAGTTCCTGAAGGCTCAGGCCGTTCACGTCATCGTCGCCATCATCCGTGGCCTCGAAGACCTGAAAGACAAAGCAACGTCGCGGAAGTATGCCACGCAGTGAGGCCTCGGCCACCGAGTGGCGCCTATCAGTGTTGATTGGGCGCCACTCGGGACTATTCCATGCAAATTATTTAATCCGACATTATCTTCTTATTGTTTCCAATCAAAAACGCTCACAGTAAGGGTGGGCATCACTGTGAGCGTATTTGACCCTTTAACCCACCCGGGCATCCCTGGCAGAGCGTCGCAATCGATAACAAAGATGATGCGCGCCTGATTGATCGAAACCAATCACTACTGGATAGCTGCTGATGAGAGGTCCGCCATATAAACGGGTTCCGTCACCGAAGTGACGGTGTTAAAGGGGTTAGTAGACATGCAAAGCGGGCATTTCATGAGAAAAGGCTTTTAAAGTGGAGGGTAGATACTTAAAAGCACCTTGCATGCAACCTAACTATAAAGTTAGAATAGGGGGTATAAGGTGCGTTTGGTTAACCTCGCAGAAGTAACCAATCGGCACCATTGTAGCATGTGTTTGACATATAGTCAATACTGATATTCACACTAAACATAATTTCAATGAACTACAATACCATTATACCAGATAAGCATAAGTTTCTCCAGGGTTTAAAGGATATTGCTAAAGTCCCTGAAAGATTATATATACGTGGAACATTGCCCGACAATCGTATTTCAGCCGTGGCGATTGTCGGCACCCGCAAACCAACTTCTTACGGAAAAGAGGTGACGTATACATTAGCATATGATCTTGCGCAGCGGGGAATTGTCATCGTAAGCGGCTTGGCGTTTGGAGTCGACGCGATAGCTCACCGAGCAGCTTTGGATGCTGGTGGCATCACAATAGCTATCTTGGGGAACGGGATAGATTCAATTTATCCGCGAACAAATGAAAAGTTAGGCAAAGAAATTTTAACAAAAGGTGGCGCGCTTGTTTCCGAGTATCCGCCGGGTGCGACGACCTATAAAGATAATTTTCTTGCCAGAAACCGCCTTATTAGCGGCCTGTCCGACGCTGTGGTCGTCACTGAAGCCGCAGCCCGCAGCGGCTCATTGTCGACAGTCAATCATGCGCTTGACCAGGGGAAAGACGTGTACGCCGTACCGGGGAATATTACCAGCCCGATGTCGGCAGGGTGTAATGAGATTATCCGCCAAGGCGCCATGCCTCTTTTGCATACCCAGGAAATACTGAACTGTCTCCATATAGAAAACACGCCTCCGCAATCGAGTGAAGAACAGGTTTTGCTCCAGTTACTTAAACAGAAGAAGTGTTCAACCGATCAACTCATTACCTATAGTCAGCTCCCCTCACATACCGTTTTACGGACACTGACACTTTTAGAAATTGGTGGTACAATTCAGCTCGTCAATCATCGTTGGTCATTAATCTAAAGCTGAAACCTTCGTTCTAGCACCCCAAGCAAGGGAGCGCTCTTTACTTATTCGCCGTATTTGTGTAAAGTACCCATTTGTGTTTAGCTAAAAAGACAGCACAAGCAGTATTATGCCCGAAAAGAAGATAAGAAATTTAGTTATTGTTGAGTCACCCTCAAAAGCCAAAACCATCGAGAAATACCTCGGTAATGACTTTAAAGTACTCTCAAGTATTGGCCATATTCGCTCAATTGCTAAAAAAACTAAAGATGGTAAACAGCCAATCGACATCGAGCATGGCTTTGAAACAGTTTACGAGATCGATCCTGACAAAAAGAAAACGATTGCCGAACTGAGAAAAGCTGTCAAAGAAACCGATCAGGTGTGGCTGGCAACCGATGAAGACCGTGAGGGTGAGGCAATTGCCTGGCACCTGTGTGAGGTGTTAAAACTCGACCCAAAAACAACAAAACGTATCGTCTTCCATGAAATTACCAAGCCTGCCATCGAAGAGGCTATTAAAAAGCCTCGTACTGTTGATATGCAGCTCGTCCAGGCCCAACAAGCCCGCCAAATTCTCGATCGCTTGGTCGGTTTCGAATTAAGCCCCGTCGTCTGGCAGAAAGTCCCTGGCGGCAAATCAGCCGGCCGAGTTCAATCACCAGCCGTTCGCTTGCTGGTCGAACGTGAAAACGAGATTTTGAAATTTGAAAATTCGTTCACGTTTAAGGTCACGGCTGAATTCTTACATAATGATGAGCTGGTACGCGCCGAACTGCCAAAACGGTTTGACACCGAAGCTTATGCCCAAAAGTTCTTAGAGGGCTTGAAAGACGCAACTTTCACGGTTAGTAACGTCATCAAAACCCCTGGTACCCGCAACCCGGGCGCGCCATTTACCACCAGTACCCTGCAGCAGGAAGCCAATAGCAAACTCGGTTTTGGTGCCCGAGCTACCATGGCTAGCGCTCAACGCCTTTACCAAGAGGGGAAAATCACCTACATGCGTACCGACTCGGTCAATTTAAGTGGCCAAGCCATCGCCGCCGCGACTGATTACATTAAGAATACATACGGTGACCAATATTCCACTGTCCGCAAATTTAAGACGAAGTCAGCCAACGCCCAAGAGGCGCACGAAGCCATCCGCCCAACCGATATGGCAGCTGTTCGGGTCGCTAAGGATGAGTACGACCAAAAACTCTACGACCTGATCCGCAACCGTACATTGGCCAGCCAAATGTCATCCGCCCAACTGGAGCGCACGACCGTCACAATAACGATCAGTACTTCTGAAGAGGTTTTTGAAGCCAAGGGTGAAGTCATTGTTTTCGACGGATTCCTAAAGGTGTATGGTTCTGGCAAAAAAGACCCGGAAATCTTACCAGCCGTATCGACCAATGATACGCTAGCCCTGCAATCAGCCAACGCTCGCCAAACCTTTACTCGTCCGCCTGCACGCTATACTGAAGGTTCATTGGTGAAAAAACTCGAAGAATTAGGCATCGGTCGACCATCCACTTACGCCACCATCATCAACACGATTCAAGTCCGTGGCTATGCCGAGAAAGGCGAGGGAGAGGGTGTCGAGCGAGACGTGATCTTACTGAGCATAGGTAAAAAAGAGACGAGAAATTTGTCCGACGATGCCCTAAATGGCGCCCCTGTAGCAGAGGGGAGTGTTTCTGAAGGCATCTTGCGCCAAGTTATCCAGGAAAAGTCTGGTTCCGACCGCGGAAAGTTAATCCCTACTGCTATCGGACAGATGATTGCCGGCTTCTTAACCGACCATTTTGACCAAATTGTCGACTACGGCTTTACGGCTGACGTTGAGGAGGATTTTGATAAAATCGCCACCGGCGCGTTAGCCAGGAATGTCATGCTTGAACGTTTCTATACGCCATTTCATAAACTTATAGAGGGCGCAGGTGACATTGATCGTTCCCAAGTAGCTAAAGCGACAGAGGTAGGAAAAGACCCTAAAACAGGCAAAACCATCTACGCCCGCTTTGGTCGTTTTGGCCCGATGCTGCAACTCGGCGAAACCGAAGATGAAGAAAAGCCGCAATTCGCGCCCATGCCCGCTGGTGCCCGTATCGAAACAGTAACGTTGGAACAGGCGCTCAAAGCTTTTCAATTACCGCGCATTATTGGCCAAACGAAAGAGGGCCACGACATCAAAGCGAATATTGGCCGTTTTGGTCCTTACATCCAAGTAGATGCCCTCTACGTTAGTATTAAGCCGCTCGATCCGCATACGATTACGCTCGATGAAGCTCTAAAATTATACGCTGAAAAATTAAAAGCTGAAGCCGAAAAGAACATCGCCGACTTCGGTGGCGGATTAAAAGTCTTAAATGGCCGTTTTGGTCCCTACGTTACCGACGGCAAAAAGAATGCCAAAATTCCCAAAGACACTGATCCACAGACGATCACCAAAGAGCAAGCGCAAAAGATGATTGATGATGCTCCTGCTACCAAACGACGCTTTCCACGCCGTAAAAAGGCGTAATCTGTAGTACATCATATCTGGCGTATAACAAAAGCCTTAAAACACTATTTACAGTGTATGTCTATTTCATGCTATAATCTTTCTAATATACTATTTTATACAAGATTATTTGACATAACATAAATATTCTTATATAATGTAAGCAATCATACAACACAAATGCGGTGGGACAGAAAGGACAACACGACCTATGAGCGACACGACAACCGAGCAAGCGATTGACCTAGCGGCCATTGTTTCTGACGTGTTGGCTTTAATCGAGCAAGAGCGTGAACGCGAAATTATTACGCGGCGTTTTGGCTTATTTGATCGTCGTGAAACCTTAGAGCAAATCGGCGAACTGCTTGGCATCACTCGCGAACGTGTTCGTCAACTTGAAAAAGCTATCCTTATCCGCTTGAAATTAGCCGCCGAAGCAGGCAAAACTGACGCAGTGGCACGCGCTGAAAAGGCTTTTATTCGTATATTAAGTGAAAAGGGACGTGTTGCCCGTGTCCAAGACCTTGCAGACGCTTTATATGGCAAACCAACCAGCGCCAAAGAGCGCGCCCATGTCGCGTTTATTGCTGAACTAGCACCACATTTGACAGTAATCGACGAGAACGACAGTTATTTCCATGCGATTGGCATTGCGGAATATGGTGATGTGAAAAAACTTAAAAACGCCATTGATATCATCGTGAGCGCCATCAAAAAACATGGCGAGCCGATGACGCTCAACCAATTACACGAACAGTTGTCTTATGAACACCCGTCGCACGTTGAAGCGCTTGCCAGTATCAGCAAATTACTGGCACACCTCAAAGATAGCTGGGGTCTCACTAAGTGGCCGACCGTCAACCCTAAGAATATCCGTGACAAGATTTATGTGATTCTCGCTGATAACAGCAAACCAATGCACTTTTCTGAAATTGCCAAAAGTATCAAAGACTCGAGCTTCAAGCGCAAAGATGTCACGACCCAAGCGATTCACAACGAGCTTATTAAAGATAAGCGCTTTGTCCTCATCGGCCGCGGCATTTACGCGCTCGATAACTGGGGTTACAGTAAGGGGACTGTGTCAGACATCATTACCAAAGTCTTGTCCGATTCTAGCGAGCCTCTTCACCGTGACGAAATTGTCAAACGCGTCCTAAAGAGCCGCCAGGTGAAGGAAACAACCATCTTATTAAACCTCCAAAGCAAGCCGCAATTTAAGCGAGTCGCCAAGGCGACCTACACTATTGAAAAATAGATTCGTTCCCGTAAAAATAGTGTGAACAAAAAAGATTCTTGGTATTTACCAAGAAACTTTTTATGTGATGTGAACATACTATCTCTAAAATGCACAACACGAGTAGACAATCTCTACCAGAGGTGAGACAATGGTGACAAGCATTATGGGTATCGTCGCCGCTATCGTCAGTTTCCTCATGCAATGGTATATATGGATACCGATTGTTTTGGTTTTGGCGTTTCTGACGTGGCGAAACTGGCGTAAGGCAGAAACAGCCCCTTTGCCAATTGAATCTGATCTTTTGATACTGGAAATTCCAAAAGCCAATGACAAGAAAGAATTGGCCGCCGAACAAATGTTTGCGAGTTTGCATGGTATTTTACGGGATAAAGCCGAATTAAAATTAAATAAGGGTATTCAAGAGCACCTGAGCTTTGAAATTGCCTCTGTTAATGGTCAAATCCGTTTTTATGTGTGGGTACCAAAAACGTTGCGTAACTTCGTGGAAAGCCAAATCTATTCACAGTATCCAACTGTTCAAATTACAGAGGCCAGCGAAGATTATGTAACCCATGAACGAGCACATAGCGTTGTGTATAGTGCAGAAATTGCGCTGACTGATAATGAAATGCTCCCGATTAAGACGTTCCAAAGTTTTGAAGTTGATCCGTTGGCTGGTATTACCGGCACCTTGGCAAAACTTGAAACAACCGGAGAGGAATTGTGGGTACAAATTCTTGTTACCCCTGTCGCTGATGAATGGCATAAAGATTCCGAACGCTGGATTAATCGAGTACGTAACGGTAGTGGTAGCTCTATTGGTGGTAGTTTAGGCGCCTGGTTCGGCGAGGCGATGGAAGCACTCTGGCGACCACCGGAAGCCAACAAGTCAACCGTGACGGTTAAAGAACTATCTGAGCGCGATAAAACCCGCATCGCCGAAGCCGAAAAGAAGGCAACAAAACTTGGCTACCGCGTCAAAATTCGCCTGGCATATCTGGGGGAGAGTAGTGACAATGCTCGCTTGCGGATGCAGGCGATTGTCGGGACGTTCAAGCAATTCAATAGCACCAATTTGAACGGTTTCATCATGAAAGGTGGCAGCTTTAACAAAGACGCCCTGAATGTCTATCGTAGTCGCGCTTTTGGCCTCGGTGGCTACCTCCTAAACATAGAGGAGCTCGCCAGCGTTTTCCACTTACCTCATACAAACGTTGAAACACCGAACATCGTCTGGGCCTCCTCTAAAACGGCCGAACCACCCGCCAAATTACCAATTATTACCGGTAACACCGCTCTTGACGAGAATATCAGCGCCTTTGGTCTAACTAACTTCCGGGGCATCAACCATCAGTTTGGTATGCTGCGCAGCGATCGTTCGCGTCACGTTTACATCATTGGTCAAACAGGTGCTGGGAAGTCAGGCACGTTGGAACTGTTTGCTTTGAGCGATATTTTTCATAACCAAGGCTATGCGATTATCGATCCCCACGGTGATTTTGCGGTCAATAACCTGCGCTTCATCCCCGGCAGTCGCCTGCAGGACGTCGTCTATTTTAACCCGGCCGATACAGCCTATCCACTCGGGTTTAATCCGCTGGAAGTAACGAATCCGGCCCAAAAAACCAACATCTCGTCAGAAGTCGTCGGCGTGCTCAAACGGATGTTCCAGGATAGTTGGGGACCACGCCTGGAATACATTCTGCGCTACACGATTTTGGCGTTGCTTGACCGCCCAGAAACCACCATGCTTGATATCACGCGCATGCTCACTGACAAGAAATTCCGGAAGGAAACTTTGTCATACTGTACAGATACGGTCGTATTACAATTCTGGAATGTCGAATTTGCCAGCTGGAACGATAAATTTGTGGCTGAAGCTATTGCACCGGTTCTCAATAAAGTCGGTGCTTTCACTGCCAACCCAGTCATTCGTAACATCATCGGACAGCCGAAGTCGACTTTTAATATCCGAAAAATTATGGACGAGGGTAAGATTTTAATCGTCAATTTATCAAAAGGGTTGATAGGTGAAGACAATGCCGCTATTTTGGGTGCCTTTCTGGTCACCAAAATCCAGTTAGCAGCTATGTCACGCTCTGATATTGCTGATATTGCTGATCGTAAGCCATTCTATCTGTATGTCGACGAGTTCCAAAACTTTGCGACCGATTCGTTTGCTACCATCTTATCGGAGGCTCGCAAATACGGTCTTAACTTGACCGTCGCCAATCAATATATCAGTCAGATGACCGACACTGTCCGCGACGCTGTTTTTGGTAACGTCGGTACGATGATTTCATTCCGTGTCTCGGCCGATGATGCGCCGATTCTTTCCAAACAGTTTGAACCCCAGTTTGAAGCGCAAGACCTCTTACAAATGCACAACCGGCACTTCATCATCAATATGGTCATCAGCGGCGAAAAGGCTCCCGCCTTTAGTGCGACGACATTAACCTTGCCACCTGCTCAGATTGATAACACTGGTCGCATTATCGAAAATACACGCCGACTCTATAGCCGTAATAGGGCAGAAGTGGAACAAGAGATTACGCTCGCCATTCAACCCCCACAACCCGTTCAACCAAAACCGGTCCAATCGGCGGCCCAACAAGCCCAATGGCCCATCGATGCCGGCGCCAAAGCTGTCGAGCAGGTAATACCACTCCACGGAGAGGCAACAACACACCTCACCCTTATTGAGGATGATGATAAACCGAAGCGCAAGCGAAAGAGAACACGGAAGAAGAAAACTGAAAGTCCTACTGAGACGCAATCATGAGTGATCCATTAGTCATCCCAACCGAAGCTTGGTTTACCTTGGCACTTGGCATTGGTCTTATTATCTTTGTCTTATATATTTTTCTCTTGATAAAAATATGGACTGGCATGACTGCACTACTTGAAATAAAAGAAAGGCTAGACGATATTATTGATATCCTTGACCCTCCAAAAAATGAAATCTCTGTTCAAGAAGATATAGAACATAAATAGAACATTTGCATAGGCGGATGAGAGGGACAGTAAATGCGCCGGCTCATTCTTCGTAGTCTGACCGATGGCATTAAAACAGACGGAATATATAAAAATAGGGGGTAAGCAAAAAACGAATAGAACAAAGATAAAAAAATGTAAGTACGAAACATGAGAGGGAGTGCATAAACGAATCATGATCAAGCTATAGATCTTACGTCGCACAATATATCTTTTACGACATTAACTATATATTTATAAGTTGATTCAGTATACCTATATATAGCGTTGTTACTCCTAGTGGAGAGAGTGCTGGTGCTGTATATAGGATTGAATATCATCTTTAATCTATGTTTACGTTAGCTTTATATACTTTATCAACATGATCATTCTATGGCCATCGGCGGTGTTGTCATTTTATTGACAGTCCTATTTGAGTTTTCCACATTTAATGACGTTACTATGTTTTTTTATATTGTTTTCACGCGCTCTCGCTTCTCCCCCCTATTTGCTTTTTTGTTAATATGATATTTATATATGTTTTTTATGCATGTGTCACTGTAAAAATAATAGAACAAAAACAGAACATAAGATATATGGAAAAGAGGAGAGAGAGTACCAGCATTCTTACTGGTAATACGCCTTGCCAGCCACTCGGACATCGATGTATTGCGGCGTGAGACCTTTCGATGTTATGTATTTTAACGATCGGTCCATATCCTCGATCTGCTCCCCTGCTCCCCTGTCGATCGACAAACGAATTTCTGGTTTCACACTTGTCAGGCGGATGGCAAGTTCCCTTGTTGTCCCAGCAGGCAAAATGGCTTGCGAGACAGTGTATCCCCTCCCCTTTGCGGTTGCCACGATTTTTCCCACAAAACTTAAGAAACGCGTACTGGTCACCGTTCCCCCATTTTCAGGCGTCGCGCCACTTTGATCAACGATCTGAAGGGCTGGCGCAGCAAAGTAATTTTTTTGAAACGCAACTCCACTCGCATCAACATAATATTGTTGGCGGTTAATTTGCCAGCCGGCTACTGGTTGACGCAGCGTGACAGCGAAATTAGTCGTACCTAATCCCCAGACGGTGGTTTGTTTGACAGCGGCAATTTCTGGATCATCGGTGGTCAGCGAACTAAGGAGTTGCCCGGTACTCAAACTGAACCGTAGGCGTTCAACAGGATGACTATTTAAGTACTGGCTGATTGCTTTTTCGTACCTGGCAGTATCGGGTTGCTGAGAAAGGCTGGTGCCAACAATGCCGACCGTTACTTTCGCAGTGAATTGGCCGATAACTAGTGCTAACAAAAGAATAACGCCTAGGATCAATAAAAAAATACTCCCGAGGCGGCGTCGCTGGGCGGCGAGCGTGTGAGCATGACCACGGGTCGATTCTTCACGGCTAGGCTGAGTCCCGCTGATGGTACGGTTACGAAGATAGCTACGATTCTGCAAGTCACTGACAGGTTCGGGACTATCGAGGCGGCGTCGGGGCAGTCTGGAGGAATCGCGGCGTTTCGGTAACTTCATGCTTATGATTATAGCATCAGCAACGGCAAGAACGGTCGTCCCGTCGTGGAAGGCGGACGACTTTAATACCTATGAGAGCGGGTGTTGCGTTGTTTGTACGGCTGATATGATCAACTGAGCCATATCTTTCGCGGCATCAGGTCGACGAAAGCCGTAAAAACGTGCGGCCATCTGCTCGGTTGTTTTAGGATGATCGAGTAAGTCTTTGACCGTTTCGACAAGTATCACTGGTGACGCTTCCATGCGATCTTCGTTGAGTACAATGACGGCTTTCTTAGCCTCATAAACAGCAGCGTTTTTTAGTTGGTGACCACCAGTTAGCTTGGCATTTGGCACCAAAATAGATGGCTTTTTAAGAGCAGCGAGTTCAAGAAGCGTCGTTGCACCAGCCCTTGTCACAACGATATCAGCTGCACCTAACAACGTTGGCATACCAGTAACGAAGAATGCAGTTGAAAGTGGTCGCTGTTTGGCGGCAACTCCCTTTTTAATTCATCGTATTGGGCTGCACCGGAAATCAGAATAACTGAGGTTATTGGCAATAATTCTTTTAATGTTGTCGCGATAACATCGTTAATCCGCTTCGCGCCTAGGCCGCCTCCGGTCACGACTAATAGGGGTTTATCAGGGTCAATCCCCCACTCTTTCTTGGCAGCCTGTTGCTCTCGATTATTTAAAGGGTGAAAACTATCATCAACAGGAATCCCCACATAGTGAGCTCGCTTCACATCATAGTGATAAAACTCAAGTGGGGCCCCGGTACCAATTGCCGTCGCCCAGCGAGATAAAATTCGGTTGGTGAGCCCAGGGTGCGCATCGGAGTCGTGAATGACAAGTGGGATACGTAGCACACGAGCGGCCATGCCGACAGGTAAACAGACGTAGCCGCCTTTTGTAAAGATAACGTCAGGTCGCCATACCAGCAATTTAAAGAAGCTTTGAATAAAACCCGCGAGCACCAAGAAACTATCGCGAATGTTTTTTACCATAAGGGATGGCCACGTTAGTTGTTGAAAAATAGTTAAATGATAATAACGACGCAATTTTCCCGCGACAATACGACTTACTGATAGGTCGGCATCAAACGCGCCAACGGTCGCTTTAGCTTGTGAATAAAAAGAGAAATCACACCAGAAGCGTAACTGAGCGTCGGGTTGTCGCTTGCGAAGCTCTTTAAGCACCGCGACGACCGGCGTAACGTGGCCCCCTGAGCCCCCGCCGACTGCCAGAATTTTCATATGTGGCTTCTCCTATATTAGATGCTAGACGTGACGTATGAATGGTATACCGTGAAAGCTGGAAGACGATGCCCAGTGCCGCCGTTATGAAGATCATGCTGGTGCCTCCAAAACTCAATAATGGCAGCGTGATACCGGTGAGTGGAAAAATACCCGTCATGGCAGCTATATTTAGAATAACATGAGCACCAAACCACCCAAAGACGCCCGCGACCAGCAATTTGAGGCGGATATCCACTAAGTGGTCCATAACCCGCAGGAGGCGCATTAATAACGCTACAAATAGGATAATGATCACCGTAACGCCAACAAAACCGAAGGTTTCACCCATAACGGCAAAGACGGAGTCATTGATTGCTTCGGGCAAATACCCGGTCGAGGCCACACTATTACCAATACCCACGCCAAACAGCCCCCCGGAACCAATGGCAATTTTGGCATTGTCAATTTGGTATGAGGAGTCATTCGAAGCACCATTATCGCCTTGAGCATAGGTCAATATACGCTCAATTCGGTGGGGTGCACTTAAAATAAAGATGATACCAGCCAACGCCAAAATGCCGACTAACCCCAACCCAATGCGTTTATTTAGCCCAGCAACAAATAACATCGTGACGACCAATGCCGTTAAAGCAATGCCGGTACCAAGGTCTTTTTGAATCACAATGATGAAAACCATGGCGATCCCGAGCAAAATACCTAGCGGCAATAATGTTCCTTTTATGTCATTCACCTTTTTCTGCTGAACTTTGACACTCAGAAATCCCGCGGTAAATATGAGCAAACCAAATTTTACGATTTCAGCTGGCTGCAAACTCCCTAATGGGCCTAGGTCAAACCAGCGGCAAGCGCCAAGACTACACTGGGCGATACCAAGCCCTGCTTTCGAGGCGACAAATAGCACTAAACAAGCAGTTAGCCCCACAACGAGGAATAGTTTGCTATATTTAATGATCCACTGGTATGGTATAACCGCCAATGCCCCGAATGCTACCAATGATAATACTAAACTGGCGAGCTGCTTCACAAAGAAATAGCTTGCCGAATAATTCGTGCCTGAAGCATTGTTTAGTAGGTTTGCGTTTTGTGGACCTACGGCATAAATCATAACCAAGCCTACTAACATTATGAGGCCGATATACAAGATAATTAAGTAGTCAGGGCGATGGCGGCGCACCGTCTCTGCAGTTTTTTGCGTCCACCCGTCGTGACGCATAGGCTAAACGGTACCCCCCGCAAGGGCAAAGAAAACACCCAGCAGCCCTGTAACAACGCCAATAACCCAAAAACGCATCGTGACTTTCGTTTCAGGCCAGCCGCTTGCTTCCAGGTGATGATGGATTGGTGCTGAAATAAAAATTTTTCGTTTAAATACCCGTTTGCTGAAAATTTGTACTAAACTCGAGCCCGCTTCAACAACAAACATCAGGCCAATAATGGGAAGTAGCAGCAAGGCATTCGTCATCATAGCGACGACACCGAGACCTGCCCCAAGAGCAAAACTACCAATATCCCCCATAAAGAAGCGCGCCGGATAGATGTTGAACCATAAATAACTCAGTAAGGCACCGGCAACAGTGAAACAGAAACCAGCCAAGATGACGTTCCCCTGCAACAAAGCAATCAGGCCAAAAGCACCATAGGCTGACGCCGCAAGACCACCCGACAACCCATCGAGCCCATCACTAATATTCACCGCATTTCCTGTCGCCACCACTGCAAAGGCGAACAATGGAATAATAAACCAACCGATTGAAAAATCACCAAGGAACGGTACATGAAC
>CAZKIJ010000010.1:9968-19568 GCA_964552895.1 uncultured Candidatus Saccharibacteria bacterium | reverse complement strand
CTCCAGGACACCTGTGGGCACTCCTTTTAGCCGGAATCATTGGCGTCGTCGGTAATGAACTTGCAGCCGTTATTCGATGGCGAGCAGGTAAAAAACTAAAGAGCCCTGCGCTTATTGCTGACGGCACCCACGCGCGTGCTGACGGGATTGTTAGTGGAGGTGTTATACTCACTACGATATTTATTGCCCTTGGATTCCCGCTGGCAGATCCAATAATTGGATTGCTTATCGTGCTTCTTATTTTGCGTTCGACGTGGCAATCATGGCAGACAGTCAGAAAATCTAAGTAACACCCATGGTACACAGTAATGTCCATATACCGATACTTGTAATACGTCAGCAACTTGAAAGCAGTGACGTCACCACGATTTATTTTGAGCGTCCCATCGATTTTTTCTATGAGGCGGGTGATTGGATTGATATTAACTTTGATGACGCCAGTTACCGCGGCGGTAAGACGTATTCGCTTTCCTCGTCACCAACCGAAAGCCAACTTGCCATAACGTTTCGTCATGGCATCAGCCCATTGAAACGACGGCTTCAATCAGTGCAACCTGGTGATAGGTTGTATATCACGCAATATGGTAACGATTACGGCTTTCACCTGCAAGACAACCGAAGCAGCGTTCTTATTGCGGGCGGTATAGGTATCGCGCCCTTTCGTAGTATGTTGAAAGAACAAGCTGACCTGAAGGGCAAAAATGACGTCCAACTTCTTTATTTTTATAGGGGGAATGACGCTCTATTCAAAACAGAGCTTGAAGCCTGGAAAAAAGTTTTGCCACTAGAGATTTATTATATTCAAACCGATACACTGAAACGTAAAGAGAGGCAAAAGATTTTTAATGATGTGATGTGGCCCGACGCCCATCATTATTTCATCGCCGGACCAGTGGGAATGGTTGAAAGTACTGAACATATGTTGATTGCTATGGGCATATCAGCGAAGGATATACGAATTGATAGCTTCGGCGGTTATTAGTCTCACGACCTTTTTTAAGTGATACTTTACGAAGAGTACATACCAAGCGTTGCGTTCAGAGTGACTGGTTTACCGTCTCGTAGCACATTCATCGTGACGTTTTGTCCTGGTTTGTATTGACCAAGGATACTTGATAAGCCACCTTGCGAACCGATAGTATAGCCATTCACTTTTTGAATGATGTCGCCTTGTTTCAAACCAGCTTTGTCACCAGGGCTCCCTGATTGTACCGCTGGACCTTGGTCATTATTGACGTAGGCGCCAGTTGTGACCGGAAGGTTATATTGGGCGGCGATTTCTGGCGTGATGCCAATGTAATTAACGCCTAAGAAGCTTCGTTGAATTTTACCGTTTGCAACTACGCCCTCCATGACACCTTTTTCAGAGTTAATCGGGATAGCGAAGCCAATACCATTGGCATTGTTAGCTACCGCGGTATTCATACCAATCACTTGTCCCGCCAAATTTAGTAACGGTCCACCGGAGTTACCTGGATTAATTGACGCATCGGTTTGCAGTAAATCAACGAGGTTTTCACTGGAACTACCGTCCTCTGACGAGGCGGTGACTGGGCGACCGGTGCCTGATAAAATACCACTCGTAACGCTGTTCTGATACTGTCCGAGGGCATTACCAATCGCAACAACTTGTTGCCCAATACGTACAGTAGAACTATCTCCAATTTCGGCTGGTGTAAATGTTTTGTTAGCGTCTATTTTTAGAAAGGCTGCATCATTTAATGGGTCACGGCCTAATACGGTGACATTTTTATAGGTGTTCCCATCATTATCGATGACTGTGACATTCGTACTGCCCTCGATGACGTGGTTGTTTGTTATGATATACCCATTTTTGCTAATGATGATGCCCGTGCCGGCACCCTGTTGGGAAGTCGTTCCATTTAACGAACGGGTTTGAACGGATGTCGTTATCGAAACAACGCTAGGGCTCACTTTCGATGCAACGGCTGCGATATCACTCTCTTGTTGTGTGACGGTTTTATTGCCATCCTGGCCAGAGGTAACAAGGGAAGGCGAGTTGCCATTTACTCGGTTAAAGAGCCACAGCGCGGTGGCTCCCGTACCGAGACCGCCTAACAGAATAGCAACTGCGAGGACGACAAAGAAAGCAATTTTCCATGAACGCTTTTTAGGTTGACGTGGATGAGGGATTTGTTGTGATTTATTATCTACCATACTACCTTTCATTTTCTCATACATTACATTTATGTGCATGAAATTTTGCTGAAAAATCGATCTGCTATACTGGCAATAAGTATGAAAAATATGACACAAAAATATAAGAAGACCATCATTATAAGTGGCGTCGCTCTTCTTCTATTAGTAATTATTAGTAGTATTATTATTATCGTTAGTAATAATGGATCTCGTATTGTGTATAAACCAGTGAAAGCATGTGATGTTTTTACTGAGGCCGAAGCGAAACAGCTTCTTGGCGCCACCATCTATAAACCTAACGATGGCGCACCTGAGATCACGGGTTCGATTGCCTATAGTTCTTGTGGCTATTCCGATGTAAACCCGGACCAAAACAATATGAAAGTCGCGGCAGTGAGTATTCGTTATGGAATCAATGATGTGGGCGTTGCACGAAACAAGAAAGAATTCATTACCGGTAAACCAACAACGAATGTTCAGGATGTTACGAATGTTGGTGACGCGGCATATTTTAATAAATCACTTGGCCAGCTCGACGTATTACTTGATGGCGGGAAGCGCTGGATGGTCATCAGTTACGGCATCGGTAATTCGCCAGCGTCAAATACAGTGGAAGATGCGTTATCGCTGGCACGGCTTGTCATTCGCTAATCGTTCGAAAAGCCTTATAATAAGAGATGTGAAAAAGGAGGGCATATGGCAAAATATGGTCCAAAAGCTTAGGCAAAGGTCCAAAAAGTCATGAAAGAGTTCGAAGCAGGTAAATTGACAAGTGGTACGTCAGGTAAAAAAGTGACGAATCGCAAGCAAGCCGTCGCGATCGGGCTCAGTGAAGCACGTAAGGAAGGCGATAAAGTACCAAAGAAGAAATAACATCGTTGAAAAGAGAGCTCGATCAGGGCTCTCTTTTGGTATAATGGGGCAGATGGCGCGTTGGCGGAGCAGTGACGCAGCGGTCTGCAAAACCGATCAGGCGGGTGCAACTCCCGTACGTGCCTCCAATTGACACTATTATGGTGATTGATTGAGTAAAAAGATACAATGATGTATCGTACCATATCTATGCGCGGATGGTGGAATTGGTAGACACGAGAGACTTAAAATCTCTTGGCTTCACGGCCGTGCGGGTTCAAGTCCCGCTCTGCGCACCACATCAAGAACACATCATGAAAATGGATGTGTTTTTGTTTAGAATCTGGTTTATAATAGAGGCAGTACTTATAACAGAGGAGAATGCAGGATATGTTAGTTTTATGGATTATCATCGCGATAATCATCGTCATCTTATTGTTTGTCTGGGTAACCTATAATGGTTTAGTTCGTTTACGTGTTCGTGTCGATGAAGCATGGAGTGATATCACAGTTCAATTAAAACGCCGGGCTGATTTGATTCCTAACCTAGTTGATTCGGTTAAGGGTTATGCTGCCCACGAAAAGACAGTCTTTGAAGACGTGACAACCGCACGGTCTAACTTGGTGAATGCTCAAGGTATCAAAGAAACTGCTGCCGCTGAAAATCAATTAACGGGCGCTCTTAAAAGTGTGTTTGCTGTTGCTGAAGCCTACCCTGATTTAAAAGCCAACCAAAACTTTATTGAATTACAACAAGAACTCGTTGATACGGAAGATAAAATTCAGGCCGCACGCCGATTCTATAACGGCGGCGTTCGTGATTTGAACAGTCGTGTCCAAACGTTTCCAAGTAACGCTGTAGCGGGTGTCTTTCATTTTACCCCGCGTGACTTTTTCGAACTTGACGATGCCGAACAGGCAACCGTCGAAAAACCAGTTGAAGTAAAATTCTAAACATTTAAGTCGCAGAGATTTAAGACAGATTATGTACTCAGCTATTGCTGCCAATAAACGAAATACGATTATCATCATGCTTGGGTTCGTGATATTAATTGGCGTTATTGGGTGGGTTATCAGTTATTTTTACGGTAATCTAACAATCGCGTACATCGTCATAGGAATTGCCTTTGTCTACGCGTTGATTCAATATTTTGCAGCTGGCGCATTATCGATTGCCGCCACAGGCGCTGAAGAAATAAAAAAAAGGGACAACCCTCGGTTATATAGAATTGTAGAAAATCTTGCCATTACCTTGGGTATTCCAACACCACGGGTTTATATTATTAATGATGCCGCACCAAATGCTTTTGCGACCGGTCGTGATCCAAAGCATGCGATCGTTGCTGTGACTACGGGTTTACTCGATATCATGGATGATCGTGAGTTAGAAGCTGTCATGGCTCATGAGATGGGCCACGTACAGAATTATGATATACGAGTGAGCATGATCGTGTTCGGATTGGTGAGCGCGATTGGTCTTATTACTGACCTTATTATCCAAATGTTCTGGTTTGGTGGTAGCCGACGCGATAGCAATAATCAAAATCCAATCTTTCTTATCATCGGTATTGTGGTGATTATCTTAGCCCCAATCTTAGCCCTCCTTATACAAATGGCCATCAGTCGTCAGCGCGAATATTTAGCTGACGCGTCAAGCGCCATGACAACGCGTGATCCCCAGGCGTTAGAAGCGGCACTTCAAAAGCTCGCCCAGGTTGGTCGGCCACTGAAGAAACAGAGTTCATCTGCTGCTCATCTCTTCTTTAGTGATCCTCTGAAACCAGGCCTGATATCACGTTTATTCAGTACCCATCCACCATTACCTGAGCGCATTAAGCGATTACAGCAGAACGAATCGAAGTTCTAATGACAAACGCGAAAAAAACACAGTGGTTCGCATCATTCACTGCCCGTCGGAACGCCTTTCTGGCCCGGCGACCACATAGAAGTTTTCGATTAACACGACGCCGTGATTACAAACGATCATTAGAATTGCCCGGCTATATCGCATTTACTTTTGAGGTTGCTACTGTCCTCAAAACACATAAAAAAACGTTTCTATTTTTAGCGGTTTTTTACGCAGTATTCTCGGCCGTGTTGGTTGGTTTAACTTCGCAAGACGCCTACACGACATTGACGACCGAATTAAAACAGACAGGGTCACAAGTGTTTCAAGGTAATTGGGGACAGGTGGGACAGGCTGGACTATTATTCTTAACAGTTGTCAGTGGATCGACTGCACAAACTTTACAACCCGATCAGCAAGTGTACGCCATATTGCTTGGACTCTTGGCGTGGCTAACAGCTGTTTGGTTACTTCGTAATATACTAGCTGGACACAAAGTAACTTTTCGTGATGGCTTATATAATGCGGGTGCGCCAATCGTATCAACGTTTTTCATTTTTTGTGTGATTTTGGTGCAGCTATTACCTATCGCTTTAGCAGTATTAGGATATATCGCGGCAAATCAAAGTCAATTATTAAGCGGCGGGGGAATTGCGGCTGCGGTTTTTTGGCTGACTGCTGCGGGCCTCGGTTTATTAACGGTGTACTTAATAACCAGTACTTTGGTCGCTTTTGTCGTCGTCACGCAGCCTGGTATGTATCCACTTCACGCCCTGCGTGTTGCAGGTGATTTAGTCATCGGCAGGCGTATCCGTTTATTGTTGCGTTGGCTTTGGTTGTTCGTTACCGTCGCGGTGGTCTGGACGATAGTCATGATTCCATTTATTTTACTTGATTCATGGCTCAAGGGAATGTGGCCAGTGATTACCTGGCTGCCTGTAATCCCGGTCGTCCTCTTATTACTTAGCTCGGCGACGATTGTATGGGTATCAAGTTATGTCTACCTATTGTACAGAAAGGTATTGGACGATGGCGCAGCACCAGCCTGACAAACGTGCGCAAGAATTGCGCGATGTGTTAAATACGTATAGCTATGAATACCACGTCCTTGATAAACCATCAGTCAGTGATGCCATTTATGACAGCTTGTTCGCTGAATTAAAAGAAATTGAAGCCAATAATCTTACACTCATTACACCTGATAGTCCCACGCAACGGGTTGGTAATGAATTATTAGGCGGATTTCAAAAAGTACGTCATAGCTCACGAATGCTGAGTCTAAACGATGTGTTTGACCGGGCCGACGTTGAAGCATGGGTCGTACGTATGGATAAAGTGTTGCCAGGTACGAAACACGAATTCTTTGCTGATATTAAAATGGACGGTTTAGCCTGCGCGCTTATCTATGAAAATGGTGTATTGGTACAAGCCATTACGCGTGGCGATAGTTTTATAGGTGAAGACGTCACCATGAATGTTCGTACCATTAAGAATGTTCCCCTCCGGTTACGTGCTGCAAAAGGATTCGAAAAGTTTTTGCAGGGGCGCACCGAAGTCCGAGGTGAAATTGTCATGCTCAAAAAAGAGTTTGAAGCACTCAATAAAAAACGCCAAGCAGCAGGTGAGTCACCATTTGCCAATCCACGAAACTTAGCAGCCGGCACCATTCGACAACTCGATCCTCGACTAGTGGCCGAACGACCATTGGCATTTCGTGCTTATGATCTGCTGCGTGACGAACCGGATGATGTGCCCACAAATATGTATGCTTATGAAACCATATCGGCATTGGGTATAGCACGTAATCCCCAAGCGGCGGTGTTCACAACCGTGAATGACGTCATGCGGTTTGTCGACAAATGGGATGAAAAACGTCACGATTTACCATTTAATACCGATGGGCTAGTCATAAAAGTCAATAATCGCACGCAATTTCGCGCATTGGGCATTGTCGGAAAGCAGCCGCGAGCCGCTGTCGCCTATAAATACTCACCTGAACAGGCGACGACAATCGTGAAAGACATTGTTCTGAGTATCGGGCGAACGGGCGCAGCGACGCCAGTTGCCGTGTTTGACCCAGTTGTTGTCGCAGGGACAACAGTACAGCATGCCAGTCTCCATAATGCTGACGAGATCGCTCGACTTGATGTTCGGATTGGTGATACGGTTGTCGTTTTTAAAGCTGGCGATATCATCCCACAAGTAGAAGGGGTTGTGACATCGCTCCGACCAAAAAATAGCCCGCCGTTTGATTTCGAAAAAGCCCTGAAAACGCAGTATCCTGAACTCGATTTTGAGCGATTAGCGGGTGAAGCTGTTTACCGCGTGAAAGGCGCGACCAGTCAATTGTTGCTGACAAAAGCGTTGGAACATTTTGCCAGTAAAGGCGCACTCGATATCGATACGCTCGGTGAAAAAAACGTCAGTGCGTTGGTGGAGTCAGGACTAGTCCATGACTTGGCAGATATCTATATATTGACGAAAAAGCAGATTCTTAGCCTTGATCGTTTCGCTGACATTTCTGCGCAAAAATTGATCGACGCAATTACCGAGAAAAAGCAACCGCCACTCGAACGGTTTGTTTATGGTTTGGGTATTCGCCATGTTGGGACGCAAACCGCAATTGATCTCGTCAATGCTTTTGGGTCCCTGGAAACCATACGAACAGCGACAATTGATCATCTTGAATCAGTCGAAGGGATAGGCAAAGTGGTGGCGGAAAGTATCACTGCTTGGTTTGCCGATCCCGACAATGAAGCCCTGCTAGAAAAGTTTAGTCGAGTGGGGGTCGTTCCGGTGTTTCATAAACAAAGTGGACGGCTTGTTGGTCAAAACTTTGTTATTACAGGAACGCTCGAATCGATGTCACGTGACCAAGCCGCTGATAAAATTCGCGAGTTAGGAGGCACTTTCCAAACAACAGTAGCTAAAGATACAACCTACTTGGTAGCAGGTGGAAAAGTTGGTGCGAGTAAACTCGCCAAAGCCCATGCCTATGGCACAAAAGTGATTGACGAAGCACAACTAAAGGAACTTTTACAATCATAAAAAAAAGCCCGGTCGTTGCCGGGACTTTTTTTGATGAGCTGAAATTACCAGCTGCGTTGGCGGAATGAACCGCCGTTGTTGTCGCCACCGTTAAAGTCACGGCGAGGACGGTCTTCCTTTGGACGTGCCAAAGTGACGCTGATTGGGCGACCGTCAAGCTCTTTGCCATTTAGGTCGTCAACCGCTTTTTGGTTGTTTGCTTCATCTGCATACTCAACAAAGCCGAAGCCCTTTGAGCGGTTTGAATCACGGTCAACAATGACGCGTGCGCTGGTTACTTCACCGATTTGCTCAAAGAAAGCTTTTAAAGCGTCGTCGGTAGTGGCGTAGGCAAGGCTGCCTACAAAAAGATTTTGTGCCATAATATGGTTTTTCCTCTTCTCTTAATCTACTGTTTTACTGTCAGATCGACCTTTGCCTGAGTATGTGCGCAGAGAGGAGGTAACCGTGGTGAGGATGCTCGTGTCTCAACTTGAATACGTGCGTGTTCTGAACACTCTTATTTAAGCATAGTATCAGCATTTTGAACAGAGGCATTATCGTCATGCTTGTGCTAAATCTAAAAACGGTGCATACTATGACCAAGCTGGTATGCAAAGGGGTACGATTTGTACTCATTTGCAAAACAAAAACAGTGAAAACAAACCCTGTGCCCCGGGTGGGCGCATAGCAGCTAAGAACTCGCCTTTTTCATAAGAGGCGAGTTTTGCTATAATCAAAAGCCTTGGGGCATTGGCGCAGTTGGCTAGCGCGCTTCCATGGCATGGAAGAGGTCAAGGGTTCGAATCCCTTATGCTCCACCAAAAGTGTCTATTTAGGGACGGTGGCCGGTATCATCCGGCCGTTTTCATTGCCGAACGTTCGTACCCATGTTTAAATAGTCCCATGGACGGGAAATATTTTGATCAGCTGAAGGCGATGATTAATGCCTTAAACACGCCGATTAGCAAAATGACAATGCAATTGACGGTTGCCAATCAATCCATCGATCATATTACTCAGGGAATAACTGACTCAGGCAAACAAATGAATGACATGATGGAACAACTTACTACTGTTACGCGTCAGCTTGATACGATAATGGAGCGGCTGGGTGCTCTGGAGCAACGAACACAATCAATTGAAGGGAACATGACATTTAGTCGCGAACAGCTGTCTGTAGCCGAAAACCAATATGTCGTTAACGAGAGCGATCAGGGTGTTTAAATTTTTTATTCAGCGTCGGCTTGAAACGTACGTGAAACGCTACTTCGTCGCTCATCCCGACGTCAAGTTGGTGGTCGTGGCCGGGAGCGTTGGTAAAACCAGTACAAAGCTGGCTATCGCCACCGTCTTAAATGAAAAATTCCGCGTGCGCTTACATGAGGGTAATCATAATAGTGACATTAGTGCGCCACTCGCGATGCTTGGGATCGACTATCCGACATCTCTGCGAGATCCGCGACAGTGGGTGAGAGTGTTTAAGGCCGCTCAGGAACGCATCATTCAGCCGGCCGATGTTGACGTTGTTATTCAGGAAATCGGCACAGATCGAGTTGGTCAAATTCCTCATTTTGGCACCTATCTTACGCCGGACATTGCGGTAATATCGGCCGTGTCACCCGAGCATATGGAATTTTTCACCACTATGGAAACGGTTGCACAAGAAGAATTAGCAGCCGCTAATTTCAGTACATTAGCCCTTATCAATCGTG
>CAZKIJ010000010.1:0-9868 GCA_964552895.1 uncultured Candidatus Saccharibacteria bacterium | reverse complement strand
GCACAAGAAGAATTAGCAGCCGCTAATTTCAGTACATTAGCCCTTATCAATCGTGACGATACACCAGGTGAATACGCGAAATACATCACCAATAGCAACCTTGACACCTACGGCACGAGTAGGGAGGCTGAATATCACTTCATCAGTCAGGATTTTGATCTAGAAAAAGGCTACACTGGGGATTTCACGACCCCAGAAGGATTTGTTAAAACCACTATCAAAGTGCTAGGCGAACATAATCTTCGACCCGCCGTTGCCGCTGGCGCCGTCGGTGCCAAACTTAGCATGACGCTTGAGGAAATAACCAAAGGGTTAGAGAAGGTACGAGCTGTGGCTGGTCGTATGAATGTATTACGGGGAGTCCAGGATTCATTTATTTTGGACGACACCTACAATTCGAGTCCGTTAGCGACAACCTCAGCGCTGCAGACATTATATAGTTTAAATGTTCCGTCGCGCATTGCCGTACTGGGGAGCATGAACGAACTTGGCGCATCATCGGCCGTTGAACACGAGGCGCTCGGTATGTTGTGTGACCCAGCACAGCTAGCGTGGGTCATTACGGTGGGTGATGATGCTGAAAAGTATCTAGCACCGACCGCCAAATCACGCGGCTGCCAAGTGCGCAGTTTTAAAACGGCTCTAGAAGCTGGTGCTTTTGTTCATAAAGTTTTGGAACCAGGCGCCGCCATCCTATTTAAGGGTTCACAGGGCGGTGTTTTTTTAGAAGAAGCAGTCAAAGTTGTTCTCCATGATACAGCCGATGAAGCCAAACTCGTTCGCCAATCCGATAGTTGGCTAGCGCAAAAAGAACGTTTCTTCGCCCAATTCCAAAAAGAGATTGCGGAAAATTAGCCTCATATCTCTGTTAAAATTTGTTATACTTGATGGGTATGAAGCGCTACAATCCGTCTGATATTGAGCCGAAGTGGCAACAAATTTGGGAAGACAAAAAGGCTTTTGAGGCAAAGAACGATCCGTCGTTGCCCAAAATCTACGTCTCGCCAATGTTTCCGTACCCAAGTGGTGCCGGTATGCACACCGGCCATGCTTTTGAACACTCAATCGTCGACGCGATTGCGCGGCAAGCCCGTCAGCACGGTCACAATGTTTTGAACCCGATGGGCTGGGATGCTTTTGGCTTGCCAACCGAAAATTATGCGATTAAAACCGGTATCTCGCCAGTCGAAGCAACTGAAACCTTCATCGCAAGTTTCAAGCAACAAATTAAACGCCTTGGTTCAAGCATCGACTGGTCACGTGAAATTAACACGAGCGATCCAGAGTATTATAAATGGACACAATGGATTTTTACGCAATTGTTCGAGCGCGGCTTAGCGTACCAAAAAGAAGCATTGCAATGGTGGTGCCCGGTTGATAAAACCGTCCTTGCTAACGAGCAAGTTGAGGGTGGTCGTTGTTGGCGGTGCGGTAGTCTCGTTGAAAAGAAATCAATGAAGCAATGGTTCTTCAAAATTACTGATTACGCCGATGCTTTATTACATGAAATTGATACCCTCGATTGGCCGCAGAAAATCAAAACGGCGCAGACCAACTGGATTGGAAAATCACAGGGTGCTGAAATTGACTTCGATACTATCACCGTCTTCTCGACACGACCTGACACGATCTTTGGTGCGACTTTCATCGTTTTAGCCCCAGAACACCCACTTGCAAAGCATCTCTTGACCAATGAATTCCGCGAAGCTGGTGAGGCTTACATTGCTAACGCCGTCAAAAAAACCGACATCGAACGTACCAATGACACCAAAGAAAAGACAGGCATTTTTACCGGCAGCTATGTTACTAATCCTCTCAATAGTGAAAAGATTCCCGTCTGGATCGCTGACTATGTACTAGGTGGCTATGGTACAGGGGCGGTCATGGGTGTTCCGGGCCACGACGAACGTGACTTTGCCTTTGCCGAAAAATACAAGCTGCCGATCATTAGTGTGATCGAACCGGAAACGGGCACGCCACAGAAAGACCCCGAAAGTCGTGATAGCATTGTGGCAATTATTCATGATCCAAAAACCGATAAATATTTGTCAATTAACTGGGGCAACCAAGGCGGTAATTTATTCGTTGGGGGCGGCCGCGAAAATGATGAAGCCGCCGTTGATACCGCTCTCCGTGAAATTCAAGAGGAAACAGGCTATAAAAATCTGCAGCTCATGAGCGAAACGGGCACGATCCATCACAACTACTTTGCACATAGTAAAAACGTGGCTCGGCGGATTCACGCGACATCATTACTATTTGAATTGATTGATGACGAACAGGTTGAAACCACACGTGAAGAAAACGAGAAATTTACAATCGAATGGCTAAGTGCCACAGAGATTGAAGCAAAAATAAAAGACGAACTCCATGCCACTAGCTACGATTTATTAGTAAAAGGTGCCATATGCCATGGCGAAGGCATCATGATAAATTCTGGTGAATATGACGGACTGTCGTCAAGTGATGCTCGTGAGAAAATTGTCGATTGGCTGGAAAAGCATAGCCAAGGTCGTGGTAAAACAACCTATAAAATGCGTGATTGGCTGATCAGCCGTCAACGCTATTGGGGCGCGCCAATACCTATTATTTATTGTCCCGACCATGGCGCCGTGGCCGTGCCGGAAAAAGATCTGCCGGTCATCTTGCCCGAAGTCAAAGACTTTGCACCGAAAGGCGACGGGCGCTCGACGTTGGCGCATGTTGAAGACTGGGTAAATACGACCTGTCCAGAGTGCGGCAAACCAGCCCAGCGCGAGACCGACACAATGGATGGCTATGCCTGTAGTAGTTGGTATCTCCTGCGTTATGGCGATCCGCACAATACTGAACGAGCGTGGGATCCTGCCATTATTAATTACTGGAATCCCCTCGATTATTACGTCGGTGGTGACCATGCCGTCGCGCACTTGTTATACGTTCGTTTTTGGACGCATGTTTTTCATGATATGGGTTTGACGAACTTTAAAGAACCGGTAAAAAAACTGGTCTATCACGGCTACATTAACGCCGAAGATGGCCGCAAAATGAGCAAAAGTTTGGGCAACGTAATTGACCCGCTTGAAATTATCAACCAGGGGTATGGGGCGGATGCCCTTCGAACCTACTTATTATTCATGGGCCCGATCGAACTTGACGCGTCGTGGGATAGCAATGGTATCGCCGGCGTCTACCGATTCTTAAACCGTGTGTGGACGCTTGTTCAACAGTATCTTGAAAGTAGCCAAGATGTCAGTATAGATGATGATGCAATTCGACGCGCTCAACACAAGACAGTTAAAAAAGTCAGCGAAGATTTCCATCGTTTGAGTTTCAACACGGCAATCGCTGCCTTAATGGAATTCACGAACGATATGTATAAATTCAAAATCAATGGCTTCTCTGGTGAAGTCTGGCGTGATGCCCTGTCTGCATTAATTCAACTCGTCTATCCATTCGCTCCCCATATGGCCGAAGAATTATGGCACCAGCTTGGTCATGGTAATTTAGTTCAGGACACACTGTGGCCAGCGTGGGACGACTCGTTCGTCGCAGAAAGTGTCATCACTATTGCCGTGCAGGTTAATGGAAAGTTACGTGGCGAAATACGCATTGCGAAAGACGCGCATGACGACGATGTGAAGTCGGCGGCACTCGCCCATGAAAATGTTGCCAAGTTTGTTGGTGACCAAAAACCGGCCAAGGTGCTATATATTCCTGGCCGGTTGGTAAGTATTGTTCTGTAATGCTATTTAATTTGAAGGTCGGCACTATCGACCGGCTGCACGTTTATACTAGGCACACCAAACCCGTTTTTTTGGAGATCAACTTTATATAATTCGCCAGGTTGATTTGTTGTTTCCTGGTGAAAAACGAGACTTTGCTTCCCTGCATCTTGTGCTTTTGAAACAATGTCAGGGATTGCTGCAGGGTCAATTTTATTTTGAAGTGCGAGGTCATGGGTTGCTTCATCAACAACACCAATAACGGTACCACCTTGATCAAGTTGAACCGTTTCGCTTGCGATTGTACGAGGAGTCGCTTCATTAATAACAATCGGTGCGCCTATCACGGTAGTGGCGGCAAGCGCAATGCCCGTCCCCTTTAAAAATGTATTTGACGAGCGGGGTACCGTTTCCTTTACGGGAATCTCACTGACACGACGGGCGGCTTCGTTTCTTTGCTGCTGAAAAAGCTTCGCATCCTCAAATGCCTGGTCAATGGCCGGTGAGGATTCTTCTTTGATTGGCTCACTTGGAGCAATAGATAGTTCTGATTGTGGTGGTTGCATATCACAATCATCCCACTTATGCATATCAAAGTCAAACCCCTTGAGTAAACGGGGGTCCATGGTATATAATCAGACCAAGCTTTAATAACCATCCGAAAAGGAGCACATTTAATATGGGACAACCAAAAAAGCAGAGCAGCGCCCGCAAGACTGGCCTGCGCCGGAGCCATTTACTGGTAAAATTGGCTCGTCGCGTGAACGGAACTTCACCTGTAAAGGCAAAAACGACACGCCGTGAAACCGGTAAAAAATTAGCAAAAACCGCTAAGTAATTTTAAAATAATCACCAGGAAGAACTAAAACGCTATGGCATCTAATCGCCACCTCGGTCGCATCGTTGCTTTACAGACACTGTATGAGTATGAATTCCGTACCCAGTCGGGTGACGAATCGGTTGCTATTGACGATATCTTGACACGCAACCTTGCACGGTACGAAGAGGCAATCGAT
Source organism: uncultured Candidatus Saccharibacteria bacterium (assembly GCA_964552895.1). Taxonomy (GTDB): domain Bacteria; phylum Patescibacteriota; class Saccharimonadia; order Saccharimonadales; family Saccharimonadaceae; genus DAIDJW01. The sequence goes on along the minus strand of CAZKIJ010000010.1, from coordinate 5,148 downwards.
GACATTGATTTTGTCACCATTCTTGTAAAAGGTGTCATTAAAGAACAGCTTGATATCGACGCCAAGATTCAACCGATTGCGCCAGATTGGCCAGTTGATCAGATCGCTCGCATTGATCGCAACATTCTTCGTATTGGCGTCTATGAATTGCTTCATCAAGCCGACGCAGTGCCACCAAAAGTGGCTATAAATGAAGCCGTCGAATTAGCCAAAGCGTTTGGTTCGGATAACTCAAGCAAGTTTGTGAATGGCGTGTTGGGCACCGCTTTCCGCACTCTTGTTCAAGGAGATGCATCCGATGGCAGCGCCACAATTTGATAAATTTAAAAAATATTTCTCACGTAAAAAGCCTTCGATTCAAGAAATTGTTCGTGAACCTACGGCCGGCGGCGTGATTTTTCGTCATGATAAAGAGGGCGCTATTGAAATTTTATTAATTCAAGATGCTAAAGATCGTTGGACGATCCCTAAAGGCCACATCGAAGAGGGCGAAACTGCTCAACAGACTGCCAAACGAGAAATCGGTGAAGAGGCTGGCTTAACTGACGTCGAAGTCCTGGGCTGGCTTGGCAAAATCCATTTTCGCTACCGCCGCGTTGAAAAACTTGTCCTTATGACGACACAAATTTACTTAGTACGGGCAAAAGGGGACACAAATGCAATCCAAAAAGAGGAATGGATGAATGGTATCAAGTGGTTTAAGTTTCATGACGCGCTCGAAGCGATTGAGTACGAAGACATCGGCAAACTAATGTTACTTGCGATGAAACGAATTCGCCAGGAGAATTTATAATGAGTGGCATGCAAACCGCGCCATATCAGGATTTTGCCCGTGACAACCTGGGTTTTGAATTTGATAACATCGACCTGTTAATTACTGCTTTAACCCATCGCAGCTATGTGAACGAACACCGGAAAAGCGTCAGTGAGCATAATGAACGTCTTGAGTTTTTGGGCGATGCCGTCTTGGAATTAGTCGTGACTGATTTTCTCTTTAATAACTATTCGGAACCGGAAGGTATTTTGACAAGTTGGCGAGCATCGTTGGTCCGTACGGAAAGCATTGGTGATGCTGGTATGAAACTTGGGTATGCACCGCTCATCCGTATGAGTCGTGGTGAAAAACAGGGCAGTGAGCGGGCTCATTTACAAATTTTGGCAAATGCGTTTGAAGCGGTCATTGGCGCCATTTATCTTGAAAAAGGATATGATACGGCACGCGACTTCATACATCGTCATATCATTTCAACGTTCGACGCAATTTTGAGCGAAGGTAGTTGGCGCGACCCAAAATCACATTTACAAGAGGTGATGCAACGGGTTGACGGTGTGACACCTCGATATGTTGTCTTGGAAGAGGTCGGCCCTGACCATGATAAGATATTTACCCTTGGCGTCTATTCTGGCGATACGCTCATGAGTCAAGGGACTGGCCCGAGCAAACAAGCCGCTCAGCAGTCTGCTGCTAAGTCTGCGCTTGATAGATACGAGAAGCGCTAAAGCGGTTGACTTACAGGGATAAAAAGTGTAAACTAACACGTTAGTACGATATTAAATTTGTGAAGGAAAAGGAAATCATTTAAACATGCTCGCTATTCGCCTGCAACGCATCGGTCGCGCCGGGTACCCTACCTACCGCTTGGCCGTCCAAGAAGCCCAACGCCACCCATCAAGTGGTCGTGTGGTTGCTTATGTCGGGAGCTATAACCCACACTCCAAGCAAACCAGCATTCAAGTGGAAGCTGCTCAAAAATTTTTAGATAACGGTGCCCAGCCAACTCCTCGTGTTGTCAAATTACTAAAGGACGCCGGCGTCACACTACCAAAATGGGTGAAGCAAGGCGACACTGACAAACAAAAAGCCATTCGCAATCCTGAAAAACTTCGCAAGAACCGCCCAGCTGAAGAAACTGTCGAAACGACAGCGCCAGAAGAGCCAATCGAAGAAGCCTCTGCTGTTGAAGACGGAGCCACCGCTGACCCAGAAGCTGACGTCCCTACAGAAGAAACGTCCAAATAAAAGCATCCGCCTACCAGGGCGGATTTTTTGTAAAAAAATATGCCCCACGCCGATTCCTGATAGGGAACCGGCGTGGGGTGTGTGTGAACGGAGGAGTCAGCTTTTCACAAGCTTGCCGAGGCGCTTCTCGTCCAGCTCGAGCTCTGCTTGTGCGATCGCCTGCTTCGCTGCGTACTTACCGCGAGTGAAGGCTCGTATCGAGTGAAGCTCGTTTTTGTCGACGTTGAGAGCCTTGGAGGCGACGTAGACGGTCTGCTCGAACTTCGTGTAGCCAGGCTTCTGATCCGTGCGAACGTAGAGTTCGAGGATGCACTCGGCCGCGATGCGGGCTGGCGAGTTGGGATAGAGCTCAGTGATCGGCGCCAGGACTTTGGCGAGGTCGACGACACTCTGTGCTCTCTCGTACTCGAATCGCTTAGCCCCCGGAATGACCGCCAGACGGCCGATGCGTGCACTTTTGTGCCGTTTCTTGTTCTCGTGTCGCATCTGTGCGTTCTGCTCGGCACTGATGTTCTTGCTTGTGCCACCATTTGCCATAGTATCTCCTCAGGATCGTTCCCAGCTAGCCCAGGAATTGTAAATAGCATTTTAACACAAGTAGTATAAAATGTCAATGCCATCGTGAAACGTGACAACGTTGAAAAAGCATAAACAGAGACTATGCTACAATAGAAACACGATACTAAGAGAGACCGAAGAGGCAAGGGGGCATATGGCAGCACAGACTATAGACCAGCAGTTCGTAGAGTACATTGTTAAATCAGTCGTGGGGCATCCAGACGACGTCGTCGTGGAGCGCATTATCGACGAAAAAGGGGTACTTCTCACGTTGACTGTGAATCCAGAAGATCTCGGCCGCGTCATTGGCAAACGAGGCATTACCGCTCAGAGTTTGCGGACATTATTACGTGCCTTAGGGACCAAAAACGACGCGCGCTATAACCTAAAAATTGTTAATAACGATGATCCGTCACATGCCTATAGTTCGGCCGATGTTGATCATGCCGACATCAGTGGAGAGCCTGTGGAAACCGCAACAGGGGAAGGTGTGGAAAGCTCGTCACAAAGCCGTTCAGACTATTCAAAAAAGACCCGCCAAGAGCTTGCGGAACTCGACGACCTTGATATATAATCACAAGCAGTTCAACAAACACTTTGAACTGCGAGAAGTTCTCCTGCGAGACACAAATCACCACATTTGTTGAGAGCTTATGTGTTCAAAAAAGCCACCATTTTTGGTGGTTTTTTGATACGTCGAAATAGGAAAGACCCGCCGAGGAGGCGAGAGCGAGAAGCAATAACTTCTCGGCGGGTCTCGGTCCGTCAGGCGGGTATGGTGAAGGGTGAACGCTTGTGACCGACGAACGCCCAGAAGTAATCAAGTGCCTTCTCGAGCACCTCGACGGGTTCCGTGTTGGGTTCGTTGTTCACTTTGCTGTTTTCGTAGCGAACGAACGCGTTGGACACGGGGTCGAAGGTGGTCTGCTCGTAGTGGTGGTCGCGGGACGTGAAGCCCATTCTGTTCCCCCAGAGTTTGAAGTGGTCATGAGAAGCGAGGACTTCCATCATAGATTTCGTCAATGCTTTCTCTTCCAGATCAAGGATCGTGGTCATGCTGTTCCCCCAATAGTGTCGGTTCAATGTGCCCACTGCACATATGTACGTAAATAGTAACACATATTTACAAATAAGTCAATCTACCGTAGACTAGTCACAGATGAAAAAAATACAAGTCATTACATTATTCCCCGACATGTTCGACAACGTTTTGAACAGTTCGATGATGTGGAAGGCCCAGCAAAAAAAGGCGGTCGAATTTCGTATGATTAACTTGCGTGACTTTGGTCTGGGACCACGAAAACAGGTTGATGATACGCCATACGGCGGTGGCGATGGCATGCTTTTAAAGCCTGAGCCACTTTTTGCCGCTGTCGAGGAGGCAAAAGCCTATGACCCAATGGCGAAAGTCATATTAATGACGCCCCGTGGACAGCGCTGGAAGCAATCGCTGGCCCGTGAGTGGGCGGACGCTGATCAAGGCTACATTTTTATTTGTGGCCGCTATGAGGGCTATGACGAGCGGATTGTTAGCTTGGTTGACGAACAAGTGAGCGTGGGTGAATATGTTTTGACTGGTGGTGAACTCCCTGCCATGACAATCATTGACAGTATCGTCCGACTTATCCCAGGTGTATTAGGTGGCGCAACAAGCGCTGAGATTGAAAGTTTTAGCAACGGTAAAACACGAGAGTTTCCACAGTACACCAAACCAGCTGAGTTTCGCGGGCTAGAGGTGCCAGAAGTTCTATTAAGCGGTAACCACGCGGCGATCGCTGCATGGCGCGCTGAGCATTCATTAGACAGTGACTAAAGAAAAGCCCCGCAGACGCGGGGTTTCTCTGTTGTGGTGGATATCGTAGAGCGAGCATTACAACATATTTTGTTTTGGAGTATGTTTATTTTTGTAACTTTCGCTTGTGACTACTGTACTTCATCAACTAGTAAAGCGCAAGCATGATGATAAAAATAACAACATTTCGACATGCAGAAAGGGGTGTATACTCGAATCATGAGTATATTCGCTACCGCAACCGTCGCCAAACCAGCACGTACGAAAGAGTCGCAACGCGTTGCTTGGGTGTATGCGGCAGTGCTGGCAATCATGGCTACGACACAAATAGTTGGATTTTCGAAATTTGTTTTAATCATTGATAGTTATTGGTTGCCTGGTGGGGGACGTTTTGCCGCATTCCTGGCTGGTTTTTTGATTGCCTGCGAATTACTCGCCATTCCTTTCTTGTTACGACTAAAACTAAGCCGAGCATTTCGTGTTTTTTCAATGGCAATCGGCTGGCTTGTACCCGCTCTGTGGCTGGCTTTAACGCTGGATGCTCTTCTCACAACGAATGCGTTAACGAACCTCGGATTATTAGGCGGCTATATCCCCGTTTTACCTGGCTGGTGGGCTGTATTTGTTAGTGCGGCGCTTGGGATTTTGGCGGCATGGGCCAGTTGGGGACTGTGGCCAACTGTCACTCGCAAAAAATAGTTGTTGATTTGACCACTTAACTGTATTATAGCTCTAAGAAATTCGGAGGTTATATGAAACAAGGAACAAACGTATTAAG
>CAZKIJ010000009.1:7634-20540 GCA_964552895.1 uncultured Candidatus Saccharibacteria bacterium | reverse complement strand
ACTGGGGACACAAGGCTCTTCAGGCCTCTGCTCTACCAACTGAGCTAAAGAGCCACACAAGCGCGGAACGCTTGATATATTCTACCGTAGAGCGCCTCTTTAAACAAGGTCACTCCGTGGGCGTTATCGCCAGTGACGCCGACCAAATCAGAAAAGTGCGCGCCCGGCCAACCACCCGGCGATTGTTCTTTCAGGGGTATAATAAAACTATGGAAAGAGTCCCCCTGGCGGAGCGTATGCGGCCACAAAGCCTCGACGATGTTATTGGTCAGAGCCATTTATTAGGTGATGGTGAAATTTTGCGACAAATTGTCGGCAATAAAGAGCCGGTCAGCCTTATTCTGTGGGGCCCGCCCGGCAGTGGCAAAACCACGCTTGCACGTATCATCGCCAAGGAAGTGGAGGCTGAATGTATTGAAATTTCCGCTGTCACTAGCGGCAAAAAAGATGTTGAACGCATCGTCGAACATGCCCGCCAAAATTGGAACCTGCAACAGCGAACGGTATTATTTGTTGACGAAATTCACCGATTTAATAAAGCTCAGCAAGACGCTTTCTTGCCTCACGTTGAATCGGGCTTAATAACGTTAATCGGCGCTACCACCGAGAATCCGAGTTTTGAAGTCATTACCCCGTTACTCAGTCGCTCGCGTGTGCTCGTTTTAGAACCGTTACATAAAGATGACATTATCGCCATCTTAAAACGAGCGATGACATTAGAAAAAGCCGATAAAAAAGTGACGAGCGAAGCACTCGATTATTTGGCCGAATTATCCGGTGGTGATGCCCGTGTTGCCCTAGGAAATTTGGAGTTATCCCTTGGCATGGCCAAAAAGGTCACGCCCGACATCGTCAAAACGGCTGCTCAACGCCGCCTCCCGGGTTATGACAAAAAAGGAGAGATGCACTACAACGTCATTTCAGCTTTTATCAAAAGTATGCGTGGAAGTAACATTGATGCAACACTCTACTATTTAGCACGTATGCTTGATGCTGGTGAAGATCCGAAATTTATCGCTCGTCGCATGGTTATTTTTGCTAGTGAAGATATTGGCCTTGCTGGCAATGGGGCGCTTGGTTTAGCCGTGACGGCGTTTCAGGCCGTTGAACGCATTGGTATGCCCGAATCACAATACATTTTATTCCACGTTGCCACCGCCCTGGCAAAATCTGAAAAATCCCGCCAAACGACCGATGCGATGGCGCGCGCGCAGACCCTTGCGAAACGATATCCGGATGCGCCCGTTCCCTTACACTTACGAAACGCGCCCACCAAACTCATGAAAGACTTAGGCTACAATGAAGGTTATAAATGGGAAGCTGATTTCCAGCACGATAAAGGTTTTTTACCTGACGAATTAAAAAACGAGCAGATTTTTTAAATCTATCTATCATACCGGTGATACTCCGTAGGTCATGGGTTGTTTTTATACGCTTTGAGTGCTTGATAGACGCCGTTTGTCCAGCCAAATCCATCTTGCAGTTGGTATTCACCTCCGCCCCCCAATTTATCCATATCGACGACATTGTATTTTTCGACCAGTTTGCCGTGTGTTGCATAGACGCGTTCATTCACCTGTAACCAACGCTCCGAGATGGTATCGGCTAGTTTTCCATGTCCATATCGGCGTAGTCCTTCGACCGTTACCCATTGAAGTGGCGCCCATCCATTGGGCGCGTCCCATTGCTGACCATTCTCAATAAGTGTTGTCACGACCCCGCCAGGTTTTAAAAAATCATGTTCAATTCGTTGAGCCACGAAATCAGCTTGCACTTGCGTCGCGATACCAGCAAAGAGCGGAAATACGCCCGCCAATGTCACTGTGCCGGTTTTGCGCGAATGATGAAAATTATAATCAGTAAAGAAATTGAGCTTCTTGCTCCAGCAATAGGTATTCATTGCCTTTTTACGACGGTCGGCCATCTTGCGAAAACGCCTTGCCCAGATTGGTTGCCACAGCATTCGATAGGCATCGGCAATCGTTACTTCAAGGTGATAGAGTAACGAATTTAAATCAATGGGTACAATATCGGCGGTATGTATCGTTTTTAGATCTTGAGGGTCTTCCAACCAGCGCGAGCTAAAGTCCCAGCCCGACTCGGCAGCGGCGCGTAAATGTAAGAATAAACGACTTGATTCACGATGAATCGATTGCTGGGCGGTTTCGGTATCTTCCCAGAGTGACTCAGGTCGTGGCGCAACTTTATTATCATAGTAACGGTTCACGAGTGAACCGTCTTTTAATTGAACCAATCGCGCAAAGGCTCTGTGTTCCTCTTTTTCCAAATGCGAACGACCTTTCATCCAAAAACGATGTTCGGCTAATAAGTATGGAAGGTATTCAATTAAGACACGCTTGCCCTTGTGTTCAGCGAGCATACGGACCATATGTGAAAAAAAAGGTGGCTGGGAACGACTGGTAAGATATGTTCGGTTAGCGCTAGGAATGTATCCAAATTTCCGAATCATATAGGCAAAATTCTTAAGCATGCCTTCGATGCGATCCCAGTTCCCTTCAGCCTTTAATCCTAACATGATAAAATAACTATCCCAGTAAAACTGCTCGTTAAATCGACCGCCGGGAACTTCATAGGTGTACGGTAACGCGAATAATGATCCACGATCCAAACGGTTCCGTCGTTCAAGATATTTCCACAACGCCTGGATATGGTCATCAATTGAACGAGTTGGGTCGGCCACCTGTGGTTCTTTTTTATGAATGGTTGTTGATAGATCATAAAAATGACGCGCCACGAATTCTTTTAAATCGAAGTTTGGGTCATTTTTTAGCAACGTATACTCATCGTGAATTGCTTTAACGCGCTTTTTGGGGACGAGATCAACAAACGTTTTACCGTCAGGATAAATTCGTTGCGATTGCACGTCTTCAAATAAATCACTCAGCAGTTCGTCGTGATTTTTTTTGACACGAAGTAATGTACCAGTCGTTGAAACAAGCGATGAACGAAGCGTATCAATGTTTATTTTTGGAGCTTGCATAATGTTAGTATAAGCGTCTTGAATGCTTGACTCAAGACGGATTACGCTCGAAATAATGACTAAGGGGTGAGATTTTGACTCGTAATGCCCCTCGAAGCGTTACTTGTGACGCTTGCGTTGTACTGGATCGAGATAGCGTTTGCGCAAACGAAGGTTTTTAGGAGTGACTTCCAGTAATTCATCGTCGGCCAAGAAGTCGATGCACTGTTCTAGACTTAAATCAGTGAACGGAGTCAGCTGCACGGTTCCGTCTGATGATTTCGAGCGCATGTTTGTTAAATGTTTGGCTTTACAGACATTGATATCAAGATCCTCGTTTCGGCTATTTAGACCAACGATCATACCAGCATACACTTCAACTGCTGGGCCGACAAATAGTTCACCACGTGACTCGGCATTTTCAAGCGCGTACGGCGTGGTGACACCAGCCTCAAAAGCAATCAATGCGCCGCTGCGTGTTCCTTGAATTTTTTGACCCAATGGTTGATACCCGTGGGGCAACGAGTTCATAATAACCGTGCCCTTGGTTGCGGTCAGTAATAGGTTCCGTAACCCAATCATCCCGCGGGTAGTAATGATATAGGTTTGGCGAATCGCGCCACTACTGGTGGTTTCTTGGCCCACGAGTTCAGCCCGGCGTGTGCCAAGTTCTTGGCTGATTGTACCGACAAACTCCGGACCCACTTCTATAGTTAGTTCTTCAACGGGTTCCTGCTCTTTGCCGTCTTTTTCAATCGTGACAACTTGAGGGCGACCGACTTCAAATTCATAGCCTTCCCGACGGAGGGTCTCGATCAAAACAGACAGATGAAGTTCACCGCGACCGGAAATAATAAAGCCAATGCCGTCTTCTTCGACACGCAAAGCAACATTGGTTTCGAGTTCCTGCTTTAAGCGGTCACCAATTTGACGGCCGGTTGTAAACTCACCTTCACGTCCCTTCATTGGGCTGGTATTAGGACCAAGGTACATACTTAACGTCGGGGCTTCGACTTCCAGTACCGGCAGTGCTTCAGGTGTTTCTTTATCAGCAATTGTTTCACCAATGTGTGCATCAGCAATGCCCGTGACCGCGACAATGTCACCTGCAATCGTTCCCTCAATTTCTTCGCGGCTTAGGCCACGATAGCCAAATAATTTCTCGACTTTACTGCTAATTTTGGTCCCATCGCGTTTTATGAGTGTTACCGGGCCTCGACTTATTTTTCCTCTTGCAACCCGACCAATCGCGTATTTACCGAGGAAAGAATCATATTGCAATGACGTTACCAATAACTGTAACGAGCCATTGACATCTACTTTCGGTGTCGGAATATCATGAATAATGGCATCAAAGATTGGTGTCAGATCGGTATGTTCTGATGGATTATCAGGTAATTTTTTCCACGCCTTACCGTCGCGACCAATAGCGTAATAGACAGGGTATTGTAATTGATCGTCACTGTTTGCTAATTCCAAAAATAGGTCGGCAATCTCATCTTCAACCTCAGCGATACGGCGCGATGGTTTGTCAATTTTGTTAATGACAACTACTGGTTTTAAACCAAGTTCCAACGCCTTGGTTAAAACGAATTTTGTTTGTGGCATCGGACCCTCTTGGGCATCAACGATTAAGAGGACGCCGTCAGCCATATTGAGGGTACGTTCAACCTCGCCAGAAAAATCAGCATGCCCTGGCGTATCGATGATATTGATTTTGTAATCGTTGTAATACACGGCTGTCTGTTTGGCGGTAATCGTAATGCCACGCTCATGCTCTTGATCGCCACTATCCATAATCAATGATTGTTCCATTTCAGCCTGATTAGCACGGAAGGTGTTGCTTTGTTTAAGCAGGCCATCAACAAGCGTCGTTTTCCCATGGTCAACGTGGGCTATAATGGCGACGTTACGAAGTTGTTGTGGATCTTTCATATAAATGGCTTCTTTCAAAAAATAAGTCCCGATGTGTCGGGTTCGCTTGCTCTTATTACAGCACGAATGAATCTGATTTTCAAGCTAAAGCAGTTCTTTGGCTATGTACTCAGCGGCCTGTTTGCCTATGATGTGCGATACACGTCCATGCCTGTACGAACTGATGTTCGATGTCCGCCATATTGCGGCATATGTTGACTGTAGTTCAGCCGGAGGCGCAGTGGCCAATGGTGCATGGCGCGGTATGTTGTAGCGGTAATGTAATGCGTCCGCTTGTTTTTGTCGCGTACGCTGAAAATGTAGCGCCGCCTTCGTTACCCAGGATGCTAACTCGAAGCCATTCCCCTCACTAAAAACGGCTATTTTCCGATCCGGGAATTCATCGACCCCTACTTGTTCAACATAATTTTCATTTAAACCAACGTAATTAAAAAACTGGCTGAAAGTCGTGTCAACAATTTTTCCTTCGCTTAATACCATCACATGTGCCATATGCGGATCAATGTTCAAATGTGGACGACTGATCAGTAGCTGTGAGTCTTTGCCGATCATATGCAAATACTCGGCGGTGGCAAGTGACGCAATCCCACAATTTGGTGCTCGTAATTGCATTGATTTCTTAACTGCCTTTTTGACAAGCCGATGTTCCTCAGTAACCCGAAGAATCGCCCCCTCGAGCGCACTAGCGAAGCGTGGATCGGTGACCTCTGGTGAGTTCATACTTATAGCGTAAGGAGATTTCACTCACCGTGCAAGTATAAGCGTCATATTGTAAACCTAGGCAGTCATAAAAAAATAGTGTATACTCCATGGACATGGGCGCTTAGCTCAGTTGGCTAGAGCATCTGTTTTACACACAGAGGGTCGGGGGTTCGAGCCCCTCAGCGCCCACCATGACTATGAAACGAGCAAGATGAGTTGGCTCGTTTTTTTATTCATAAGCTTTGCGTATTGCATTATTGAGTTGATCACCTATATAAATATTCCCATTTGTATCAACGACAATACCAACTGGGAGATAGAATTTTGCAACATCACCCGTTCCATCCTGGTTACCGGTAGTGCCGGAACCGGCAATAGTCGTTACTGTTCCATCAAGGGTAATACGTTTAATTTTTTGGTTGCTCGTATCGGTAATATATAATGCCCCATCCGGTGCATAGACAATGCCGCTTGGGCTGTCGATTTGAGCGGCCGTGCCGACTCCATCTTTATCTCCACAAGTCGGTCCACCTACTAGTGTCGACACAACGCCAGCAGGTGAAATGACCCGAACGGCGCAGTTACCGGTATCCGCCACATAAACATTCCCTGCAGGGTCAACCGTTACTTGGTTTGGGTAAGCAAATGAAGCGGCCGTCCCAGTACCATCAGCATAGCCATAGAACTGCCCAGCTAGGGTTGTCACATCTTTTGCCGGCGTAATTTTACGTATCATATGATTATAGGTATCTGCGACATAGATGTTTCCCGACGCGTCGACGGCTAATCCATAGGGATTGTTAAACCGTGCCGCTGTTCCTGTGCCGTTTGTTGTCCCACCCGTACCACTGGTCGAACCAGCGTAGGTTGTGACGGCACCACCTGGTGCAATCATTCGGATGGCATTATTATTTGAGTCAGCCACATACACATTTCCCGACGCATCGACGGTAACACCTCTTGGGTTCTTAAATTTGGCGCTCGTTCCTGTCGCGTTGACATACCCGTTGGTCGAGCCAGCAAGTGTCGAGACCGTTCCAGCCGCTGTAATCATACGAATTCTATTCGACCCATAGTCGGCAACATAAACATTGTTGTTCGCATCAATTGCCAAGCCCATTGGAACATTGACTTGGGCAACTGCTAAACTTCCGTTTGTCGTGCCTTGTCCATTATTAATGTAACTTGAAACAGTCGCCCAACAACCACCGGTGAGCTGTGATGTATCCGTGCTTGTTACACGGTATGTAATTGCCGACGCCACATTCGTCACTGCCAAGCAATATCGCCCAAACGCAGCAATATAACTATAGGTGTTGCCTGGGGTTGTTTTTATACCCGCTGCCGTGGCGGTGGCCGGATACCCACCACCGGTGGCATTTGCCTGTTCAATAATACTTTGATTATTCGCTACATCTGCTTGCACAGTCACCCGTCGCGCATTCTTGGTCACGCCGTTATACCCAACAATAACGATTGCAGCCAAAATTCCAATGACGACAATAACAATTAAAAGTTCAACGATCGTAAAACCATTTTTTCTCTTTTGACGCCGTAACATGGTTACGTTTAGTATGGACCTTTCGTCGTTCTTCGTAAAGATCATATTTACAGGCATTCATTGCCTTTTTTCTTTTCTACCCCTATACTATAGCGAGATGCGCGCGTGCTGGAATTGGTAGACAGGCTAGCTTGAGGTGCTAGTGTCCGCAAGGTCGTGGAGGTTCAAGTCCTCTCGCGCGCACCATACAAAAAAGTTTACGTATGTGAACTTTTTTTATTTACGGAGTTGTAAAGACGGTTTTTTGATTGACAGTCCAATAGAGAATATTATTGTATCGATCGACAGGTGAAACTAAGACATTACTTGGCTGGAGAGTACTAATTTGTTTGCTCGAAACATATTGAAGTGTTGACTGGTATAATCCAATTGCTGGAGCATCACTGAGCCACTGCTTGGCGAAGGTAATATATTTTGCATTGCGTAATTCAGGCTCGAGTCGGGATCGGGCGCTTGATAATGCATCATCGCTCAAGGGGTTGCTATAATTTGAAAAGTTAAAGCCAAGTTCATTCGCTTGTGATGAATGCCAGTATGCATACACATCGGGGTCGGCGCCAATGTTAAGTTGATAAATCAACACGTCGTATGCCCGTGGCTGCAAAATATTTTGTACGACATTATTCGAAACACTGTTCGGATCAGCCACCGTGGTGTTGACGGTGATACCAAGTTGACGCCATTGGCCAGCCAATTTTTGTAACACCGTTTCAAAATCACTATCTTTAATCGTGACGACGTTGAGGGTAAGCGGTTGTCCATTTTTTTTCAATACACCGTCGGTTATTATCCAGCCATCTTCCTTCAACATTTCTTTGGCAGCAGCGACATCGTAGATAGGCGCCGCTGGAACATCCCCAGACAATTGACCATTAACAAATGGTGTGTAAAGTGCGGGCGTTCCCGACCCAAGCGCTTGGCGAATCGCAGTGGTGTTTGTTCCAATTTGGAGCGCTTGGCGAATCACCTTATCTTTCAGCATCGTACCCGTCGTATTAAATAATGCATATACGCCAGCATTTATCGGCTTACGTTCGATGTTATAGCGCGCGGTATTCACCTGCGTAATATCACTTGCTGACAAATCAACTGCCGCACTCACTTCAGACGTTGCGAGTGATTTTACTACTTCATCAGAGCTCGCGACGATTTCAAGCTGGAGGCGCTCTAACTTTGGCATCCCTGCATAATAGTTGGTGTTACGGACCATACGAAGTGTTTGATGCGCACTGCCGACAGTGGTATTTTGTAACAGCCGAAACGTAAACGGCCCGCTCCCAACTGGTTTAGAACTAAAGGAGCTTGTTCGTAAGTTACCTGGGTCAACATCCTTTAAAATATGCTGTGGTAAAATCGGAAAATTTAATGCGTTTGGAAAGGCAGCGTAGACAGCTGGTAGCGTAAACACAACGGTCGTATCGTTTGGCGCACTCGCAGTAATATCCTTCCAACCAGTTATTGTTGAACGGGTTGCGGGATTTTTAATCAGATTGACCGTAAAAACAACGTCTTGGGCAGTCAATGGCAGACCATCTTGCCAGCGAGCATCTTTTAACGTCAACGTGTATATTTTACCTGTCGCATCGACTGACATGCTTGAAGCCACATCATATTGTAAATGACCGGTTGTGTCATAGGTCATAAGTCGAGAAAAAAGTAATTGGCTTGCCGACTGTTCGGCGCTCGATGCGGCAAATAATGGATTAAGCGTATCAAGCGGGCCACGGACTGCTTCGGCATAGGTACCCCCGCTAGTGGCGGCGGTTGTTTGATAACCTTGTTGATACCACATCAACTGAAGTGCGCTCGCCGCGATAATGTACCCAACCATTAATACCCAGATAGCGATATGGCGGCGGACGTAGCGCATATTACGCCAGCGCTTAGAAATAAAATGTCGAGCGTGACGAGTCGTAACACTCTCTACTTTTTTTATACGCCGTGAAAGAGCTTTACTATTAAAGCTCTGTTCACGAAATCGTTTCCATCCACCTTGTTGATCATTATTCATCTGAGCGATGACGTCTCCAACTAACTTCCTGACGGCAATACAAGACCGAGCAGGATTGATAACACAAAGATAATAGCAAGAACTATTGAGGCTTCAAATAAATTTTTATCAATGCCGCGGCGAGTGGTATAGAGCTCACCAGAGCTACCGAAACCTGCGCCTAACGTGGCGCCACGTTGTTGAAGCAAGATACAAATAATCATCAGAACTGCTGACGCGACCATAACAATCATAAGAATGGTATCAAAGCTCATATTATTTCACTCCTGTCTGACCGCGACGTAATTCAACAGCGGCACTTACTATATAGTTTAGCAGACTCAGAATAATTCCAGTAAGAATTGCGTTTAAGAATGACATAGACAGGCCTGGCGCCAGTCCCACTGAAATATATACTAATATGCCATTGACGATCAACATAAATAGTCCGAGCGACACGAGTATGGCTGGAAGAGATAAAATCACAAGGAGTGGTTTTAAAATAGTATTTGCTAGAGAAAAAATGAGACCGGCAATCAGAAAAGCTGACAGCGACATCGTATCAACAGTGTTTGGAAGACCTGTTCCCAGTAAGCGAACAGCTATCCAGAGTCCAAATGAGTTAAGTACCCAACGGACAACAAATACCAGGAATTGTTGCAACATTTGCCTTTATTATATCACAGACCTGTCCCGAGTTTTTGGCTAAGATTGCGATGACCCGTCTTGGTAATAAGGATGTCATCTTCGATCCGTACGCCAATCCCCTCTTTGGGAATATATATGCCCGGTTCAACCGTCAGAACCATACCAGTTTGTAATACTGTCGGACGACCTAAGCTATCATGGACATCAACACCAAGACCGTGACTGACGGAATGCGGGAAGTACAGACGGTAGTCATCTGGTGTTTGTATAAGATCAAGTGATCGGAGTGTCTCAGTCATTATGGTATCGACCTGATCAAAATAATCTTGCGTCTTCAGTCCAGGTTTAAGTAAATGAATGATGTTTTTATGAGCGGTTTCAACCGCCTCATGTATTTGCCGCTGTCGTTTGGTCACGTCACCCATGGCATATGTACGGGTAATATCGGCTGCATAGCCATCAACACGAGCACCGATATCCATAAGAACCAAGCTAGGCTTTTTTATCTGCTTGCTGTTATCGTTGTAATGAAGTGTGCATGCATTTTTACCAGCTGCAACGATAGGGTCATAGGCATGGCCATAGCCACCTTTGCGCCGGAATAGGTAGTCAAATTCAGCTTGGATCTCATACTCATGCGTGAATGTCTGCAAAACATCTTTTACTTTTTCAAAGCCTTCAATTGTTATATTGATAGCCTTTTGAATGGCTTTTATTTCTTCGGGTTGTTTTATCGCTCGCAGCTGGGCTACTTCTAGTTGACAATCATGTACTTTTGAAAATATCCTTTCCAGCATTGTCCATACTTTTTTTGGTGCCGGGTTCTGAATAAAATCAAAGTGGTCGCTATACGGTGATTCACCTATCGTATATACCATGCTATGGTGCTTTGTTAAGTCGCGCAACATTTGTAGAGCGTCGTCATTGCTTAAGACACTATTAACACCACTAATCTTAACTGCCTGCTCATCACTTAAGCTCCCATCAAAAATATGATGCGTATGGCTAATATATGGACGTACCAAAAAAGATTTTTGTCGTTGTCCGTCGATAATGACCCACCAATCTGGTTGCTCAATTCCCGTAAGCCACCAAAAATTAGCTTCTTGTTCAAAAGAAAACGCGGCATCATTCGTGCGTTGCACTGCATTATAGGCACCGACTACCGCAATGCCGCCATGTATGGCATGCGCTAATCGCTCTCGGTTTCCCTGAAAAAAGGCTGCGTGCATGTTGCTATTTTAGCAAACTAATAGGTGACTGTGTTCACCTGTGGCGAGAAAGCCGCCCGACTGGCATCAAATTGATTCGTTACCGCCTTTACGTGAAAGTAATAGACCGTTCGGGGTGTTAAATTATTAATCGTTACTTTTGGTGAGGTAAGAGAAACGTCTACAACGTTTTTGGTAAAGTTACTGTCGGTCGCATATTCTAGTATGTATCGGGATGCTGATGGGGTTGGATCGAACGTCACATGTATCGCTGTCGATGATAATGCTTTCACGGTAAGGTTTGGTGGCGGTATAGAAACGACATCAGTTGTCACCATAAGTGGATTCGACCAAGAGCTTGTCGTACTATTCTCGGCTCGTACGCGTACATAGTAAGCCGTTGCTGGCTTGAGACCAGAACATGTCGCTGTCAATGACTTACTTGATTGCTGGGAAAGGTCACGCGAAAACGACGAATCAGATGCGCACTGGACGGTATATTTTTGAGCGAATGAAGATCGCCTCCATGTGAGTCCAACTTGAGTTGCGCCGATGAATGAAACTGATGGTAACTGTGGCGTACTAGGCGTTGGTAAAGATGATGACGTTTGACAACTTCCTTTTTGCGGTGTCTTTTGTTGGGAGTTAATATAATACACCACCTTTTTATTTGTTGTACTTGTCGCCGTGACGCAATACGTCATTCCGTCAAAACTACCACCACCTTGTAGTTGAACGTTTGTGGTTTTAACTGACGAGGGAACACTTTCTGGGTAACCACCGTTTTTTGAAGCTTCGTCCATAGCTGTTGGTACCGATTTCAGTACTCTCGTCACATCATTAACAATAATCGTATTGCGAATAGACAAAATAATAATGAGAGTAATGATACTGATAACACTTATACCGACGACAATTAAAATAATGCGGCTAATAGGAAATTTTTTTGGTTGAACGGGCTGTAGTTGATTATTTTGTATAACGTAATCCATAATTTTTCCTAATATTTAATAACGAAGCTCGCGACAATTGTCGGTTGCATAACATTATGAGTTCCGCCGCCGCCGCCGTCGACACGTGTATAGTCATTGCGGATAGGATACCCAGTGTTTGTGGTTGGCTGATTATATTGACCAGGTACACCAACATTTAAATTGCTGCTTGTGCCGAATTCAGTTCGAATACTTATTTGATGCGGTGGCATTTCGGCAAGCGTGAGTGTATGAGTTTTTTCACCAGATTTTTCGCCCATTGAATTAAACTCTGAATCGTTTTGACTGAAATTGACCGCTATACGGCCGCGTGAGTCAGGAAGGTTAAAGGTCGTTGAGCCATCACCAGCACCATAAGTGGTGCCAATGGCAGCGTAGAGTGCTGAATAGGTCGTACGTGAAACGGCTGAACCATCCTCAGGCAAATAACCTGACGGCGTCGCCGACCAATAGCCTGCGACTGATGTCCCGGTGATAACAGGTGAAGAGCCTGTAGCTGCCGTGTATTTGATAGCCGACTGTTTCACAATGGATGGCTGGATGACGTTATACGGCGTATTGGTTGTACCAACAGTTTGTGTATATGCCGTCTGAAACCCAAAGGCTGGATTAGTTGTTAATGTATTGTATTGAGTTGGTGGTGGGCCATTATTAATAGAGGTGTTTGTGCCAAATTCGCCGCGGATACCATGCTGTTGTGGAGGGATTTCGGCAACCGTGAGTGTGTGTGACTTTTCGCCAAATTTATTGCCGAGCGTACCAAATTGAGGATCCCCGGACTGATAATTTGCCGCGGCCCGGCCGCGTGAATCAGGGAGGTTAAATGTTGTCGAACCGTCTCCTGCACCGTAGGTAGTGCCAATTGTAGCAAAAAGTGTCGAGTAGGT
>CAZKIJ010000009.1:0-7534 GCA_964552895.1 uncultured Candidatus Saccharibacteria bacterium | reverse complement strand
GTTTTTCCAATCGTACCAAAAATGGAATCACCGCTCGAATATGTTACCGGTGTTCGGCCACGCGAGTCGGGTAAATTAAACGTTGTTGAACCATCACCCGCGCCATAGGTAGTACCAACGACACTAAATAAATCGGAGTACGTTGAACGTGAGACGACAGCACCGTTCTCGAGTAGAAAACCTTGCGGTGCACTTGTCCAATAGCCTTCAATTGAGGTTCCAACCGCCAATGAGTTGTATGTATTATTTCGTGTTCGTGCTGACAGTCGGTGACCAGCTACTTGTCCCACCACTATTGGTTGCATTCACGCGACAGTAAAAGGTACTGCTTGGCGTTAAGCCAGATACTGTTGCTGATACCGCTGAACCAACTGTGCTTGTTGAACTTGTTTGTTGTGCACCTAAGATAAAACTGTTATCAGAGGCGCAAGAGGCGGTATAAGAAGTTGCACTCGCAACAACTGTCCACGTTAAGCTAATTGAGGAACCGGTTGATGAAACGATTGCCAAGCCTGTTGGAACAGACGGAGCAGATGGATTTGTCGCACGAGTCGCACAGGTTCCAGCCTGAGCACCCGACGCAGCGATGGCATTATCAATATAATAAAGTACTGTCGCATCGGAAGCGACAGTTCCATTCAAGCAATACGCTGATACTGTCGTACTTGCATCTATTGTCACCGTCACGCCGCTGCTTGGCGTAAATGTACTCGGTAAACTAGGACCAAGTGGATAACCGCTGCCGAAATTCTTCGCTGTTTCCATTGCTGATGCAGCCTGTGAAAGGTCGCTTTTAACTTGTTTTATCTGCGTGTTTCGTTTCCACCCACCGTACGATACGGTTACAATCGATGCCAGTATTGCAATAACCGCAATGACAATCACTAACTCAACGATCGTAAAGCCTCGACGGCCTTGACGATCATTCAGTGATGACAAGATGTGATGCACGCTTCCCCCTACTGCTTTGTGTTTAGCATAACACGGTGGTTATGCTTGTCGCAAATACTGATCAATCAAGGCAGCTTTTGCTGATCCCACGACGGCTTTCAGCTCGTTGTGGCTGGCTGCCTGGATACCGCGAACACTACCAAATGTCCGAATCAACGTCCGCCGTGTCACCGGACCAATGCCTGGAATTTCTTCAAGTGTTCCCGCGGTTTGTTTGGCACGTTTCAGCACCGTGTGATAGCTAACCGCAAAACGGTGGGATTCATCGCGCACCCGTTGAAAAAGTTTCGTAACATCCGAGTAGTTTGAAAAAGAAGAGCTGCCGCGTAAGTTTTTAGAATGGCCAGAGGCATTTAATTGTCCGGCGTGTAAGTTAACTACCAGATAGTCACCAGATCGTATCACCGCTACGCCCGGTTCGGGATCTTTTATGAGAGCCATTAGTTTTTCGATATCGACATTTGAACGAGTTGGGTGGACAATAATCTCCTCTTCACGCTTAGCAATACTAAGCGTAGGAATTTTTAAGTTTTTTTCCTCCAGTGCCCGCAAAGCAGCATCAAGCTGGCCTTTTCCGCCATCAATTAATAATAAATCGGGCGTTCCCCAACTCTTCATATTTTTTTCGCTCGTGCGGCGCTGTACGGTTTCGAACATATTGGCGTAATCATCATTTGTCTGCAGTCGTGCTTTAAACTTACGATAATGAGCACGATCACTAACGCCGTTGGTAAAAACGACCATACTGGCAACAACATTTGTTCCTCCCATGTGACTGATGTCATAGCCTTCGATACGAACGGGTGTTTTTTTCAACCCGAACAAATCAACTAATAAACTGAGGGCACGGTCTTTACTAATGTCCATAAACTCACGGTCACCAAACATGATTTTTTGCTGGAGTGCGCGTACATCAGACAGTTTGTTACGATATGCAGCAGCCAATTCAAAGTCGTGCATTTTAGCGGCGACTCGCATTTGTTTTTCTAATTCTTTCGTAATTGTTTTTCGACCACCTTCGATATAACGGATGAGTTGGCGTAACGTCCCTTTATATTCTTCGCTGGTCATATCACGAGGTGGCGCCAAACCAATGTGAGCATCGAGGGTTGGTCGTTCGTTTATTTTTGGCGGTTTCGTGTAATAGGGGAAAATGCGTCGCAAAAATCGCAAAGCATTTTTAATGGCATAGGCGTTGTAATATGGGCCAAAATACTCAGCACCGTCATCGGCTGGATTTCTCGTAAAACACACAGAGGGCCACTCACTTTTCATATCAATTCGAACAAACGTCTGTGATTTATCATCACGCAACAAAATATTAAAGCGTGGCATGTAGCGCTTAACCATTTCAGATTCAAGAAATAAGGCATCGATTTCGCTCTCAGTTTCAATCCAATCGGTATCTTCAATTTCAGATACTAATGCTCGTGTTTTAACGTCCATATCACGCTGGCTTTGGAAATACTGACGAACGCGATTCTTCAAAACCGCGGCTTTGCCGACATAAATAATTTCGCCCAATTTGGACTTATGAAAATAGACACCCGGTGAGCGCGGTAATGTTTTTAATTTTGCCTCAAGTTTTGCGTTCATATTTCTGTTTGTATTATATAATAAGAGTCTTATTTAAGGAGTCCGTTACACGCATATGGCCGAAGCTGCACATCCGACCCACTCTGCTCAACATCACGCGAGTCAACTGAATCATCGTCAGCGGAACATTGCCCTGATTGTGGTTGCTTTTGCATTCGTCATGGACTTGCTTGACAACACAATAGTCAACATTGCGATTCCCTCAATCCAAACCAATTTAGGCGCTAGTTATGCAGCAATTCAGTGACTCATTGCTGGTTATTCTTTAGCTTTTGCTGTCTTATTAATTACTGGTGGTCGTCTCGGTGATGTTATCGGCTACAAGAAAATGTTTCTCATTGGTGTGGCAGGGTTTACCTTAGCATCGTTACTGAGTGGTATTGCTTGGGATACAAACGTTTTGATTGGTGCTCGCTTAGTGCAGGGGGGGTTTGCGGCGTTGATGGTACCGCAAGTCATGTCGTTAATGCAGGTGATGTTTAAACCGGAAGAGCGTGGCGGCGTCATGGGTATGTTTGGCGCACTAGCAGGCGTGGCTGCGTCACTCGGACCTGTCGTAGGCGGACTGCTTATTAGCGGAAACATTGCCGGCCTCGATTGGCGACCGATCTTTTTAATTAATGTACCGGTAGGTATTTTTGCCCTGATTGCCGCAATGCGTTATTTACCAGAAGGTAAGTCACCCCATCCACTCAAACTCGATATTGTGGGAACGATATTGATTATCATCGCCTTATTCCTCATTGTGTATCCATTGATTCAAGGTCGCGAACTCCACTGGCCACTGTGGACGTTTGTTATGTTAGCTGGTTCAATACCTTTTTTTCTGCTGTTTGGCTGGTGGCAAATTATAAAAGAAAAGAAAGATAACTCACCGTTAGTGGTACCTGGTTTATTTAAGATCAAGACATTTGTCACAGGTTTGGTAATCAATTTAATTTTCGAAGGTGCGATGCTCGGTGTGTTCTTGCCAATGACATTGTTACTCCAAGTTGGACTCGATTACGGCGTTCTGAAAGCTGCGCTTACCGGTATTCCGACGGCAGTTGGTATTTCTTTAACAATGATCTTCTTGAGTCAACCTATTATTAGAAGATTAGGGCGATATACCATGACAGTTGGTACCGTTATCATGGCACTCGGATTAACGACTGTTTTCGTTTTTATTCGCTATTCAGGTATTGAAACGACGCCATGGGAATTCATCCCTGGTTTTCTCCTCACTGGAATGGGTATGGCACTCATCATGACGCCAATGTTTAGTGTCGTATTAGCTGATGTTGACCCTACCCACGCCGGGTCGGCCTCGGGGATTATGAATGCCGTCCAACAGCTTGGTGGCGCCATTGGTGTCGCCACGATTGGTTTAATATTCTTCGGTCAGCTCACTGCACACTCAAACGCCAGCTTTACGTCCATCGAACCAGACGTGCGTCAACAGTTAGCACAGTTGCGCTTACCTGTCCAAGCCCAAGATACTATCCTGAAAGATGTCCGTACCTGTTTTTATGATCGCAATAATGAAACTGACACTAGCGTGACACCAGAGAGTTGTAAACAGTTGACGAGTGGTCCACAAACACCAGCCACTGCAAAAATTGGCACGATTATTACTGATGCAACAAAAAAGGCTAATACCGACAATTTTATCAACGCTTTTAAATCTGCTATAATATATGAAGCAAGTATTCTTGCTGCAATTTTCATTCTAAGCTTCTTGTTACCTCGCGCGATTACCGTCGCCGGAAACACCAGCCATTGATCAAGCGATGAGCAGAAGCAGCATATTCCCTGCGGCCCTCTGCGCCCAGGGATAGTGTCGCCTTACCGTGGAGCGGTCTGGATTGATTTCCCCCCCGAAATTAGTCTGCCGTGACCCAGTGGGTGGCACGAACCGGGTAGGTCGCGCGGTTGGGATCGCGTGACCTACCCGGTCTTTCATTTTAGATTAGACCATTGCGGCAGCTTTTACTCGACAGGAATCGGTATGATACAACAAGTCTGGTTCTTGCTTACACTGTAAACAAATTAATACCAAGTCATTACAGTTGGCATACGCACAGTTTTCATAATTATTCGTTGGACCGCCACAATGCGAACAGGTACCAATAATGCTTGTATGGTCTGAGAAATCAATTGTCATGCGGTCGTCAAAGACACGTAGACTACCCTCCCATAAACCATCGTCACCATATGCTTCGCCGTACTTCACAATGCCGCCATCAAGTTGATAAACTTCCTTGAATCCACGATGTATCATCAAACTTGATAAAATTTCGCAACGGATCCCGCCAGTGCAATATGTCACAATAGGCTTATCTTTCAAATCGTCGTACTTACCACTGTCTAATTCCTTAATGAAATCACGTGAGGTATGCGTATCGGGCACAACGGCATTTTTAAATTTTCCAATAGCGGCTTCATGTGCATTACGACCATCAAAAAAGACAACGTCGTTTTTTTCTTTCACTAGCTCATGGACCTGTTTTGGTTTCAGGTGTTTACCCCCGTCGACCACACCATGTTCGTCCACGCGCAGTTCGTCTGCCGCATCAAACGCGACAATTTCGGGACGTACTTTCACGCTCATGCGTGGAAAATCCTCTCGACCGCCGTCACTCCACTTAAACAGCATATTCTTAAAGCCGGCGAATTCTTTCGTCGCTTTGATATATTTTTTTACATCAGCCAGGTCACCGCCAACCGTCCCATTGATGCCGTGTGGTGAAATCAGAATACGTCCCCGTAATTGCAGGCTATCAGCTAATGTTTTTTGCCATAAACGAACCGTTTCAGGATCTTTGATCGGCGTGAATTTATAATACAGAATAATCTTTTGCATACCGAAGACCTATTTTACCACTTTTTTATTGTTTGTTTTCAGCTCCTGGTACTCATTCCAGACCAGCCAGATGATTGCCATATCCAGGACCATAAAAATTGCCAAAAGGATTGAGAGACTCGTTGCGAATACATACACCTCGTATCCCAGGAATACGAGCAGAAGTATCAGTGCAATAGGGTAGGCATGTTCAATGCGACGCAACAAACAATAGGCCAAACCAATCTTTATCACGCCGTGGAAAATCAGAAACAACGTTAAGAATATCAGGCCACTGCGCACCAGGTTAGCATCAACCCGACCGACATACTCTGCTAGGAATTGAAATGGCCGCGTGTTGTGTGCACCCAGCTGGGTTATTAATGAACCGAGTACGACGTGAACCAGTCGTGGCGAAATAAGAATTGCAACACCGGCGAACAATTGCAAAAAACCATCAATACCTTTAATGATAATACCGATGCGGTAGAGTCGTTCAAACCAGGGTTTACGCCAAATGCTTGGGATAGTAGCGGGAGCAGGGTTATCCATCACACTTATTATATCGTGTATTACCCCCACGTAACCAGATAGTAAAATATCCCGCGGTCTGCGGGATATTTTACTATTTATTTATTGGCGTCAACATTTGACTGTTTCGGTTCGGCTTGGCCTTTCCCACCAGGACGGCTTTCCTCGGCTTGACTGTTTTGATCAGTATCACCGCCGTTCTCAGCTTCCACTTGCGCTTCGTCCTCAGCATCGCCACCAGCGGCTTCGTTCGCTGCCTGTAGCGCACTTGGTTCATAGACGTTGGCAATGACTAAATCCATGTCTTGATCGACATCGGCATATTCAACGCCATCTGGCAGCGAGATATCGCCGACGGTCAGTTTATCATCAGTCGTCGTTAGATTCAAAATTGATAACTCAAGGGCTTCTGGAAGGTCACCGGGTTTCGCTTTTATTTCAAGGTGTTCAATCGCTTGTAATACCACTAACCCAGCTTTTTCAGCTTCACTTTCACCTTGTCCAACCAACGTAACTGGAACTTCCGTCGTGATGACCTCATTTTGCTTAATCGCATGAAAAGCAACATGACGAACATGATGCTTAACTGGATCAACGTCAATACCCGTGATAATCGCCAGGCGTTTTTTACCATCAACCGTTAAATGGACGGGTGTATGCTTTCCAGCAGCATGCACTACTTTGGTGGTTTCCACGTTGGCGGATTGGGTCATAATTGGCTCATCGTGACCACCATAAACAATACTTGGTATAAGACCCTGCCGGCGAAGCGCGGCCACTTTTTTCCCGGTAACGGTACGTAAAGCTAACGTTATTGAGACTTCGTTCATGATATTACCTCCATCATTACTTCACCCATCTCTGTGCTCTCCTATTATACCATTTTAGATGTGAGAAATCATGCTAGAATAAGAGGAATGATTCCAGGTGTCGATCTTATTACCATGATTAAAGCCGCAAGCTTATTGGGTGTTGGTATTATTATATTTGCCGAATCAGGTATTCCGATTGGTTTCTTTTTACCAGGTGACAGCGTTCTATTTACGACAGGATTTCTGATCTCGCAAAAAACATTAAGTTTTAATATTCATCTAGCTGTGGCGATTGTCTTTGTCGCAGCTGTGGTCGGCGTTATGGTAGGCTATTTCTTTGGGAAAAAAATTGGGCCGTCACTCTTCTCAAAACCAAACGCTCGGTTCTTTAAGCAAGAAAACGTCCAACGCGCCCAGCTGTTTTACGAGAAATATGGGGGTGCCGCCATTATTCTAGCTCGCTTCATTCCGGTGATTCGTACCTTTGCCCCTATTGTGGCAGGCATCGGTAATATGAATATCAAAAAATTCTTACTTTATAATGTCATCGGAGCGTTCTTGTGGGCAGTGTGTCTCACCTACTTGGGCTATTTCCTAGGCGCATGGTTCCAACGTATGGGGTGGACGAATATTGATCAATTCTTACTGCCACTGATTATTAGTATCGTCCTTTTATCAATCCTGCCGGCTGTGATCCATATTTTACAGAACAAAAGCCTGCGTAAAACATTATGGACCGAAACAAAACGCGAAGCATCGTCTTTCTTTCGTCGAAAGCGCTAACGTTTCGTCCTTGTCAAAAGCCCTCTCACCAGCCATACTA
>CAZKIJ010000008.1:19792-22121 GCA_964552895.1 uncultured Candidatus Saccharibacteria bacterium | reverse complement strand
TTGAACCCACGACACCCTGCTTAAAAGGCAGGTGCTCTAACCAGCTGAGCTATGGTCCCATAACGGTGCTGAACGCTTTAAAAACTATACCCCAACAGGGGTGCAATGTCAACGCTTGCCCTTTTTGTCGTCATGGGCTTTCGCTGATTTGGTCAAGAATAAATCAAACACGGCGACGATCAACCCGAAACTAATCAGAAGTGAACGGTTTGATTGGAACCAGTCAATCACCTGTTTGCTTAAGCCGTCCGATGGCAACACCGAGACAAGCGAACTCATTAGAAAAGTCAGCGCTAATCCAGTAAACAACAGCGAGCCAAAAATTCGTGCTGCCATTGTTTTATATGTCACGCCGTGAAACAGCAATATACCCGCAGGCGCCAGGATA
The DNA here is from genome assembly GCA_964552895.1 of uncultured Candidatus Saccharibacteria bacterium. Classification (GTDB taxonomy): domain Bacteria; phylum Patescibacteriota; class Saccharimonadia; order Saccharimonadales; family Saccharimonadaceae; genus DAIDJW01. The sequence goes on along the minus strand of CAZKIJ010000008.1, from coordinate 21,733 downwards.
ATGAGCGACTTCGCTACTGCTTCATTCCAGGTACCTTCCGGGATAAATGACGCTAACGAAATAAGTAATCCAGCTGTTTTATCCCAGATGCCACTGAGGACAAAACCGGCCGCTAAGGCCAGCCCTAGCACGCCAAATCGTCGCTTGCTTACTAATGAGGCAAAGAACAACACCACACCAATGCCAGCGAAAATAGCGGCGGTCATCATGGTTGTTTTTTAACCGTTAGCAAGATCTTCATACTTTCAGTATACTCTACCAGGGGACTAGACATATTTGCATTTTTATGATAATGTAGCAGGGTAATAAAAACGAATAACTTCTTACTAGTATTTAGGTAAGAAGTTTTGCATGTAAAAGGAAAGGAATTGAAATGAAATCCGAACTCGTTCATCGTATTCCGAAAGTGACGATTATTCCTAGTGCCGCTTATGGGCTTCCTTTAAAACGCACGCTTTACTATATTGTCTCTGATAAGGCCCCTGAACATGGTGATGTGATCTACGGACAAATTGACCGTATTGGTCAACACCAAAGTATCGAAAGTAAAACTGGCCGTATCCACAAGGTTTATTCAGGTGATAAAAATATCTTTGTTTATGGTAATCGCTACGCGCCTGATTACTACGAGGCTTTAATTCCAAATAAAATGACCAAGGAAGTGGACATGGTTGCCCGTTCCGGCGTCGTTTCTAAAATGATCAACAAAAACAACAAGATTAAAGACCCGACAAGTATTAAAGTTTTAGGATACGTGTGTGATAGCGAAGGTAATATCCTCAACACTACCAGATTTCCTGCCGTTGTACCGAAACAAGTCGAGAAAAAACCTCGTCGCGCCAAAATGATTGTGTTTGTCGGTACTTCGATGAACTCAGGTAAGAGTTTTGCAGCGGCAGCGGCCGTAAAAGCATTGGTTGGCCAGGGTCACACTGTTCGCGCGTCAAAGATTACAGGGACGGCATCATTGAAAGACATTCTTGGCATGAGTGATGCTGGCGCTGAGATTGTATCAGACTTTACCTATCTCGGTCATCCTTCGACGTATATGCTCAACAAGACAACGATTCTTGATATATTTAATAAGCTCGACTTGAAGTACGCCAACAAACCAAATAACTACTGGGTGGTTGAGTTGGCTGATGGTATCGTCCAGCGTGAAACAGCGATGCTCCTTTCAAGTAAGGAGTTCCAGGAACGTATTCATAAAATCGTTTTCTGTGCGGGTGACGCCCTTGGCGCGACCGGTGGTAAACGACTTATGAAAGACAAGTTTGGTATCAAAATAAATATGATTTCTGGTGTCTGTACCGCGACGCCTTTGCACGTTCAGGAAATTAAATCTTTTACTGATCTTCCTATTTTTGTCAGTGCGAAACCAACGCTATCACAGGTTGAAAACCTGCTCTAAGTAAACCGAGGGATTCGGCACATGTGGGAAATCATTTGGCAGCCAGCTGAGTTAAAAGGACTTCAGCTACCCCAAAGATTAGCCGACTACGACACAGGGCGTCTTGCCTTTTGGGTGATTCGTCACCAAGAATTCAAGCTTGAAGTTCCTTTGTTCGTCTATATGCCGCTCGATCCGACGACGGCCGACCGAGTGGTATTTTCTATTCATGGGCGTAAACGTAACGGTACAAAATATCGTAATAATTTCATACCATTCGTACAGAATAAAAATGTTTTTATTGTTGCGCCACAATTTGATGAAGCGTCATTTTCAAACTCATGGGCATTTATGCATGGTAATATGTTCGAAGGAAAATCACTTGTTAAGCTGCCACAAGAAATCTGGACGTTCACGATTATTGATCGTGTTTTTCAATTGATGAAAGATCATTTTTCATCATTACAACACTATTCGCTTTTTGGGCATTCAGCTGGCGCTCAATTCGCCCACCGTTTCGCTCTCTTTTCACCACACGCAGAACTTGATAG
>CAZKIJ010000008.1:7484-19692 GCA_964552895.1 uncultured Candidatus Saccharibacteria bacterium | reverse complement strand
ACTGCCAAATCACTGGCTGATAGCCGTGGAGACAATTTTAATTGGCGCTTAATTAACGTTCCGTCTCTTGAACATAGCGGTAAGCAATCGGCTGGCGTTGCCCTACCTTATCTTTTGAAAGAGAGTGTATGAACCGCTTCAGTTTGATGGTACATGGTGGGTCGGGTAATATTGCCTCGATTGAACCGTTTCGTCCTGCACTTGAAGAGGCACTCGAAGAAGGTGAACGTTTATTAAAAACGGCAAAAAGTGCTGTGGAAATTGTTCGTCGTTGCGTGATGATTATGGAAAGCCATCCCCGCCTCAATGCTGGGTTTGGCTCGGCACTGAATGAGGATGGTGCTCTTGAAATGGAAGCAGCTATCATGAATGGTGCTGACGTATCTGTCGGTGCGGTTGCTGGCGTTAACCAGCTTCAGCACCCAGTCGAATTAGCTGACCTCATTCGTCAAGACAATTCCATCGTAAAACTCATTGGTAAAGGTGCCGTTCATTACGCTGTCGAACATGGCCTACCCTTAGTTGATAACGACTCACTTATCAGTGACCGTCAACGCCATAATTATGAACGATGGCGTCAAATCCACTCTCTTATTATTGATGGTGAGGACGAAAAACTGGGCACTGTAGGAGCTGTAGCGATTGATCAATACGGTACCTTAGCCGCCGCAACATCGACCGGAGGCTTGGTTGGTAAAAAACGCGGTCGCGTTGGCGACACATCGACAATTGGTGCCGGTACATTTGCGGATCGTTTTGCGGCTATTTCCGCGACTGGGCGGGGCGAAGACTTTGTTCGTGGATTAACCGCTGGGCGCATCGCGATGGCCGTTGAATCTGGTGTGCCAGCAAAATATGCTGCCCAGCAAGCTATTGATCGATTAGAAGCGATTGGTGGCAGGGGTGGTGTTATTGTCGTTGACCGTAATTACTCAATTGGTTCTGCAAAAACAAGTACTATTCAGGGACTCGTTCATGGTCGCGTCACCTCAGAGATGAAAGCAACTATCAATCTTGACCCACTCCGTGTTAGTTAGATACCTTGTCGTTCAATAATGTCTTTGAGCATATCACCTAGGTACTCTTCGAGAATCATGAAGTTCTTTCCATCACGGCAACTGTAGCACATCGCAAGTGAGGGGTTAGAATTAAATTCAATAAAAACATAGGAATCTTTCTCGGCAGGGGCGCTAAAATCACGACTCATAATATCAACGACAGACATGCCAACACCTGTTTTGGCAACAACCTTTTCAACCAATGCAATATAAGAGGAGTGTACTTGATCCAAAATGTTGTAAACGGATGCGCCATAACGAATCATACCCGCTTGACTCAATTCCACTCGTTCGCCTTCAGCTGGGATAGCATTACTCTGCAGAAGCTCTCTTGGGACATTCGACGCATCAAGTTGCGGATACTGTACGAGACTAGTTGTAATACTTGCGCGTTGCTCATTGTCTGCAGCAATGAGTTGCGCGATCGTCTTTTGACCGTCGCCAATCACAACTGGTTTTTGCCGTAGTAATACAGCACGGACTTTGCCCTGTATGACGATAAAACGAGCTTCTTCACCAAAGAATTGTTCTTGCACCAACACTTTTTCACTGAGCGTTAATGCTTTTGCAATGGCTTGTTTTAGTTGTTCCTCGGTCGTAATGTTAATAGTCAAACCATTCGACCGACGACCATTATAAGGTTTTACGATAACCGAAGGAACGCTCTGCAGTAGTGACTGGCCTACGTCATCACGTTGCACCATGTCGGTATCCACAACGACCGTTTTCGGGATTTCTAAACCCTTTGTCGCCGCAAAAGCGTAGCTTTTTATTTTATTGCGAAACAAACTGACAAGAGTGGACATGGCAAAAGGATAGATCAAGCCATCTCGATAAAACGTCATTGATTTGCCTGATGGAGCAGTAATAACGGATAACGACGGGCGGGGCGTATCCAGCACCACCGTTTCGACGCCATAACCATTTTCTGCAAGATATTTTTCAATCAAATCAATAGAACGAATAAGTGCCATCTCTTTATTATACCTTTTCTTAGAACTTTGCCTTCAGTTGGTTCAAAAGATCTTTCTGTGCCCGGCTGAGCTTGGTTGGCGTATCCACAATCACACTCACGATATGCGGTCCGCGCCGATCGTTGTTCATGTGTGGGACGCCATGACCAGAAAGTTTGAAATCGGTACCACTTTGAGTGCCAGCTGGGATTTTCATACGAACAGTACCATCGACAGTTTCAACGTCAATTTCAGTACCAAGAGCGGCATCAACCATTGGAATGTGCTGTTCAGACAGGATGATGTCGCCCTCGCGGGTAAACTTCTTGTCAGCTTTGACACGAATGTAGAGATATAGGTCGCCTTTTTCGCCATCGAGAGTAGCTTCGCCACGACCAGATAAACGAATGGTAGCACCGTCATCAATACCGGCGGGAATTTTGACGCTAATGGTTTGCTTGCGGCGTTCAGTCCCCTTCCCATGGCAGACCGTACATACTTTTTCGGGGATTTTACCACGGCCGTGACAGGTTTCACAGGTAACGGTTTGTTGCATTGGTCCAAACATTGTATTAAGGACACGATTCTGTTGGCCAGAACCATGGCAGGTTGGGCAGGTTTTTAGATCATACCCCGGTTCGGCCGTCGTGCCATGACAATGTGAACAAGTATCCTCGATGTCGAGCTCAAGTTTATGTTCAAGCCCAAAGATTGCTTCTTCAAAGGAAAGCTGTAAGCTGACTTCAATGTCGCGTCCACGCCGTGGTGCTTGATGCCGACTACCACCACCAAAGAATTGACTAAAAATATCGCCAAGCCCTTCGCCAAAGTCAAAGTTAACGTTTTGACCTTGAAAGCCCTCAAATGGATTCCCACCTGATGCCCCACCACTAGCCCCACCAACGCCGGCATGACCAAATTGATCATAACGTTGGCGTTTTTGGGCGTCTTTTAGAACATCATAGGCTTCGTTGATTTCTTTAAATTTTGCCTCGTCGCCACCCTCTTTGTCGGGGTGGTGTTGCACGGCTAAACGACGAAACGCTTTCTTGATTTCGTCTGGACTGGCGTCTTTTTTGACACCTAAAACTTCGTAGTAATCACGTTGATTCATCTGTTATAAGTATAGGTGTTTAGCACTCAAATGGCAAGAGTGCTAAACAACAAAAAGAGCCGTGCGGACAACGGCTCCTTTTGAGAATTGTATCAGCGGTCTATAGATCTATACACCAGCGCGGCGTGAACGACCACCGGTAATAGCGCGCCAAATCATCAAGACGATGACCGCGCCGACGACGGCGACGACAAAACTCCATAAATTGAAACCTGTTACACCGGCGCCACCGGCAAGATTAAAGATGAAGCCACCGACAACTCCACCGATAATACCGGCAAGAATGTTACCAAAAATACCTTGTTGTTGGTCTCGCCCAACAATCATCGAAGCGACCCAGCCCGCGAGCCCTCCTAGGACAATCCATCCAATGATTCCCAGTGCACTCATATGTTCCTCCTTTGGTTATGGTTGTACGTCTTATTATACGCCTGTAGGTTGTTTGATGCCACTTCTCTTCAACTTAGGTATAAACATAAGCATATTAAAATATTTAAAAAAGTATTGTCAATAGCTTCAGCGTGGTGTAAGATTCGAGTAAGCGAGCGGTGAGGGCCGCGCAACTATATATAATTTCTCTGCGAGAGAAAGGGAGTATAAGGCTATGAATATGCCAGCACAACGTACCCAAATGTTGCAATTTGCCATCGTCATGATTGGTTCAATTGTCGCAGCGGTCATTTTATCAACAGTAATTATTACATCATTGCTTCGTGGTGACGCCGCCAACGCAGAACCGTTTCAAACTGGTTCAACCGTGAACACCTGCGTGACACCGGGAGCTGGTGTGACTCCTGCAAGTAGTAGCGCCGGCACAACGAGTGCAGCCAGTTCAGCTGGTGGTGGTGCAGGTACCGTCGGTGTTGCTGCCTTGCCATACAGTCTCAGTAGTTCGTTCAACACGACCAACAACTACAGCCAGGTCAATACGAACACGAACACCCAATCATGGACATACAACACGACAACGACGAAGACGATCGTAAAGGACAATGGTAACACCTTTACTTACTCACCTAACAACACCAAGAACATTACCAAAGATAACGGAAACACAATCGTTACAAACAGTGGTAACGACAACTCAAAGCGTCTATCAGAGACGAACAATACAACGACGAACACGTCTGTAACGACTAATACGTCAAATAGTAGCACCCTGATTACCGACAACGGTAACAACAATGGTAACGTCAGTAATTCTGGTAACACTGCGGTGAACGCGCCTACAACGAACACTGACAACAGCAACAACAGCACCAATGTTAACGCACCAACTACCAACACCGCAACCGACAACACAAACAACTCGGTTAACAACTCTGGTAATGCAACCAACAACGGTATCGCACTCTAAACGATACCCAGCCAAAAAGAACCCTGTCTTTAGTCGGGGTTCTTTTATTATAAGAAAACCCCGCCACATGCCGCGGCGGGGTGTGGACTAAAGGAGCTCCACTTTTTCTTTGGCCCACTTTAAGGACTCAAAGGTGAGATAACGCGCCTCCAGGTTGCGTTTGGTGGGGCGATCACCGTGCCACCATTGGGACCAGAATGGTTCGTTGGGGTTGAGGCATTCCAGGTTGTCCTGGTGGCGCAAATGGCCGTCACCAAAGGTGGTGTTGCGCTCAACGTAAACCAAGCTGTAACCGGTTCGCGTCAAGGCTTTCAAACTGTTTTCGTTACCCTGGACGACCGCCGACATAATACGGTGCAACCCTAACTGGGTGAAGGCATACCAGGTGCGTGCCTTGTGGGCGGCACTGGCAATACCTTTACCCCAGTATTCCTGACGGAAAATAAGTGAGCCGCTGGTTGCCTGACGGATGTGATCGTAGGTGATGTCGGTGAGCGAGCTCTCGCCAATCAGCGTGCGCTTGTCACCTTCCAACAACCAGATTCCCCACCGCAAGCTGGAACCCTTATCGGTTCGCACCTTCTCGTACCACTCCTGTTCGTCCTCGATGGTATTGGCCGTGCTGAGCGCCAAATAACGATTGACGCTGTGCAGGTTCATACCAGGGTTGATGAACTCGCCAAGGTCCTCTTTTGAGAACGGTGCAAGTTCTATTTGCAGCTCACCAACGGTGAACCGCATAATCGGACCAAACGACATGGTCGTGCTCCTTTCCTTTTTATTGGTCTCGTATTTCGAGACCAGATCGGCCCCCAAGTGTTTCGAAAAAAAATGCCTCCACTACTTGGAGGCCTATCTTGTGTCAAAATGTTCAATTAATAAAGAGGGAGATAGGCCATACCAGCAATGCCGCCGTACATTGTGCCGACGAACCATAAATTAAACTGGTATGAATCAAATCTGTTCATAAGGCTTTTATAGCATAGCTTACAATTTTACGCAACTTTTTATTTTTTCTCTAGTTTAACGAGACGACTTCCGTGATTTCTGAGTTGCTTACTATGACTACCGACGATTGGTATCATTGATTCAATGCGTTCAAATCTTTCAACGGCCTCATCGCGATCCATTTTTTTAGCCAATTGACTACTCATGCTTTGAAGGACTTCAAACATAAGGTCTAACCGAGAATTAATCTCGTCCAAATACATTTCGACCTTACTCATACCATCATTATAGCGACCAATATTGTCATTGTCATGACATTGGCAATAAAAAGAGCCGATTTATTGTCGGCTCTTTTTTGACGAGGAGATTACTTCTTTTCGTCTTCCTTTTTTTCGTCGACGACTTCGCCCTCGACTGGCTCATCACCTTTTTTGTCGCCCTCAGAAGCAGGTGCCTCTTCTTTGGCGGCTTGTTCATACATCTTGGCGCCGATTGGCATGATAGCGTCGTTCAACGTTTTGATGGCTGCTTCGAGCGCCTCTTTATCGTCACTATCTTTGTGCTTTTTAGCTTCCTCGACAGCATCGGCAATCACTTTTTTATCATCATCTGAAATCTTATCTTTGAATTCATCCGGCATTTTTTCAGCTTGGTAGATCGCGTTTTCAAGACCATTACGAGCGTCGATGGCTTCGCGTTTTTTCTTGTCTTCGTCAGCGTGGAGCTCGGCTTCTTTTTGGGCTTTTTCGATATCTTCTTTGCTCATATTGCCAGAATCTTGAATGGTAATCGATTGCTCTTTGCCGGTTCCCTTGTCTTTAGCGGTAACGTTCAGAATACCATTGGCGTCAATATTGAAGGTGACTTCAATTTGTGGCACACCGCGTGGAGCTGGGGCAATCCCGTCAAGCACGAACGTACCGAGCGATTTGTTATCGTTAGCCATTTCGCGCTCACCTTGCAATACGTGAATTTCAACTTGTGGCTGGTTATCGGCGTAGGTCGAGAAAACCTGACTCTTACTAGTTGGCACGGTCGTGTTGCGGTCAATCATAGGCGTCCGGACGCCGCCAGCAGTTTCAATACCGAGAGTTAACGGCGTCACATCGAGCAACAGAACATCCTTGACGTCACCCTGTAGCACACCACCCTGGATAGCCGCACCGACCGCCACCACTTCGTCAGGGTTAACACCCTTTAGTGGCTCTTTTTCAAAGATGGCTTTAACCTTTTCAACCACAGCTGGCATGCGGGTCATACCGCCTACCAAGACAATTTCGTTGATGTCACTAGCCTTCAGGCTAGCATCTTTCAACGCCTTTTCGACTGGCTCAGCCAAACGATCGATCAAATCTTTGACAACTTCTTCGAGCTTGGCCCGCGTTAATTTATATTCGAAATGCTTTGGTCCTTCGGCATCAGCAGTTAAGAACGGTAGGTTGACTTCATATTCGGTGGTCGATGACAATTCTTTTTTGGCCTTTTCGGCTTCGTCTTTTAGACGTTGCATGGCAGCGTTGTCACCCTTGAGGTCAATGCCCGCTTCCTTCTTGAACTCATCCAAGAATAAATTCACGATACGGTTATCAAAATCTTCACCACCAAGGTGAGTATCACCGTTGGTTGATTTCACCTCAAAGACACCATCACCGAGCTCCAGAACAGAGACATCGAACGTACCACCACCGAGGTCGAAGACGGCGATTTTTTCTTCTTTTTTGTTCTCGAGGCCATATGCTAATGCGGCAGCGGTTGGCTCGTTAATAATACGCTTTACCTCGAGGCCAGCAATTTTACCAGCGTCTTTGGTAGCCTGTCGTTGCGAGTCATCGAAGTACGCAGGCACGGTAATAACCGCTTCGGTGACTTTTTCGCCTAGAAAGGCTTCGGCGTCGGCTTTGATTTTGGAAAGGATCATGGCTGATACTTCCTCTGGGGTATAGTCTTTGTCTCCCATCGTCACAGCCACGCCGTCACTTTTTTTGACAATCTTGTAGGGCATAATATCGAGGTCTTTTTGGACTTCTGCGTCGCTAAACTTACGACCAATCAATCGCTTGACACCATAAATAGTGTTCTGCGCGTTAGTGACGCGCTGTCGTTGGGCGACTTGACCAACCAGTCGCTCACCAGATTTATTAATAGCGACCACACTTGGGGTGGTGCGGTTGCCTTCGGCGTTAGCAATAACCTCTGGTTTTCCAGCGACCATGTAGGCGACAGCGCTGTTGGTAGTACCGAGGTCGATTCCGATAATTTTACCCATTTTACTCTCCTAAATTTTCTAAATGTCTATACTGCTATTTTAGCACTCTCATGTTGAGATTGCCAATAGTTTCACTATAAAAAATTAGCACTCGCATGTCAAGAGTGCTAAATACTTTTTTGTCTCTTGCTTTTATAAAACGGTAGCAGTATTATCAATAGCGTCTTAGGGAACGTCACAAGCGAAACCCAGAGAAGTGAATCCGCTTGAGTAGATCAAGTGGGTTTTTATATTCTAGCAGAGAGGAAAACATGACCATCACCGATGAGCGCGTCGCAAAAGCCGCTCTGTCGAAACAACGCCGCCCGACGGATGACACAATCGTGCGTGCCATGACCCAGGACATGCACCGCGCCTACGTTCGAGCACGGGGTGGTCTCAACCTGACTATCCTAGACCTCAACCGTACCTACTTCGTGATCTGTAATGTGTCAGACAAGGAGCTGAAAAGCTTTATGCGTCGGCAAGAGGGTCACTACAAGCAGGCCTCGGTCACGATGGAGGTGATAGATGAACAGCGTGAGCGCACCCATTTCAACCGGCTGCTCGTACGTGCCAGGGATGCCCTCGATTCATCGATCGCACGTGACATCACTGTCACCCTGCACTTCTGCGACGACTGCAGCATCAACCAGAAGAAGTTCGATGCAGCCGTTCTGGAAGTCCGCGTGACACCCAGGGTCAAGAAGCACCACTAGTTCCCCGCCCTTCGCGGCTGAGTTGAGCAGGTGGTCGCGTTGCCGCAACCTCTCTGCTCTTACTCAGCTATTATCAAAACGCACTATTTCGGTGCGTTTTTATTGTCGTGTTACTTTTACCATCGCGTGACGGATAACGTGGCCGTTCAGCATATAGCCAGATTGCATCTCGTTCGTAATCACTTCTTTTTCACCTATCGCCTCTTCATCGAATTGAATCGCTTCGTGAAGCTCAGGGTTAAACTCAACCCCTGGGACGGCTTCGATTCGTTGTAAGTTAAGGCCCTCCAGTGCTTTTTCGAGACTTTTGACTAAGCCAGCGACGCTTTGCGCCCACGCGTTGTCTTTCAAATCTTCGGGAATGTAAAGAATAGCGCGCTCAATGTTATCAATAACGGGTAATAATTTTAGAATGGCACTCGCCTGTCCGTTTTCACGAGCGGTGGCTTTTTCGGCGTCAGCACGTTTGCGGTAATTTTCAAAATCTGCGCGGGTGCGTTGCAAATCCAGCGTTAATTCATCGATCTGCGCTTGCAAAGGATTTTTCTTTGCGGTCATTATAATGCCTCCTCTAACATTGCTCCTGCATGACGAACCAAGCGCATGACACGGTCGTAACTTTGCCGCGTTGGACCAAGCACACCGATGTAACTATGATCACTGTACGGTGAACGGAAGCGACTGATAATAAGCGTCGCACCACTATTTTTACCTATTGGATTCTCTGAGCCAATATACACATTGAGGGGTTCATTTGGCGCGGCTTCTTTTAACCATGGCTCAAGATTGTCGAGTAAACGCGCCACGTTTTGAGTATGGTTCGATTGTAAAAATTCTGGCTGGCTAAATAAATTGCCAATGCCACTCATATAGAGTTCGTCGCCAATCGTGGCAATACCTAGATTGTGTGTCAATTCGACCAAACTATCGACGGCGCTCCGAATTGCACGGTCAGCCCGATCGCTACCAGACACGCGGGCATCGATCGCTCTCGCACTGCGATCGAGGAGGAGGGGTTGGCTGTCATTAGCGTGCAGTTCGTTCAGACTGTTAACGTAAAAACGGTAACCGGCGTCGGTCGGGACACGGCCAGCACTGGTATGTGGCTGTTCGATCAGGCCCATTTCTTCTAAACGAGCCATCTCGCTCCGAATGGTGGCGCTCGATACGCCAAATAATTTGGCAAGCATCACGCTCCCCACAGGTGCAGCGATCTCGGCATGCTGCTCGATAATTGCGGCCAATATTTGTTGCTGACGCTCCGTCATCATGGCTTTATTGTAACGCTATTTGGCACTCGGTGTCAATGAGTGCTAGGAAGCATGTTGGTCAAGAAAGTCTTGCGTTGCATGCTGTAACTCACTCAACAATGTAAAGGCGCGGGCTTGATAGTGAGGGTCCATATAGTCACCAGACATAATGATATCCGCAGTCTCTTTCACGTCGACATTCACGACAGGAACGAAGTTCTCTGGCTGTTCGATAGGTTTGGTAAATTCAATAATCGCCGTTCCTAAGCGCTTTAATTTCTTTTCTAACGTCATATCGCGTCGGCCGTCAAGGCGTTCCTCCCATATGCCAAAATTGGTGGGAAGCAGAAAGATGCTTCTAAACCCAGGAATGATCTTGGCAATTTCTTCAACGCCCTGCACGTCAATATCTAGGATCGGCGTTCGGCCAATGTTCACGACCTTTTCATATGCGGCGATAGTCGTTCCATATATAGTATCCCCGTGCACGGTCTTTACTTCAATGTATGCGTTTTCATGTACTTTGCGTTCGACTTCAGCTTCATTTATAAAATGATAATGAACTCCATCGATCTCGTCGCCATTATCAATTGGTCGCGGCGCGCGGGTTGTATCAGAAACACATGGCGCATAATTACCAACGCGTGACAAATAATTACTGAGGGTTGTTTTCCCTACTCCCATAGGACCTTCAAGAACAAGTGGCGGATGCTCAATAATCAAACGGCGCGCGGGCTCGGGCATGTCGTAATTTTGTATCGTTTCAAAAGCAGTCATTTGATTTATTGTAACAAAGAAATTAATCTCTCTTAAGCATGACCATAAACGCTTCTGATGGAATATCAACTTTTCCAAACCGTTTCATGCGTTTCTTGCCTTTCGCTTGTTTTGCCAATAGTTTCTTTTTACGGGACACATCGCCACCATATAAGTATCCAGTAACGTCTTTGCGATAGGCGCTGATATCTTCACGAGCGATAAATTTACCACCGATAGCTGCTTGTAATGAGACTTGGAAGCTTTGACGTGGCACAACTTCTTTCAGTTTTTTGACGACATCGCGGCCAAGTGTTTGCGCCTCAGAACGGTGAGCCATAACGCTGAGAGCGTCAACCATTTCGCCAGACACATAGAAATCAACCCGTACTAAATCTTCCGTCCGATAATCATCGAGTTCGTAATTGAAGGAGCCATAGCCACTGGTAATTGATTTTAGTTGGTCATAAAAATCGGTCAACAAATTGGCAAGTGGTGCTTCAAAACTAATCAAGGCACGTTCATCAATGTAACTTAAATTATTTTGATGCCCTCGTTTGTTAATAATGAGTTGGAGCACACCGCCAATAAATTGTTGCGGCACGACAATCTCGCCCTTGATCCATGGTTCGCGAATCTGAGTCACCTTACTAACATCAGGCAGATCACTGGCACTTTTAATATCAATTTCTTCACCGGTCGTGAGCGTTACTTGGTAATCGGTTGACGGATTAGTAACGACGAGATCTAAGTTGTATTCTCGTTCCAAACGCTCACGAATAATGTCCATATGAAGCAACCCAAGAAAACCAATTCGTACGCCAAAGCCAAGCACTGGTGAATTCTCTGGCTCGAATTGTAACGCTGAATCACTCAAACTTAGTTTCTCAACCGCATCTTTTAATTCCTGATAATCGTCGTTACTGACAGGAAAAAAACCAGCGTAGACAAATGGTTTGACGAGCTGATAGCCAGCTAGAGGCTGAGAGGCTTGATTATTTCTAACGGTAACCGTATCACCGACGCGAGCGTCACGCGTCGTGTGAAGATTGGTGACAATATAGCCAATTTCGCCTGTTTTTAAACTATTCGCAGCATGCATGGATGGACTTAAAGCACCAACTTCTAGAGCCTGACCACTAGCATTTGTACCGAGCATATGTATCGTGCTTGCCTTCCCAATTTCGCCATCAACGACACGCACATACAAAATCACTCCACGATAATCGTCGTAGTAGCTATCGAAAATGAGGGCCCGCGTCGGTTTATTCTCTTCCCCCCGTGGCGGCGCAATGCGTTTGATGACAGCATCTAACACTTGATCAACATGTTCACCTGTTTTTGCACTAATCTTTATAATATCTTCGTCATTGCAGCCCAACAAGTTAATTAATTCGGCACTCACCCGCTGCACGTCAGCGGCAGGCAAATCAATTTTATTCAGCACCGGAATAATCGTCAGGTCGGCGGCCATTGCCAAATACACATTCGCTAGCGTCTGGGCTTGAATACCTTGGCTGGCATCCACCACCAATACGGCACCTTCACAGGCGGCCAATGAACGTGACACCTCGTAACTAAAGTCGACATGACCAGGTGTGTCAATTAGGTTTAGTTCGTAGTTTTTATATGTCATACGGACTGGTGCGAGTTTAATAGTAATTCCCTTTTCGCGCTCCAATTCCATGCTATCAAGCAGTTGTGATTTCATATCACGTTGCTGGACAGTGCCAGTCAATTCAAGCATACGATCAGCCAGGGTTGATTTGCCATGATCGATATGCGCGATAATACAGAAGTTTCGGATT
>CAZKIJ010000008.1:0-7384 GCA_964552895.1 uncultured Candidatus Saccharibacteria bacterium | reverse complement strand
AACAAGCCAGGAATTCGCCGCGACATGATAAAGAAAAGGACACACAATTCAATAAACGAGACGATCACTGTTGCCCATGCCAAGCCAAAGACCCCAAGCCCCAATCCGAGCGTGAACCAGACGGCAAGCCCAATGTTCAAACTAATGGTAAAAATTGAGATAAACAACGGTGTTTTGGTGTCTTGTTGAGCATAAAAACTACGCGCTGAAATATAGTAGACGGAACGGAACAGAATCGAGATTGCTAAAACAGCCAAAATACCAGCCATAACTGGATCACCACCGTTATAAATGAAGTTTACTAGATAACCACGTCCGAAAAACGCGACCACTGTCACTGGCAATGCCAACCATATGATGACTCGTAAGATCGTTTGCAGTTCTTTTTTAAATAAGTCGGGCCGACCCTGGCCTAGCCGCTCGGTCATTTTTGGAAAAGCCGCCGTGCTAATCGCGACGCCAATTAAGTTAATCGGGACATACGATAAGGCGGTCGCCTGTTGATAGGCTCGAATACTCCCGGCTACCATACGTGACGCCAGGTTCGTTTCGACGAGTCCATTAACATAATCAATACTTTGATCAAGTGAGCGTGGAGGCAGTAAACGTAAGACCTGATGAAAGCCTTTATTTTTCCAAAACACTTTAAATTGATAATCAAAGCCCATACCGATCAGCCCCACTGTACTGATAAGTAATTGTAGAACCGACCCAAGGACAACGCCTAAAGCAACCCCCATAATACCGCCATCAAAAATTCGCCACCCAAAAATCGTAATGCCGTTCGTAAAGAACAGCATACCGATGATAATACCAATGTTATAAAGAACGGGCGCTAAGGCAAAGAACGCGAAGCGGCCAACCGCCTGCTGCATGCTTGCCACCACTGCTGCTATTGCAAACAAGAAGGGGTTAACGGCGATGACACGCATCATACTCACCGCTAACGCCCGGCTCGCTTCATCAAGACCAGGGCCGACCACGTACTGCACCAGGAACGGTGCAAAAATCATGATGAGCACGCTTGCGATAAGTGTCACGATCGCTAAAAAGTTAAGTAAACTGGTCGATAGTTCCCAGGCCGATTTTTTATTACCCGTCGCCAAACGTTGGTTAAAGACTGGAATAAACGTCACGCTTAAAGCACCTGAAACCAGCACGAAATACATGAAGTCTGGGATTGTGAAAGCTACCGTATAGGCATCGATGCCGGTCGGGTACGTTTGGTAATACATACCATTTAAGAGACGGTCACGAAATAGGCCAAGAAAACTCGCCAATAACGACGAGCCACCAAGCAAAATCGCCGCAATCTGCAAGGGCATTCGGCGATTGGCTTTAGCTACGGTACTGGTAAAACGTCCCATCAGGTATGCCCTTGATTATGCGTGAAGCATAGCCTCCTTTGGCAATTTGGCACCCTTTAGTGTGCGGGCAACGGCATCTTCTTCCAACGTTTCGGCATCAAGCAATTCTTTCGCCAATGCGTGAAGTAGCTCCATGTTTGCTTTCAATACGGTTTCAGCGCGAGTGGCTGCTTCTTTGATCAACTCAGCGACCTCGCGATCGATCTCTTCAGCGGTATCTTCGCTGTAGGGACGTTCGTGCGTCATGCGATCAAACATCATGCCGCCATTGTCTTCGTGGAAGACTTGATCGCGCAATTTTGAACCCATACCCTGCTCGATAATCATATCGCGAGCAATTTGAGTGGCATTACGCAGGTCGGAACCAGCCCCGGTGGTAATACCATCATCACCGTTAATGAGTTTTTCAGCAATACGTCCGCCGAGCGCACGGGCAAGAATATCTTTAAACTCATACACATTCGTATAAATGCGGTCTTCGGGTGGCAAGAACCAGGTAACGCCTCCGGTCCCACCGCGAGGAATAATAGTGACTTTGTGAACCGGATCACTATCTGGCAAAACATGGCCAACTAACGCGTGGCCTGCTTCATGGTACGACGTCGTCTGCTTATCTTGGTCGTTCATGACTTTACTCTTACGTTCTGGTCCAATCGCGACACGCTCAAAAGCTTCGGTCACATCGACGTTCGTCACCTTCTTGGCATTGCGGCGAGCGGCAATAATAGCAGCTTCGTTCGCAATATTCGCCAGATCGGCACCAGATGAACCAGCCGTTTTGGCCGCTAAGGCGTCCAGATTAACCGTGTCGTCGGTCGGCTTGTTCTTGAAGTGTACCTGCAAAATGGCCTCCCGGTCTTTTCGTTCTGGCAGCATAATGTTAGTACGGCGGTCAAAACGGCCAGGACGCAGCAAAGCTGGATCTAGTACGTCAGCACGGTTAGTTGCCGCCAATACAATAACATTGGTGCCGGTTTCAAAACCGTCCATCTCAACCAAAATCTGGTTCAGTGTTTGCTCACGCTCATCATGACCACCACCCATTCCACTACCGCGGCGGCGACCAACCGCGTCAATCTCATCAATAAAGATAATCGATGGAGAATTCTTTTTAGCCTTCGCAAACAAATCGCGCACGCGTGAGGCACCCACACCGACGAACATCTCGACAAATTCAGATCCACTAATGCTGAAGTACGGCACATTCGCTTCGCCGGCAACTGCCCGCGCCAACATCGTTTTACCTGTACCAGGACTCCCCACTAACAAAACGCCCTTTGGGATCTTGGCACCTAAGCCGGCATACTTTTTTGGTTGCTTTAGAAAATCAACGACTTCTTCCAAGTCTTGTTTCGCGGCGTCATTACCAGCAATATCACTAAAGGAGACTTTTTCTTTATCGGTGCCATAAAGTTTGGCTTTTGACTTGCCAAAGCCCAGCGCTTGGTTATTTTGACCTTGAGCCTGACGGAACATAAAGAAGAAAAAGGCAGCAATGGCTACCACTGGCACAATAATGATTGCCAAATTCCAAATGATGTCACCCGTATTTGACGGATCACTAATACTGATATCGACAGGCGCATTCTTGTTCAGACCTTGTTCTTGTAACGAGGTATTCGCGTCTTTGACTGATTTCTGCGTTGCTCGGTCACTTCCTTTTGGTGTGACCTTGAGATCGTTGCCCTGAATTTCAATCTTACTGACATTCCCCGAGTTAGCTTCATTAATAACCGTTGAAATTGGCACTGATTTTAGATTGTCGCGCGGTGATACGAGTGCGATCGTGGAGATAACAAACACCACTAAAATAACCCAAAATAAGGTTAAACGAACAATATTATTTGATTTTTTTGGAGGGAGCGGAGTTTTCATCGCCATACATAAATCCTTTCAAGTCTGCAAAACAAGCAATACAGTACGTCACATTACTCCTTTTATTTTATCAGTTCAACCGAAAAATAACGAGAGGTGAAATGTAATTCCACGCCATTGCCGGCCTGATAGGTCGTCCGCGGTTTGGATGTCTTGATTGCCAAGACGGCTCGGTGCAGCTGTGGACGAGTCAATCTGGCTTTTGTCAGCGGTCGCAAAAGCTCGATGGCAACAGCATCGGGAATATGAATAAAAAAGTAGCGACTGAGTCTATCGTCTTTGCCAATCAATGCCAGTACTTCTTTTTCAATATTTTTTTTGAGATGCTGTTGTTTTGTATGCAACTCTAGCAGTCGCTTTTTCTTATCTGATGGCATACTGGCTAGTTTCCGCCGGAGACGATTTCGCAAATAGGCATCGGTTTGATTCGTGCTGTCCTCTTGCCACTCTAGATTATGTCGCAGTGCGTAGTCGCGAATGGCTTGTTTATCCATCGACAACAGTGGTCGTACTACTTGGCCACTCATTGGTACCAGTCCACGCCAGCCCGTACCCCGACTGTGATTTATAGCGATTGTCTCAATCAAGTCATCTTTATGGTGAGCGGTGACAAGTTTGGCATGATACTTTTCGGCGATCGCTGTTAAAAACGCATACCGTCGTTGTCGGGCCATGTCTTCGCCTGCCTGTTCACCCAATATCTCGCGCCGGCTTTCAAATGCCAGGTTATGTCGTTTTGCCAACGCTGCCACAAAGGCCGCGTCATCTTGAGAATCCGGCCGAATCCCGTGATCAAAATGGGCAACAATAAGTTCGGCGTGTGGCATTCGTTGCATTACATCAAGGAGCACGACCGAATCGACACCACCACTCACCGCTACAACGTAGCGGTTTACTGCAGCCATCGCTTCCCGATTTTATAGCCAACAAAAATACCGAAGAAGCCACCGATCATACTGAAGAGAATGCTCCAGCCGCTAAAAAAGTTGGTATCGCCCCATAAATAGGGGATGTAAGCAAAGGCAAATCCAAAAATCGCGAGGCAGACTGTGATAACCAGTTTCATAGGCTTTATTATACCGCTAAAGGTAGCGTGTACTGCCAAACGGTATCTTTTGTTTGACATATACCCCTGTCGCTAACGTATCGGCCGAATGTAAGGTCCGATCACCAAAGCGTTGATTAACCTCATCAATTGCGGCGCTGATGTGCTGCTCTCGGACGATTTGATCCTGAAATAAACTGATTTGATCGTGGGCGTCATCTTCTAACTCATAGCAGTGCACACCGATCTCTTTCATATCATCGGGCGCATTTTTAAATAGGTCGCGTGCCAATTGAAAAATCGTTTGATCTGAGGAAAAGGGGAGCGCAACCATGATATTGGCGTGCCAGTAGCCGCGCTCTCTGGTTTTAGCATAGACGTACACCCCCCGAGCCGCCTTGCCCTGTTTGCGCATGCGGCTCCCGACCGACTCACATAAATGATGGAGACGTTGTAGGATTTGCTCGTATGATAAATTGAAACTGTCCAATACGTATTGTCGCCCTACCCGTTTTATGTCGGTCTGGACGTCATCGACCTCCCACCCTCGCAAACGTTTATACCACCACTGCCCAACGACACTTTTAAAAACGACTTTTTGCAAGGTCGTGACATCGCTATCCAAAAACTCAAGTGGCGTCGTGATCCCCACGCTATTCAGACGACGTTCATTACGATGGGCAATACCCGTTAAATCGGTCAGTTCAAGCGTCCCCAGCACCTCACGCAGATTTTGCGGCGTGATAATGTCAAGGCCATCGGGTTTATGCAGGCCAGCCGCCGTTTTTGCCAAAAACCGATTAGTCGCGATACCGATGTTACAGCGCATCCAAATGCCAACCTCCTCTTTGAGTCGTCGCTTGATTTCGTAACCAATTTCTTCTAGATCACGCCCCTTCACGGTGGTGGTGTCGTGAAAATCAATAATTCCCTCGTCGATACTCTTCATCGTGACGTGCGCTGAATAATCACTCATGATATTGAGGAGGCGATGGTAGATGTAACGATACTTTGGCGGATCACTTTCCAGGCCGATAATGTCCGGGCATAGTATTTTGGCATCGCGTAATTTCATGCCAACCGTAACACCGCGCGCCTTGGCCTCGTAACTAGCCGTCACGATACCTGTCGTATCGGTGCGCCGATTGACGATCGCCACTGGCTTACCGCGTAGCATCGGCCGCGCCTGTTGTTCAGCAGTCGCAAAGGCGCTGTTTAAATCAATATGCATAATTAGTGGTCGCTCAGGATTAAACTCATGCATAGTGATCTGCCTCCATAGTCAGTCGCCAGGTGAGCCGCTCGCTGTCAAACTCTAGCCGATAGTCCGTTCCCCCGTCGGTCACATCAAAGATATGTACCGTCTTGAGCCCAGCATTAAAGGGATGACGCAAGCCTAGCTCGGTCACGTCAACTTCTCGCCCACTCGGCCGGCGAAAGCGGACTGGCCGACACGGCTGAAAGCCAGCCGAAAAGGTTGCGATTACTTCTACCGGTTCATTTAAAAAAGTTTCGTCATTCATCTCAAAAATCCTCTATTTTATGTATCATAGAGAAACGTTGTGGATTGTTCGCCCGTTTTCTTGCCCGTTTCTCGCGAGAATCCGAAGACGATGAATGACCAATCGCGAGGGACGCTTAGCCGGTGGCTGGTGTGTATCGCGGGGTATACGTCTATTATAAAGCGGCTGACGTTTACATCGCAAGCCTTTTGGGAGATAATCGAGACATTAGATAAGCATAAGGAAGATTTATGAACGTCGATCCAAACAGTCCGAGACCTACGCCGCTGACGCCGCCAACGCCGCCAGCCGAAGAGCCACACCCAGAAGAGGTAAGCCAACCACCAGTTACCACCACACCAGAACCGCCAGTGGTGACACCACCGGTCGGTACGCCCCCTCCGTCATTAGAGGGAACGTCACCAGAACCCGTCGTAACAACCGCCCCATCAGAGAGTGGCAAACAATTCTTTGAAAAACCAAAGAAAAAATCAAAGAAAATTGTCATCATCCTGGCCATCGTCCTGGCCCTCTTAATTCTTGCTGGCGCGTTGTATTATTTCTTCTTTATGCAAAACACCACTAAGACGGCCACCAAACCAACAGCCGCTCAAACCCAGGCTGTTGTCACTAACCCTGACGCCCAAGCCGCAAGTGATTTGTTGACCAAAGGGGCTAGTGCTGAAGTAACGACGACTAATACCGATAACAGTACGGATGCCGCTGATGCTAGCACCAGCGCCGGCACCGTGGGAGATAGCGTTGATGAAAACAGTTTCTAAAGCTCGCCACCTTATTAGCGCTGGCATCGCCGCCTTCGGGTTCGCGGCTGTGCTCGTGATGCCGACTTATGCCGCCAGTGACACCGCTCAATGTACCCGTATCACGATGTTAGGAAGCGCATCGAACGCCACCATCACTGCCAAAATCGCCACTATGAACAACGATTTCCAAACCCGTTTGTCAAATATTACCACCCGTGAAACGACTGTTGATCAAAAAATCGCGACCGCTCGCAAAAACCTGACGCAACAATTTGAAACCAAAGTCGATAAACTAACAAACCAATCGAACTGGAGCACCAGCCAAAAATCAGCCATCGCAACCTACCGTACAGCCGTCGAAGCCGCTGAAAAAACGCGCGAAACAGCTATTGACCAGGCTCGCGCCGCCTACCGCACCGCCCTATTGACCACCGTGCAAACCCACCAATCCGACCTAACCAACGCGGCGACCACCTTCCAAACCAGCGTCACTACTGCTTTTACCACGGCTCAAGCAAGCTGCCGTAATGATTCGGCGCTCGCGACGCTAAAAACCAGTGTTAAATCAGCCCGTGACACCTTCTCGAGCAGCCGCAGCGCCGATAAAATCACCACCACCCTCAAAACGTTGGCCACCACTCGCAACGACTTAATCAAAAAAGCCGACACAACCTTCGCCGATAGCGTCAAATCAGCTACCACAATCCTCAGCGCCGCCCTCAACAAGTAATCTAGAAAAACCGCTGCCATTTTGCTACAATCAGTACCCATGGCAGCGTAGCTCAGCTGGTTAGAGCGCAGGACTCATAAGCCTGAGGTCACAAGTTCAAT
>CAZKIJ010000007.1:17302-22652 GCA_964552895.1 uncultured Candidatus Saccharibacteria bacterium | reverse complement strand
GACACTAGTACAACGCCAGAGCGCAAAACACATGAATTGTCGGCTAATGCCGTCGATCGTCCACCAATTGTCGCGGTGATGGGTCACGTTGATCATGGAAAGACCAGTTTACTTGATGCTATTATGGGCCAAAAAGTTGTCGAAGGCGAGGCTGGTGGCATTACGCAGCACATTAGTGCCTACCAAACGATTCGTAACAATCGTCCCATCACTCTTTTGGACACCCCTGGTCACGAAGCGTTTGCCGCTTTACGACAGCACGGTGCCACGTTGACCGATGTCGTAGTGATTGTCGTGGCGGCCGATGATGGCGTCAAACCACAAACGGTCGAAGCCATTCGCTTTGCCCGTTCAGCCAACGCCAAAATCGTGGTTGCGATCAACAAAATCGACAAAGAAACGGCGAATCCACAGCTGGTAAAAACCCAGTTGGCTACCGAACACAGCTTAAACCCTGAAGAATGGGGTGGCGACACCGTCATGGTTGAAGTGAGTGCTAAAACCGGTCACAATATCGACAAATTACTCGATATGGTATTGCTGGTGGCTGATCTCGAAGAACTAAAAGCCGATATCGACACGCCATCTGAAGGTTTGGTCATTGAAGCCCACATGGAGACCGGTCGTGGTCCTGTCGTCAGCTTGCTCGTCGAGCAAGGTGTCCTAAAACCAGCAACCTTTATGGTCGCCGGGAGTGTCTATGGAAAGGTTCGTACGTTGTTAGATTATGCCTGCCAGCCTGTTAAACAGGCAGGCCCGTCAACTCCTGTCATCGTGACTGGTTTTAAGGAATTGCCGCAATTTGGTGACACCTTTGTGGTTGTTAAAAATGAGCGTGAAGCCCGCGCTCAAGCCACTACTGCACGCCTTGAAAAAGAGCGGGAACGCGCCAGTACCAATGTTACGAGTGCCGATTTATTGAAGCTGATGCGCCAACAACATGAGGTGCAGGACTTCAACGTCATTATCAAAGCCGATGTTCAAGGTTCGTTGACCTCTGTAATGGACAGCCTGCGCTTGATTGAAACTCACGACGAAGTCACCATTCATATCGTTGCGAGTGGTGTCGGTAACATCACCGAGAACGACATTCGTCTGGCTGCTGATGGCTCGACTATTATTTACGGCTTTAACGTCGACCTGCCACCAGCTGTCAAACGTTTAGCCACCCGCGAGCGGGTTGAAGTCCGCTTGTACAAGATCATTTACGAACTACTCGACGATGCTCGTCAATCAATGGAAGCTTTACTAGCACCAGAAATCGTCGAAACGGAAGTCGGAAAAATAACAGTCAAAGGCATTTTCCGTAGTTTAAGGGATTCGGCCATTGTTGGTGGCGAAGTGACGAGTGGTAAAATCACGGCTAACCTGCTCGTCCGTATGAAGCGTGGCGACGAAGAGCTCGGTGAAGCCAAGGTGACTAGCGTCCAACGCCAACAACAAGAAGCCAAAGAAGTCTTCGAAGGTGAATTATGTGGTGTGAACCTCGAATTTTCTCATCGCGTGCAGCTTGAAGAGGGTGACACGCTGGAATTCTTTACCCGTGAATCGGTGAAACGCACATTATAAACTTTTGCGTTATAATAGCTATATGTTTAGTTTAGACGATCAATTCCTCGCTGATGTTGGCTTGGAAAACATGCCTGATGATCAAAAAGCTGCTTTCACCCAGCATATATATAACGAATTAGAACTTCGGGTTGGTCAGCGATTGTCGGATGGCATGAGCGACGCGCAATTAGAAGAGTTTGAAGCGATTATCGACCATAATGACGATATCATTACATCATGGTTGTCGGTCAACGCGCCGAATTACCCTGAAGATGAGGTGTATCTTCGTATGAAGCAAGCGTTAGCCGATGCGACTGATCAACAAGTTCGTGACGAATTTGCCGCAACCAAATGGTTGGAGGTAAACCGGCCGGATTATCGTGAAGTTGTCGCTGAGACGCTCAACGAACTGAAGCAAGAGATTATTCAAAATAAAGACGCACTCCTTAGCTAAGGGTTGAACGATAACCTTGTAGAAATGCTTGTATGGGCATTTCTTTTTTACCGACAGGTTTAAGGGCATCGATGGCAAGATAGCCAGCTCCCGTAGGAATGGTATATATGGCGTCATCGACAGTCTGAACCGCGTGAGCTTTGGTAATAATAACCTCAGTCGCATGGAGCGTGGTTCGGCTTTGGGGCCATTTGTGGTAGGCACGAACCTGGCGTTCTAATGTGACGGCGGATTTGCGAAAATCAAGCACGCCATCTTGTTTCTTAATCATTGAACAATATACAGGTTCACCCTGTTGCGGCTGTGGGTGGAGTGATTCATCTAACATTGCGGGCAAGTATTGTGCGAGAAGCTCAATACCTACTTGAGCCAGCGCGTTATATACATCTTCGGCGTTTTCATTGCCGTGTAATGCTATTTTTTGCTGTACATACACTGGCCCCGCGTCCATGTCGGCGACTAATTTCATAATTGAGACACCTGTTTCGGTATCGCCGTTCAGGATCGCGCTTTCAATCGGCGAGGCGCCGCGGTATTTTGGCAATAGAGAGGGGTGAACGTTGATAATTCCCGGTTCAAACAGATCAAGAATGCTTTGCGGAATGATCTTGCCATAACTTGCCAAGACGGCGGCAGGGGTACCAAAAGTACGAATATCGTCGGCAATATCAACTAAACGATTCGGTTGCAAGACGGGAATCGCGTTTCTTTCAGCAATCACTTTAACGGCTGGTGAGGCAACTTTTTGGCCACGACCGCTAGGTGTATCTGGCTTCGTGACGACAGCGTCAATAGTAAAACCGTGGTCGAGCAAACCCTGTAAAATGTCGGCGCTAAATTGCTCAGTCCCAAAGAATAGCATTGTTTTTGATATCCTTATCATAGTCTAGCGGCTGTAATTCACCCTTATCGTCGAGTTTATAGAAGGCATCCGGCATGTCCTTGATGTGATCAACGAAGACGACCCCCTGCGTGTGGTCAATTTCATGTTGGATGACCCGGGCCAAAAAGCCATCTGCCTTGAACCGCACTTCATTACCCTCAAGGTCAAGGGCTTTGACGCGAATTTTTGAATGGCGGGGGACTTTGCCATAAACGCCACTGACGCTAAGACAACCCTCATAATCTGCCTCTAGCTGACCTTCGTATTTGACAATTTCTGGATTAATCAAGGCAACGAATTCACGATTTTCTTTCTCATCAAAATCACTCCGAACGATGACGACTCGTTTTAAAATGTTAATTTGTGGCGCGGCGAGAGCGGCACTGATCTCGAAGGGGCGTGACTCTTCCCAGTCTACGGCCGCATCAGTCATGTGCTGGATTAATTGCAACACGTCATCATCAACCGTTCGAACGCGCTCGGATTTTTGGCGTAGTGTCGAATGTGGCAGCGCGATGATGTCGTTTTTACTAAATTTTTTTGTCATTACGACCAGTATATCAAAGGAGACTAGAGGGGTCGAGCTCGAATTGCCAGTGCGCCGGCGGCAGGTGCTGGAGCAATTCGACCAAGTATTCGCGCTTTTTGCTTTTGATGATTAATTGCCAGCGATAGGTAGCATGCTGCCGTTCATAAAATGATGGTGTCGGGCCAAGCAGTTGCATGCCCGGTTTGAGTTCTTTTTTTAATGCTTGCGCCAGTTCCTGAGCGGCACGAATGGCGCCAGCTTCCGTTTTGTAAACACACGTTAGCTGTAACAAATAGACGAATGGCGGGAAAAGGCCGGCTTTGCGGCTGGCCAAGGTATGTTCATAGAACGATTCGTAATCTTGCTTAAGCGCATCGACGATACTGGGATGGGTCGGTTGATAGGTTTGCACAATGACTGTGGTTTTGTGTGCCGTCCGGCCCACTCGGCCAATGACTTGCGACAACAATTGAAAAGCGCGCTCGTCAGCGGCGTAGTCTGGCAGTGCCATCCCGCTATCAGCCTGTACGACACCAACTGTACGTAGGTGGGGTAGATCAAGCCCTTTGGCGACGATTTGGGTGCCGATTGCGATATCGATCGAGCCATCATACAGTTTATCGTACAGTGTATCCATCGATTCGGTCGCATCGGAATCGAAACGAGCGATAGTGGCTTTTGGGTATAGTTTTCTCAGCTCAGTTTCAATCAATTTGGTACCGATTCCTTTATGAATAATGTCCGTATGTTGGCAAACGGGACAGACCGACGGTACTTTTTCGTGATGACCACAAATATGGCAACGCAGTTCGTAATGATCACCGTGCAATGTCAGTGGGATGAAACAATTCGGACACATTGCTGTCCACCCGCAGTTATCACACAAAGTCGTCGCAGCGCTACCGCGCCGGTTATGAAAAATGAGTGTTTGGTGATTGGTGGTTAGGTTTTCGTCAATTGCAGCGAGCAGATGATCAGACAAAAAACGGTGGTGTTTGAAATTGTCACGCGTTTTCATGTCGACCACTTCAATGTTTGGCTCTATCGTGCCAGGACGGGCCCGGTGGGTAAGTGCGAGCAATGGTTTGCCGGTGTGCTCAGCGACGTAACGATCAGCCACCGCGGGTGTTGCACTGCCAAACACGACTTTGGCGGCGTGCAAGCGGCCAAGGATAGTGGCAACACGCAAAGCTGAATAGCGGGGTGATTGCTCCTGTTTGTAGCTTGGTTCGTGAGCTTCATCGACGATAATGGCGCCAATCTTCTCTAACGGCATGAATAGGGCTGAGCGAGGGCCAATAACAACTCGTGGCATGTCAGAATTGAGTGCCTCCAGCCATGATAAATGCCGTTCAGCCTCGGTCATGGTGGAGTGGGTAAGAATAATATCATTAAACTCCTGAGCAAATTCAGCCACAACCTGTGGCGTCAGGCCTATTTCCGGCGTTAAAACAATAACCGAACGCCCATTCTTAATCGTCTGTTTAGCAATCTCTTTGTAGACTTCTGTCTTGCCGGAACCGGTAATGCCCTGAAGCAAAAAAGTACCTGGCTTATCTGTTAAGATTGTTGTGATGGCATGTTGTTGTTCTGGATTGAACACAATTTTTGTTCGGTCACGATGGGGAATTTTGAAAGCATTTTTAGTAGCTCGCCGCTTTTTGGTGAGGCCACGCGGCAACAACGTTTGCAAAACTGTCGCGAGGGGAGTTGCATAGTAGTCGGCGATCCATACAGCGAGGTCGACCAACTGATTTGGCATGGCTTTTTCGATCGTTTCAAGGATAGGTTTGGTTTCATAAGATGGTTTAGTGACTTCTTTGATCACCAAACCCGGTAATGATTTTGAACCAACCTCAATTAAAACAAGTTGGCCAACAGCTAAAGCCTGCTCAGAAGAGTAGGTTAGCGTATCTGTGCCAGCCCGAATAAT
>CAZKIJ010000007.1:14398-17202 GCA_964552895.1 uncultured Candidatus Saccharibacteria bacterium | reverse complement strand
AATAAACATATGTATTTCGAGTCCCGTGGGCAGGCTGGTCAACTTTTAGCGGCGCAGCTACAAAATTATCGCTATGAAAACTGCGCGGTGGTGGCGTTAAGTGATGGCGCCGTGTTGGTGGGTGAACAGATCGCGGCGTCGTTGCACTGCATTTTGACAATGCTGCTGATTGAGACAATCGATGTGCCGGGCGAAGATATGAGCTTTGGCGGCGTGTCGGAGAGTGGCTCGTTCACTTTTAATGGTATGTTCTCGGCAGGTGAAATCGAAGAATATACCAGCGAATTTCACGGTTACTTGGATGAGAAAAAACGTGAAGCCTTTCAAAAGATCAATCGCTTGCTCGGTGACGGGGGACTCATCGATGAAGAGATGTTGCGCGACCACGTCGTCATTTTAGTGGCAGATGGTATGGATAACGGCGCATCGCTCGATGTGGCGGCAGATTTCCTCAAACCGATCCGACTTAAAAAACTGGTGGTGGTGGGCGCGGTGGCGTCGATTCCAGCAGTCGACAAGCTCCATATGCTGGCAGACGAGCTTCATATTCTTGATGTAAAAGAGAATTACCTAGGGACGGATCATTATTTTAATGACAATACGATTCCGTCACACGAGGACACGATCGCCAAAATTAATCAAATTGTGTTGAATTGGCGTTGACCAGAGCACTACAAAAAGTGTAGAATAAAACTCAACGAAACGAGACAGGGAGAAAACGGGGAGCTCATAAGTTTTTATGTTAGACGTATTTATTACATCAAGGGTCCGACGCAAGATTGTTGTTGTGTATGCCAAATATCCTGATTTTCATACCCACGTCCGCGGCCTCGCTAAATTAATTAAAGAAGACCCCGGCAATATCCAGCGCGAGCTAAAGCGCCTCGAAAAGGTCGGCTTTTTATTGAGTGAAAAACAGGGGAATACTAAGATATATGCCACCAACAAGCAATTCCCGATTTTTAAAGAACTACAAAGTATTGTTCTAAAGTCACAGCGCCACGCCGCTCGCCCAAAGCGATCATCCGACCTTAGCGCGTAAAAGGGCGCCATGAGCAAGCTCTTCGACAACGTTCTCAAAGCTCGCCATATAACGCCCGATAATCGGGCGGCTTTTTTGTCCCCTGATTACGACCAAGGGCACGATCCGTTTCTACTGCCTGATATGCAGGCAGCCGTGAACCGTCTTGTCAAAGCACATAAGAAGCAAGAGCAGGTCACGATATATGGCGATTATGACATCGATGGCCTCACCGCCACGACCGTACTCTTTGAAGCTTTAAAAGCTTTTGGGTTCGAACATGTCGACACCTTTATTCCGAATCGCTTCGTTGAGGGCTATGGCTTGACGGTTGATGCTATCGAGAAGATTGCCAAGACTGGTGCACAGCTAATCATCACTGTCGACTGCGGCAGCTTGAGCCACAAAGAAATTACCCGTGCCAACGAACTTGGCATGGACGTTATCGTGACAGACCACCACAATGTAGCTGATACCCCCCCGCCAGCCGTGGCGACCATCAATCCGAAACGGACCGATCACACCTATCCATTCATCGATCTCGCTGGCGTTGGCGTAGCCTTTAAATTAGTGCAGGCCATGCAAACAAAACTAAAAGGCATTGAACCTGGTCAAGAGAAGTGGCTACTTGATTTAGTTGCCCTTGGTACCGTGTGTGATGTCGTTACGCTCGTTGATGAAAATCGCACCTTTGTGTATTGGGGGCTAAAGGTATTAGCGAAGACCCGTCGACCAGGCCTAAAAGCGCTGATGCTAGTATCAGGTGTCGAGCCTGCAAACGTGACCGCTCGTTCGTTAGGCTTTGCGCTTGGTCCACGTATGAACGCGGCCGGCCGTTTGGAAACCGCCCAATACGCACTCGATATGTTGATGACGCAAGATCCGCACGTCGCATTAGAAAAGGCACAGCAACTTGATGATATGAACCGCGCCCGTCGTATTGAACAAGACAAGATCTTTAAAGAGGCGATTGTCCAGGCGGAGCGCTACGCTAAAGATAATGTGTTGGTCGTGAGTTCACCGGGCTGGAATCACGGTATTATCGGTATCGTTGCGGCAAAACTGCTTGAAAAGTATAAAAAACCTACCTATGTCCTAGAAGAAATGGGCGAGGAGAGCAAGGGCTCGGCCCGCAGTTACGGCGATTTTAGCGCCGCCGATGCAATACGGTTCGCCGATGAATTAATCATAAAAGGCGGTGGTCACAAACTGGCTGCTGGCGTGACGTTACCAACCAAGAATATCGATGCATTTCGCATGCGCGTCAATAAATTCTATCTGCAGCAGACATTACATCACCAGGCTGCACTGTTATTGCCACACGCAGATGCTGACGCTGCATTAGACGAATTAACTGAAGAACTTGTGGCTGAACTTGCGACACTTGAACCATATGGCAACGGCAACCCACAACCGATTTTCTTGACGAATGAACTGCTTGTGAGCGGCAACCGTGCAATGGGGTCAGATGGCCAACATCTCAAACTCGAATTAAAAGATGCCACCGGGAAAACGATGTCCTTCTTAGCGTTCAATGCACCAGAACACTACTTCGTCGATCCAGGCCAGACAGTTCGAGTGTGGTATACGGTGGACGTAAATGAATGGCAGGGGCGACGTACCGTCGAAGGGCAACTACTTCACTTAGAAATACTATGAGCTTGCCGGGTGTCGATCTTTTTGTATGTGCTTCGTCAACGAATCACACGACGGTTGCGTTCCCAGTTGATCTCTGTTACAATAACTCCTCGTATGGTACAAGTAACACGTAAAGACGAACGCG
>CAZKIJ010000007.1:0-14298 GCA_964552895.1 uncultured Candidatus Saccharibacteria bacterium | reverse complement strand
ATCTCTGTTACAATAACTCCTCGTATGGTACAAGTAACACGTAAAGACGAACGCGAAGCGAATGAGAATATCATCCGCCGTTTTAACCGTAAGGTGTTGCAAAGCGGCGTATTGGCTGAGGCCAAAGCTTCGTTGCGTTTCAGTAAACCAATTAGCAAGCCCGAGCGCCGCAAGAAAGCGATTATTCGCAAAGAGCGCAAGGCTGACAAGCTTGCCAAGACTCGCCTGGGTCTCCGTTAGGAAACGTAAAAGGTGGCTCTCAAGCAACAAATTGATAACGATATTAAAGCCGCTCTCCTTAATAGTGAGGGCGGCGATCGTTTTATTGCCGACACGCTTCGTAACTTTAAAGCCGTCATATTAAACGAAGAAGTTGCGCAGGGTAAGCGCGACGTAGGGTTGTCAGATGAAGCTATCGAACAACTCATTGTCAAGGAATTGAAAAAACGGGCCGAAAGTGCTGCTGTTTATGACCAGGCCGGTCGTCCCGAATTGGCTGACAATGAACGAAGAGAAGCGGCCGTTCTAGAGAAATATCAACCAGAACAATTATCGGAAGATGATATCAAAAAAGCCGTCGATAAGGCCGTGGCCGACTTGAAGGCCAACGGTCATCAAGACGGTCCGCAAATGATGGGACAAGTCATCGGCGCGGTTAAAAGTCAGCTTGGTAATGCGGCTGACGGTGCGGTTATTGCACGCATTGTAAGAGAAACCCTTTTATAATTCTGTGCTAAAATAGCCACAATATGTGGGCAAAATCTCAACGCCATGCTAAGAGGGGCTTCACGGTTGTGGAACTACTGATTGTCATTGTCGTGATTGGCATTTTGGCAGCAGTCGTAACAGTGGCCTATAATGGCGTCACAAACAATGCACGCATTGCCACTGCCCAAAATGACCTTAAATCGATTATAAAAACGCTCGAATCATACAAGTATCAAAACAACGACACCTATCCACTGACAGCGTCAGCTGGTGGTTTAAAATCGGCACCCGGGAATACGTTAACCTATGTACCCAATAACGTAACATCGCCGACAGGATACTGTGCGACTATTACAAATTCAGCAACCACTCTTTTTTTAACAAACACCAATACAACCGTACAGCCAGGAAGTTGCAATGTGACCAATTACGTGTTAAATCCAAGCGCCGAAACGGGAACGATCACCAACTGGATAGGACCAAATTCAACGACCATCGTTGCTGATACGGCCCAGGTTTATCAGGGAAGTTATGCGATCAAAGCGACAATGCCAGCTGATACCGTGACTAAAGTAGGTCTCTCGCCCTATACACAGAGCTCTCCGGTAGGTACAACGCTGCAGCCAAACACCACCTATCTTGCCTCCGTATACGTTTACGTCCCGTCTACTACTGTCGATATCACGACGACCATACAGGGAGGTGGGGCCGCCGCGAAGGGCTCAGCAATGACAACGAGCGTCAAAAACGCCTGGGTGCGCTTATCGCAATCATTCACCACTGGAGCTAGCGGAAGTGGAAGTATTACGTTTTATGTACTTAATAAAGTTAACACGACCGCCGGCATGGTATTTTGGGCGGATGGGGCAATGATTACGCAAGGCACGTCAATCTATACGTATGCAGATGGAAGTTCACCCAATTGGACTTGGAGTGGCACCGCAAACGCGTCAAGTTCGTCTGGGACACCACTCTAGTCATTTCAATCAAAAGCCTTTATCATAAGAACCATGATTATTTTCTTCGGACCGGCAGGCGCGGGCAAAAGCGTGCAAGGGCAAATTCTCGCCGCTCGCCAAGGCTGGCGTTGGTTAAGTGCCGGCCAATTGTTGCGTGATACGCACGATAAGGACCTCATTGATACTATGCAAAAGGGTGAATTAGTACCGTTTGATCGGGTAAACACCATTATGAACGAGGCAATCACGCGCGCGCAAAACATTGACCAACTTATTCTTGACGGCTTTCCGCGCCAACTAGAACAAGCTACTTGGCTAGTCGAGCATCAACCCACTCATGGCCGTTCGATTGGCGTCGTGATTGTCTTGGAAGTACCGCGCGAAGAATTATTAAAACGGTTAGCGGTTCGGGGCCGTGCCGATGACACGCCCGAATCAATCGACGAACGCTTGCACATTTATCGTCAGGAAATCTATCCAATTCTGGCGTATTTAAATGACCAAGGTATTCCCGTTGTTCATTTAAACGGTGAGGGAACGGTCGGGCAGATTCACGATCGCATAATGGCGGAATTGCAGAGTCGAGGCCTGGCAACATAATGTTCGATCCAAAAACTGACGACGAGATTCAAGCCATGCGTGAAGGTGGCAAAATTTTGGCGACGATTTTACAGGACCTCAAGAACTACGTACAAGCCGGCATGACGGAAATAGGGGTCGATGCATGGGTCGCCGAGCAGATCAAAAAGCATGGTGCTATCGCTACCTATAAAACCGCCGAAGTTAATTTTCCGGGGGTGATTTGTATTTCTGTCAATGACGAAATCGTCCATGGGATTCCGACTGATTACATTTTTCAAAAGGGTGACATCGTCTCATTCGACCTTGTCATTACTTATAAAAATATGAAAACCGATGCCGCATTTTCGATGGTCGTTGGCGGTGAACCAAATAGTGTTCTGAAACATTTACTTGCAACAACTGAACGCAGTTTATATGCCGGCATTGACGCCATTAAAGGTGACGGAACCCGTACGGGCGATATCGGTGCGGCAGTCGAAGACGTTCTTAAAAAGGGAAAACTCGGTATCATTCGTGATTTGGTTGGCCATGGTGTTGGTCACGACATGCATCAGGAACCGTCGGAAATTCCGAACTATGGTCGCAAAGGCACCGGCTACGTATTACATGCTGGCGACACAATCGCCATCGAACCAATGGCAACCCTACGCGGTGAAAAAATTGTGAACGACGATGACGGCTGGACTATCAGCACCCGTGACGGTAGTTTAGCGGCGCATTTCGAGCACACCATTTTGGTGACTGAGGATGGCGCTGAGATTTTGACGCAGTTGTAACCCCGACGCATAAGCGGTATACTAACTCCATGCAAGAAGGTTCTACGTACGCCGTTGGTATCGACATCGGTACCACGACAGTCCGCGCCGTGGTCGGTCATATTGACTCGACAACGGGCGTGCCAACGATTGTCGGAGTGGGGCAGGCGCCAAACACAGGAATGCGCAAGGGAACAGTCGTCAACTTAAACGGCCCGGCTCAGGCGATTGATGACGCGCTCGGTGAAGCCGAACGCATGAGCGGCTACCAGGTCAACGAGGCGACAATGAGTATTAATGGTTCACACATTTTAAGCACACATGCAGACGGTATGATTGCCGTGGGAACGCCAGATCACGAAATTAGCCATGATGATATTCGCCGCATCGAAGAAGTCGCCACGCTTGGCAAAGTGCCAGCCAACCGCGAAATTCTCGAAGTCGTGCCCCATAGCTATCGCCTTGACGGCCAGGACAATATTAAAGACCCCCTTGGTATGACGGGAACTCGTTTGGAAATTGACGCCCACGTCGTATCTGTCCTGGCGCCTCACTTGGTGAATCTACAAAAAGCCGCTGAACAAGCCAAGGTGC
Organism: uncultured Candidatus Saccharibacteria bacterium; assembly: GCA_964552895.1. GTDB lineage: Bacteria > Patescibacteriota > Saccharimonadia > Saccharimonadales > Saccharimonadaceae > DAIDJW01. The sequence goes on along the minus strand of CAZKIJ010000007.1, from coordinate 10,700 downwards.
AGCCTAAAGGTATTATTGTCGCTGGGGTGGCAGCTGCTCGTGCCGTTTTGAGTGAGCAACAGATTGAAAATGGCGTCGCTTTGATTGATCTCGGCGGCACAACAACAAATCTAGCAATTTATGAAGAAGGTGATTTGCAGTACACGGCCGTCATTCCAATCGGTGGCGTCAACATCACCAATGATTTAGCGATCGGCCTCAAAACCGACCCTGAAGTCGCTGAAAAGGTGAAATTAGAGCATGCTTCAGCCGTTCCACGCGGCGAAAAATCAGGTATTAGCATCAAAAACGGCGGCGAAGTCTATAACTTTCAAATTGATGAAATCGACGAAATCGTTGAAGCCCGTCTGGAAGAAATTTTTGAAGCCGTCCAGCACGAACTGAAAAAAGCCGGCCGTGCTGGTAAACTGCCAGCCGGTGTCGTTTTGACTGGCGCCAGCGCAAACTTAAAAGGTATGACCGACTACGCTCGTCATTTTCTCGGTCTGGCAGTTCGTATCGGTAAACCAAGTGGATTCGGTGGCGTGGCTGATGAGATTGAAAAACCACAGTTCGCGACGGCGATTGGCTTGATGCTGTTGGATTCAGAAAATGCTTCCTCGACACACTCACATCACAAAGCCGGCGACACTTTGAAATCCGCTCAGGGCTTTTTCTCGAAGTTGTTCAAGCGATTCAAATAATTATTATTGCTAAAGTACAGCACGAAGTAAAAAAGGACGAGAGAACTTTAGAGAGCATAGTCTTTTTTTCTCAACCTTGTTATACTAGTCAAAGAATAATGACAGGGAGCGTGAGTAATGCCTGAAGTAAAGCCAAGCGATATACAGACCTTTGCCAGCATTAAAGTGGTTGGTGTTGGAGGTGCCGGTGGCTCGGCCGTGAATCGTATGAAAGATGCCGGATTGGCCGGTGTCCAATTTATTGCCATGAACACGGACGCGCAAGCGTTGCACAATAGTAAAGCCGATGTAAAGATTCACCTTGGTAGTAGTACCACTGGTGGGCTTGGTGCCGGGGCTGATCCGTCGGTTGGGGAAGCCGCCGCCAACGAATCTCGTCAGGAAATCAGCGATGCCCTACAGGGTGCCGACATGGTCTTTGTGACCATTGGCGCTGGTGGTGGAACTGGCTCGGGTGCCGGTCACGTCGTAGCGGAAGTTGCCCGCGAACTCGGCATTTTAGTGGTTGGTGTTGCCACCAAACCCTTCTCATTTGAGGGCGAAAAGCGCCGCACCAACGCTGAATGGGCCATTTCTCAACTCGGCCGCCAAGTCGACACGTTGATCACCATTCCAAACGACCGTTTGTTGCAGACGATTGACCGCCGCACACCGCTGCTTGAAACCTTTAAAATTGCCGACGACGTGTTACGCCAAGGTGTGCAAGGTATCTCAGAACTTATTACCGAACACGGCTTGATCAACCTCGACTTTGCCGACGTCAAAGCTATCATGAGCAACGCTGGTTCAGCCCTGATGGGTATTGGTCGCGCTTCAGGCGACAACCGCGCCGCCCAAGCTGCGCAGCAGGCCATAGAATCACCACTTATTGAAGTTTCAATCGATGGTGCTAAGGGCGTCTTGTTCAACGTCACTGGTGGCTACGACATGAGTATGTCAGAAATCCAAGAAGCGGCCGAAATCATCACCAGCGCCGTGTCGCCAGATGCCAACATCATCTTTGGTGCAACCTTGAAACCAGAGCTCGAAGACGAATTGATCATTACCGTCATTGCAACCGGCTTTGACTCAGCCTACTTTCATGAGGTTGCTGAAGAACCTGCCGAAGAAGAGCCGAAAACGTTTGACAACGAAAGCGTCCGCGACATCGACATGAACCTCGACCACAGTGAAGCGGCTGCTATGTTTAATGAAGAGCCAAACCACGATATTTGGAATCAACCAAACGAGATCAACGAAGAAGAATCCGATACGCCTGCTTTCTTGCGCCGCCGCAAAAAACACAAAAAAGAAGAATAAGGAGATCATCCGATGGCGACATACAAAATAGGTGATAGCCGAGTGATTGAATCACGCGAAGGCACCGACGGTGTCACGATTCGCCGCCGCCGCGAAACGCCAGATGGTCATCGCTTCACTACCTACGAACGTATTGAGCGCCCAAATTTAGCGGTTATTAAGAAAGATAATTCACGCGAGCTCTATGACCGGGAGAAACTGGCCGGGGCGATTCGTCGTTCGGTTGGTAAGTTCTTTAATTCCGAAGTTGACGTCGAAAATATGATCAATGACATCGAGGATACTATTTACGATCTCGGTGAGATTGAAGTAACCTCACGCCAAATTGGTGACATCGTATTAGATGAATTAGCGAAGCGCAGTGAGGTTGCCTATGTGCGTTTTGCCAGTGTGTACCATGACTTTAAAACCCTTAACGACTTCGTCCAAATCCTCGAACAGCGGCGCAACTTAAAGAAAGAAAAATAACATGAAAGTCGTGGTGGTAACAAAAGACAATACTGATTACGCACGTACTGTCTCCGAATTCTTACACGATTTCGCAAGCCAGACAGGACATGAGCTCGACGTGCTTGATCCTGATACGCCCGAAGGAACCAGCTTTGCTGGCGTATACGATATTGTCCAATACCCCACGATTATCGCCATCGCTGATGACGGGTCCATGCAAAATACCTGGGTCGGTTTGCCGCTCCCAACTATACGAGAGGTCAGTTACTACGTCTAATACCCGTCACGACACGACCTTTTGTAAAACAGGTATGATTTGCATAAACTGTTTTAGCGCGTTACAATAACAGATACAAACGTTTGAGTGGTCATCAGCCACGAGTTTTCGGAAGAAACCCAGACCCCGGGAAGTAGAACCGAACGTGTACGCTGCGTCAAAGCGAGAAATGAGTGCTGAAGGAAACTTTCAGAAATCGGATGGTACCGCCCACTAAAACGGGTTCCGATGAATGAAGGTTTTTTATTTATTTTAAGGAGTTACCATGGCAAACCTAGAATGGACTGTTCGGCCAGCTGAACCGGAAAACGCCAAGTTGTTGGCGCGCGTTCATGCGGAAAGCTTTCTTGCCGCCTACGCCAGTGATGATCCTGGACAAATGGGGTTGGTAAATCATGAAGCGCATGCTTTTTTGACACCTGAACGTATAGAACGGCGAAAAGAACTTATTTTACGTGCCCACGCCAATGACGACGAACGGTATTACGAAGCAGTGGATCAACATGAAGCGCCGATAGGTTTTCTCTATGGTTGGAAAAACAACGACTCCCAAGAATTGAATGCACTGTACGTGTCACCTAACTATTTTGGTAAGGGAGTGGCTCGCGATCTAACGCAAATATTTCTGAAATGGTGCGATCCAGAGCAGCTTGTCACATTGGGCGTTGTCCGTGATAATTTTCGAGCTCAACGGTTCTATCAAAAGATGGGCTTTGTTGCCATTACGAAACCTCGAGAACCATATTATTCATTTTTGCCAGAAATAACCATGATAAAACAACCAGGAGAACAACGATGAAATTTCACGCTCATACCCGTCGCCGCGCGCTCGAATACGAAAAAGCCCTGGTTGAGTATTGGAAAGAAAATCACACTTTTGAGAAATCGATCGAGCAACGTTCCGCTGACAATGCCTATGTTTTCTATGACGGGCCGCCGTTTATCACCGGTGTGCCGCACCACGGGACGTTGTTAAGTTCAGTTGTTAAAGACGCTATGCCTCGCTACCAAACCATGAAAGGCAAGCGCGTTGAACGTGTTTGGGGTTGGGACACGCACGGGTTACCGGCCGAGAACTTTGTCGAAAAGAAACTCGGTATCACCGATCGCCACGACATTGGCACTAAAATCAGCCTGGCTGAATATATTACGACCGCCCGCGAAAGCATGGTGCAAACCGGCGCGCTCTGGGAAAATACTATCGACCGCATTGGCCGCTGGGTCGACTTTAAAGGCGCCTACAAAACTATGGACAAAGATTACATGGAATCGGTCTGGTGGGCTTTCAAACAACTGTACGATAAAGGCAAGGTTTACGAAGGCGAGCGCGTCTTGATGTACGACACCAAATGGGCGACGCCACTGTCAAAAGCCGAGGTCACCATGGACGCCGGCGCCTATGTTGAGGTGACCGACCCAAGCGTGTACGTGAAGTTCAAACTTGATGATGGTCGCTATGCCTTAGCCTGGACAACCACGCCCTGGACTCTTCCTGGCAACACAGCCTTAGCGGTCAACCCGGACATCTACTATGTGGAAGTCGACATCAACGGCGAAACGCTTATTTTAGCGCGCAACCTCGTCACCAAAGTATTGACCGATGAAAAGCATAAAGAATTCGACTATACCGTCCTCGGCGAGCCATTTAAGGGATCAGAACTTGTTGGCAGAAGCTATGCACCACTTTTTACTGACCGTGGTGAGCATGCTCACAAGGTTTGGGCTGCCGATTATGTTACGACCGAATCTGGTACCGGCATCGTCCACTTGGCACCAGCCTACGGTGAAGAAGATTTTGAACTCGCCAAGAAAGAGAATATTCCGGTTATTCACGTCCTTGACGAGTATGGGGTATATACCGAAGGTGATTGGCAGGGCCAAGAAGTCTGGTCGAGCAATAAACAAATTGCCAAAGACCTCCTCGAACGCGGCGTCGTTTGGAAAATTGATTACATCCGCCACGAATATCCACATAATCCTCGAACCGGCCACCGCTTAATGTACCGCGCCCATCCGTCGTGGTTTATGGACATCGACGGCCAACGCACTGAAATGCTCGAGGAAAACAGTGAACACATCAACTGGTTTCCAGACCACATTAAACATGGCCGGTTTGAAAAAACCATTCAGCAAGCGCCAGACTGGAATCTTAGTCGTGACCGTTTCTGGGCGACTGCTATGCCAGTGTGGAAAGGTGATAGGGGCTCAACCAAAGTCGTCGGTTCCTACGCTGAGTTAAAAGAACTAAGTGGCGTCGAACTTGAAGATTATCATCGTCCGTGGGTCGACGACATCACTTTCGACATCGACGGCGAACACTTCACCCGCATCGATAAAGTGCTGGATTGTTGGTTTGAATCCGGTTCAATGCCGTTCGCGCAATTCCATTATCCATTCGAAAACGTCGCCAAGTTCGAGCAGAATTTCCCAGGTGACTTCATCGTTGAATACGTCGGCCAAGTTCGCGCTTGGTTCTACTATGTCCATGCCGTCAACGTCGCGCTGTTCGGTCACAACGCCTTCAAAAACGTTATTGTTACAGGAAATGTTGCCGGTAATGACGGCCGCAAAATGTCCAAATCGCTCGGCAATTTCACCGATCCAAACGAATTGATGGATAAATTCAGCGCCGACTCGCTCAGGTTTTTGCTCCTCTCGAGCCCGCTATTATCAGGCGAAGATTTTGCGCTGCAGGACAAAGAAGTCGGTGATGTCGCCCGCAAACTCAGCATGATCTGGAACATGTACGATTTCTTCACGCTCTACGCTGAAGTCGATGGCTGGGAATTCAAGGGCTCGCTGAATGACCCACTGCCAGACCTCAAAAACCCGCTCGACATCTGGATCATCAGTCGTGTCCATCAATTAACCAAAGAGATCGAAGAACACATGGACAAATATGACATTGCGAGTGCACTCAAACCCGTCTTGCCGTTCATCGATGATGCTAGTAACTGGTACGTGCGTCGATCACGTCGCCGCTTCTGGAAGTCTGACGATGACGCCGACAAACAAATGGCTTATCGAACCTTACACTACGTTTTGGTCCGGCTCTCTATGATCTTGGCGCCGTTCGTGCCGTTTCTAGCCGAAGAGTTGTATCAAAAATTAACCGGTGGCGAAAGCGTGCATTTGTTGGATTGGCCAGTCGATGGACATGTCGATGAGCTGGTTGTGCAACGGATGAGTCGTACGCGCGACCTCATCACCGCCGGATTAAGTCTGCGTATGCAAAAGGATGACAATCAGCCGTCCATTAAAGTGCGCCAACCGCTGCATTTTGCCTCATATGCCGGTGATCAACTCGATGAATATTATGAAAGCATCATGGCCGAAGAACTCAATGTAAAAGAAATAAAATACATCGATAACCTGTCAGAATACCTAGCCGATTACGATGTCATTCGTGGCACCATCACTGAGGAGTCTTGGCTAGAAATGTCCAAAAAGATAACGCCCGAACTAAAGCGTGAAGGCATGGCGCGTGAGGTTGTGCGAGTGGTGCAGCAAGCCCGCAAAGATGCCGGCCTTAATGTCGATGATCGCATTGCCATGACATTGACAGTAAAGGATGAGCTCCAACAGGCAATCGAGGAGTACCGATCGGTCATTGCCGAAGAGGTGCTTGCAACCACATTCACGATAAACGAAGAAAACGTCGATGCTACTTATACAGTTGATGTAACTATCGAAAATCAACCACTCAAAATCTCGCTCAACAAAGCCTAGATTGACTTTTCAACCCGTTTATGCTTAAATAGTAGTATAAACGATAAAAACAAACATGGCAGATTACCATTACCTCAAACTCCAACCAGTTGAACCAGATGACGCGAATAGTCCACTGGATGCTTTTCCGCAGGACGAAACCATCGATCTGACGCAAGACGATGACGAACAAGCACTTGATACTGCATGGGCTCGTGTCATGACCGCTATGAAATCTGATGACGACACCACGTCAGATGATAATTCTTAAGCTATACTCAATAGAGTATGGTTCCACTCACCGACGAAGAATTTGATCGCTTGATCAGCCAAGCAATGGACGAACTCCCGCAGGATTATATCAAGGGCTTGAATAATGTCGCCATCTTATACGCCGATTGGCCCGATCAACACCAAGCACAAAAAGCCGGTTTACGAGAAGGCTCTTTGCTACTAGGCTTGTACGAGGGTATTCCCTTACCGAATCGCGGCGCTGGTTATACGATGGTTTTGCCAGATAAGATTACGCTTTTCAAACACCCGATTCAAATGGTCTCGCATGATGATGCCGGGCTATTTGAGCAGATCAAGCGCACTCTGTGGCATGAAATTGCTCATTATTATGGATTAGGTCACGACCGTATTCATGAACTTGAAGATCACACCCCATCGCCGTGATATAATAGGTACAGCACATATAGCGTAAAGTGTTCATAACGAACGCTAGAGGGAGTGGAGTGACGCTGAGGGAACGACGATTCACACGATATAGTGCCGGTTCACTAGTTATCGTAACGACTGCTTTTCTTGCGTTTTTTTCACTCTTTATTACCACTCCTAAAACCTATGCAGCCGACCCATCCTGCCAAATGGTCGCCGTTGGTTGTTCGACTGCCAGTCCTGTCCAGCAATCTCCCGCTGATCAAGGGCTCTACAGCCTCACACGACTTCCAGCTTTAACCTGGACACAAGCCAACGATGACGATCGCTCAGTCACGTTTAGAGTCTGCGTATCATCGAATACCACAATGAATAATGCAGCTTGTGTCGATACACAGGACCTATCAATTGCCTCGACTGAACCAGGATTGCTTGGCGCTCAGCCCGCTGACGGTACCTGGTATTGGCAAGTGACCGCCTTAGCGGGGGGTATTCTCGCCCAAAATGGTGCTAGCGATGTCCGTTCGTTTGTTCTTGATTCGACGAATCCAACTATCACTACTTTCGCCGTCGATAAGAATGATATCGGTGGGACGCAAAACACTGTTCGTATAAGTGGACAAGTTAGTGATAGCCAGTCACTGACGTGCCAACTAACGCTCACAAACCCCGACGGGAGCGCAGGCGGGAGTACGCCGTGCGCTGTCGATGGCACCGGCAACGTCACTGGCTCATGGACGGCAACGGGTAGCAGCGGTGACTATAATCTGACACTGACAGTGACGGACGGGGCGGGGAATAGTAGCACCGCTGTGCCTTTGGTGATCCACGTTGATAATGATCCACCAAAAGTAACGTTTACAAACCAAGATGTTTTGACACCGGGGAGTACAACACCAGGAACGAACGCAACCGATGCCCACAGTGACGGCCTCATTTATAGCTGGACGCAAAATAAAGACAATCCCCAGGTGTTAGATTTTCAAGCCGATGGCGCGAACCCAACCTTTACGCCGACCATTGCTGGGCTCTATCATCTCACCTTGACTATCACTGATGCATTGGGAAATCAGGCCGCATATCCGTTTGATTTTACGTATGAACCGAATATTGCGCCGATAACGGCACCAACTGATCAGCCGATCGTTCCTCCAAATAGTCCAACGACTGAACCGGGCTCAGACACAACAGTGATTGAGGGAACCACAGCAACGACAACACCTACCGCAACACGCCGCGGTGATAACCAGGACACCTCGCCAAGTACTAATAGCCTCGGAGCTTCCACTATAGCCAATCTTGTCACGGCTGACCCGCGTGACAAAGCGGTGGTTGTAGCAACGAATGGCGGCTGGCAAATTCTGGTCATTTTATGGTATTGGTGGCTTCTGTTCGTCATCGTTATGATTGCCTTATTCTTTATGATTCGACGCGCGATTATACTTCGCCGCATCAGCTTGTTAGATACTGACGTTGCTTAAAAAACAGTACTTCTATCAATGACGGCACACCCCCTAGACAAACCACCTCATCTCTGTTAAAATCAATTGGATTCACGTAATAAAAGGAATAATATGAAAGCAGTCATCAAAGTCGGCGGAAAGCAATTTATTGCCGCCGAAAAAGAGACCCTCCTGGTGGACCTCCTCCCGGAAGGAACAAAAGAGCTCACGCTTGATGCACTGTTGGTCATCGACGGTGAGAAAACCACGGTCGGCACGCCAACGGTTAAAGGTGTGACAGTCACCGCTAAGGTCGTTGAAGAGTTGGTAAAGGGCGAGAAACTTCGCGTCATTCGTTACAAAGCCAAAAAGCGTGTTCACAAAGAAAACGGCCATCGCCAAAAATACTCGAAGATCGAGATATCATCAATTAAATAGAACCCTACGGGGTTCTTTTCATTCATTCGTGAAAACTTTCTTGAAATAAAAACTTTTCACGAAGCTAACGGTGGTATAATAGAACCCAATGGAAAAGGGGAAATAACCATGGCGATCGTGATCGCCGTGACCAATCAAAAAGGCGGTGTGGGGAAGACCACAACCTCTATTAATGTCGCATTCTTTTTGGCAAAAGCTGGCAAAAAAACCCTATTAGTCGACTTTGACCCGCAGGGCAACGCGACCAGTGGGCTCGGTATAGATAAGCAAGGCTTAAAGAGTACTATGACCGAGGTAGTGAAGGGCGCTGCAACCCTCCAGCACGCTATTATTGAGACGTCTTATAAAAACCTCTGGGTGGCACCAACAACTTCTTTGCTGGCGAATACCGAAGTCGAGTTGGCCCAGGCTGACAAGCGCTTTTCCCGTTTAAAAGTAGCCATCGACAGCGTCGCCGCTGACTATGATTATATCGTCATCGACAGTCCGCCAAGCCTCAGTCTGTTGACCGTTAACGGCTTGATTGCGGCAAAGTATGTCTTGTTGCCAGTTCAAGCCGAATTTTACGCGCTGGAGGGCCTCGGGCAGTTGCTCGAGACAATGAAGCTGGTACGTAAAGGAATGAACCCGACTCTTGAACTGCTGGGCGTCTTACCGACCATGCTCGATAGTCGCACGACGCTGAGCAATCAAGTCCATGACGAAATTAAGCGCCACTTTCCTGGCAAGGTATTTACCTCGACCATTCCGCGTAATATTCGTTTGGCTGAAGCGCCAAGCCATGGGCTGCCGGTAGGGGTTTACGATAAGTTCTCGAAAGGGTCACGCGCCTACAAAGCCTTAACGAAAGAGGTGATGGAGCGAGCGGTATGAGTGCCGCTAAGAAAGGCCCTAGTCGAGGATTGGGCCGCGGCTTTGAATCGTTAATCCCGACCGATTTGCTCGACGAAACCTTTGATCCGACAGCGAAACAGGACGAGCAGGTGAGCGAACTTCGTCACTTAACACTGGCACAAATTACGCCCGATCCAGAACAGCCGCGCCGTTATTTTGACGAGATTGCTCTGCAGGAATTAGCCGCCTCGATTGAACAGCATGGTATTTTGCAGCCAATCGTGGTCGTTGTGAGGGGGAACGGTTACCAAATTGTCGCCGGCGAGCGTCGTTTTCGCGCCGCCACCATACTTGGGCTCGAAACTATTCCTGCGTTGGTTCGTACCCTGACCAATCAACACCAGCTTGAGCTGTCTTTGATTGAAAATCTGCAGCGTAGCGATTTGAATGCTATCGAAACAGCCACCGCTTACATGAAATTGCGCGACCAGTTCAACTTGAACCTTGAGGAAATTGGCAAGCGGGTCGGTAATAAATCGGTCAGTGCCGTCAGTAATACGCTTCGCCTCTTAAAGTTGCCGAAAGCCGTCCAGCATGCCATTGCCGAAGGCAAACTGACTGAAGGCCAGGCCCGCCCGCTCGTCGGGCAGGAAGATGCCTTTGTTGAGTCGATTTTGCCAAAAATTATCGCCGAGGATTGGAGCGCCCGCCAAGTCGAACAATTTATGGTGAATAAAAAAGGTGATCAGGCACCTAAAACCGCCAAAACCACGCCACATGTTGACCCTCACCTCGTCGAGCGCTGGCAAAAACGCCTTGCCGCGCCAGTTTCTATTCGCACTAACAGCAAGGGTGCCGGGCAAGTGGTGATTAAATTCAAGAATGTGAAAGAGCTGGAGCGGATCGAGA
>CAZKIJ010000006.1:20383-23320 GCA_964552895.1 uncultured Candidatus Saccharibacteria bacterium | reverse complement strand
GTGTGGCTCATAACCACAAGGTCGCAGGTTCAAATCCTGCCCCCGCAACCAAAATCGATTCGTTAGAACCCCAGACTTTAAAAGGTCAGGGGTTCTTTCTTTCCTAAGAAAGGCCGCCTCTAGTCTAACAATATCTGCTAAGGTAAGCTCTACAACAGTCTTCCGTTCCCTGTTAAACTTTTCAACCATTTACATTTTATATAAAATAGTATATAAATGTATCAGTTATGAGTTTGGAAACGTCTCAGCCAGAATATTTTAATGTGCATAAAAATACCCTCAATACAGTCATTGATGGTATTTCTGCAGTTACTTCGCAACACCCTGACATTATCGTCGAGCAAGATGGGAAAACAAAGGAATTGCACCTTATCCAAACACCGTACAGCACTGATACGATCTACGACTACTATGAAGGACGCTTGACCGAAGCCGAAGCGACCGAGATTGCTGATATATATGATCGCATCCAAAAGTCAACTGCCGAAAACGATTTTCGCAGCCTTCAATATGAAGCGACAATGATGTCAGTCATGACCGATATAAAAACCCTCGGTGCCGAAGAGTATCAAAAGAGCCATCCTAATGATCCGACTATCCTTGAATACGAAAGTGCCCGACGCCAAGTCGCTTTTCGCAACAACATCACATTGTCTGCTTTGCACCTTATAGCATTTGAACGCTATGGTTCCGCTGCGCGTTTCGATCTGACAAAACGTGATCAACTTGTAACGCAAGATTTTCGAATTCGGCTATTATCAGATCAAATAGAATCAATCCAAATTTCTCTACACCCTACTGAAGACGAGCAAATACTCGCTTGGACAAAATTCTTCGGTAACGACATGGGACGTCTGATTGGTATATGTAGCGGTTACTTCAATGATGAAGAAGAACTGGACGAGGTGCTAAGTGACATGTTCATGCTTTACCAAGGGACGTCGAAAGAGGAAGAGGCTAAACCAATCCTCGATCAGGTGCGCATCCGTGCAATAAATACAAAAGAATCCGCCGCACTCCGTGCCAAATTCCAAAGTGATTTACCATCCGCCGATCAATTGAATGAAATGGTAGCAGATATTAATAATCTGTAAAAATTAGGTTATCACCGCCAGTTAAGGCATAATAAAGAACTGTTAAGGAGAAATAATGGCAAAACAACGCAACAAACACAGTGCTGCGCGCAAGCGCTTGCTGAAAAAGAAGGCAAAATCACTGAAGCTAAAAATGAGCCGCTCGTAATTGACCGGCTCTTTTTAATGAGAAGTTAAAACCACTTTTTCTTCTTAAACCAAACGTACATAGCAATGGCGGATAAAATTGAGAAGCCAACGACCAGGATCAGTGTTGTGTAGGGCCCGAGGAAGTTCCATGTCTGCCCGTTCAAACTGCCGGGAATCGTGACGTTCATACCGTAAAATGTACTGACAAGCGTGGCCGGAATGGCTAGAGTAAAAATAATAGTCAAAACTGCTAGAATTTCGTTGGTACGTTCGGTACTGGCGGTAAAATCAGCGTCTTTATAAATCTCGACCGCCTCTTTTGCCTCTTCGATCATTTCTGACAGGCGGCGACACAGGTTGGTGTTGCTCAGATAATAGCGGCGAAGATTTTCGTTACTGAATTTGTCGATCGAATCGTGGAGTTCTTCGAGCACATTTTTTTGGCCGACCAGTGAGCGGCGCAGACGAAGGATTTTTTGGCGCAAGCGGCCAATTTCAATTGAGTCGGAATTTGCGTTATCAAATACCAACCCTTCCACTCTGTCGAGCTGAGCAGTTATTTTATCGGTTTGAGCATGGATTTCCTCGAGTAAATGCGTGATTAAGTGATACAAGATATGTGCCGCGGAATTAATCTCTGACGCCTGTTGTTGCTTTAATTCATCGAACCATTGCTTTGGGATTGGCGTTTTTGAACTATGGAAAGTGATTAAGAAGTTTTTCCCTAGATACATCGCAATCGGAGACGTCAAAATTTTATGATGATCGGCCGAGACATATGGCTGCCGTAATAAAACGAATAGGTAATTATCTTCTGCCGCTAACTGTGACGCTTGGCCACTATTTAATACCGGATGAACGTGCAATGAATGAATGTTATAATGCTCGGCGATCTTACTAATTTCCGATGGTTGGCCGTCTTGCACGTTAATCCAGGTGACGTCACCAAACTTTTCAACTTCGATCAGACGATGGCGAATGTCTTGATGAGACGCGTCCACATGTTTGTGTCGCCCACCAAATAATGACTGCTTCTTTTCCTTTTTCACCATGCTTATGCTTTAGTAAGTACCACTATAGCACGGTTTGGAAGCGGACGAGACACCAAGATCGGCATGCCGTAGGCCACTTCTTTACTTACTGATTGCTTTACTGTAGCCACCAAACAAGAAATTAACCCACTGTTCAAGGTTACTCGTTTTTTGCGTTGCGGCGATTGTCGCCGTCGAACCACTATCTTGATTTATCGCCTGCTGGCTATTGGCTGGTAGAATTAATTCTTTTTCACCTGGTAACACTAAACCGAGAGATTGACGGGCGGCGAGTTCCTGATATTCGGACGTTTGGTAGTACTTTTGCTGTAGTTGAAGATTTGTCGTCTGTAATTGCACCAATTGTAGCTGTTGTTTCTTAAAATCAACCGCTTTTTGCAGTGAATAATTACGCTGCATGGCGTTTAACGAGCCCCACACCCACCCCGCCGCAATCACAAAAGCAATCAAAATCACTACGTTGTTCAACGTGACGTAATTATGACGGATGTGATAGACCAGCGGTCTTAAATGTTGGATGTTTATTTTTTTCATGGGCTTTTACGAGGCTTATTATAGCATCAAATGATATAATAACACCTTATGTGGGGCTGTAGCTCATCGGTCAGAGCAGGCGGCTCATAACCACTTGGTAGATAGTTCAACTCTATCCAGCCCCACCA
>CAZKIJ010000006.1:12270-20283 GCA_964552895.1 uncultured Candidatus Saccharibacteria bacterium | reverse complement strand
CCCCTTCGTCCTATAATTCAGTCTCATGACCATAGGTGATACAATAAAAATCTAAACTAGTATTAATCTGTTGCATCCATATGTGTGATTAAGATTATAAACATCCCGCGTGGTGTCGTTTCATTTATAAGGAGTGATTATGTCAAATAAAAAATATAACCCTTTGTACGTCTTGACATTGATACGAATTGCAGTGTTCGGAATTTTAGGAGCCATTGTTGGATTGTTTAGAGGAGCACCTCTCAACGGATTCCTTTGGGGCATAAGTATTGGTATCGTGATAATGCTCGCTTCACTTGTTGTTTTTTTCGGCTGGGATGGGGTGAAGAATCAAATGAAGAAGAATAGACTTGCGCCGTATATTCTCGTAGGAATACTGTTAACAATAGGTCTATTAGTTTATTTCGCTCTCAATTTCGGGAAGTCGTAATGCGAAAAGTGCGATGATAAACAGCGTTCCGTTTTCGTATCCAATACTCCGATGACAGCTACACTATTTCCTAAGAAAAAGAATGACTCATAGTAAGACCTTGCCGATCTTAGCGGTTCTTTACAAACGTTAAGGCTGTTCCATGGCTGCCGCCGCGACCTGTTCGGCCGATGCGGTGGACATAGTCATCGTAGCTTTGCGGCAAGTCAAAGTTGATCACATGACTGACATTTGGGATGTCTAAGCCGCGGGCTGCTACATCTGTCGCCACCAGCACGTTGCTGGTGTTCTTTTTAAAGGCGTCAAGGGCACGGTTGCGTTGGCCTTGTGACTTGTTACCATGGATGGCTTGCGATTTGATACCGTCTTTTTCCAGCTTGTCAGACAAGCGCTGGACGCCGTATTTAGTCTCACCAAAAACAATCACTTTTTCAAATTCATCGCGCTGCAATAAATCGAGCAACAATTCTTTTTTGTGATCATCATCATGATAGCTAACGACGTCTTGATAAATGTGGTCATTGGTTTCAGTGACTTTAACAGAAACGGTGTGTGGGTCGCGCATGAATTCCTCGGCGATCGATTTAACACCGGCGCTCATGGTGGCGCTAAAACAGAGGGTTTGGCGATCGGTTGGCAATAACCCGGCGATCATTTTGATGTCGTTGACAAAACCCATATCAAGCATGCGGTCGGCTTCGTCCAGGACGAAGGTGTCGACCTTATCCAGATGCAACACGTTTTGTTTTAATAAATCTTTCAAACGACCGGGTGTCCCGATGACAATGTGCGGGCCGCGTTGTAACTGGCGAATCTGGGCGCCCATGCTCATGCCACCGACGCAGACGGCTGAATATAATTTCAAGCCAGCGGAAAACTTACGAAATTCATCGTCAATTTGCTGGGCGAGCTCGCGGGTTGGCGCAATAATCAGTACCGAGCCAAAACGGCGGCTGTGCATTAATTTTTGCAAAATTGGTAACAAGAAAGCGGCTGTTTTACCGGTACCGGTGTTAGCTAAACCAATTACATCGTCACCGTTCATGGCAAGCGGAATGGTTTGGTCCTGAATCGCACTCGGCATAACGAAATCAATGTTACGCTGCAAGGCCTCATCAAAACCAAAATCGGTAAATAGATGGTCGGCCTGGTAGGCAACCTGCTCTTGTTCACTCACCTGTTTATTGACGAATAATGAGGGGTTGATTGATTGCTTTTTATTGCCCCCACGTTGCGGTCGTCGACCGTGTTGTTGGTGGCTGTTGCGCGGCTTTTGGCCGTACGAAGGACGCCCCGAAGAGCGTTGTTTGTTGTAATAGGACATGAAATACCTTTCGATCCTTACTGATGAATCGCTGGTACTATATATCTTTTTCTAAAGATTGAGCATTCATCCGAATTTTAGATGGCTAAAACTGAAGTAATTATAGCACAATTATTTATTTATTGCTAGTGCTTCGTTGGGCGTTGTTGATCCCACTTCCGCATAGCGGCGTCGAGCTGAACACCTTTTAGGCCATGACTGGCTAATGCTTTGCGATGAAGTTCACGAGTTTGGTCATTATAAGAGTCTGGAGCTGGTACACCCTCGACGGTAGGATCCGCCTCACCATATCGATACATTTCTCCTGGACTATCGGAGGGTACATGGTATGTCGCATCTGAACGCGCACGGGGCGGTTTTGGTAACGAAGGTGTCGGTTGTTTGACTACTTTTTGAGCGCCGGCGATAGCACGGTTCATAACAGCATTGCCTTGGCCTATATCATCCTCACGGTCGTACGTTTGCTCTTGTTCCTTGCTGTAAGAATAATATTCGTGTTCAGTCATACCTTTAGTATACCTTTATTCCCAGCGGAAGACACGAAAAGCAATAAAATAGATAATGACCAGCCAAGCACCGACCAAACCGATTTGTGGCAAAATATCAATAAACTGTTTACCCTCGGTAGCAATCAGGCGAATGCCGTCGATCATGGGGGTCAACGGTAAGAAATTAGACACGTTCTGAAGCCATTCAGGCATGATATACCGCGGAAAAAAGGTTCCAGATAGAAACATCATCGGAAAAACGATTAAGTTCGATAAAGGTGCTGCTTGGCGTTCATTCTTAGCCCACCCACCAAGTGCCAAGCCGATGCCGAGCATGGTAACGGTACAAAGTACCAGATATATCGCAAGTTCGATGTAATTACCGGCTATATCCAGACGAAAGAAAGTAATGGCGATGGCAAACATTAAGGCGAAACTAATGAGGCCGATGAGTGCTTGTCCAATCATCGTTGCGACGAAGTATTGCCAAACTTTTAGTGGCGTCGTGCTCAGTCGGCGTAGAATCCCCATCTTTTTTAGTTCAGGGAAGACGTTTAACGGCCCAAAAATACCCATGCCGATCAATGAGAAGCCGAGGATGCCCGCGAAAGCGTAATCGAATGAACTCAGGCTCTTAGCGTTTAACTGCTTCCCCGCGACGGTAAATGGTGTCACTGATGGAACCAACCTGTCGTTAATGCCCTTAAATTGTGCGTTCAGAACCGAAATTAAGGTAGAAGCGGATTGTTGATTATTCTGTGTGTAAATCACCTGTGCTTGCCCACTTGGGTAGGGTTGGCCATCCTGAACAACACCAAAATCTTGCGGCAAGATAATCGTAGCATCCAAGGTGTTTCGGCTCATGCGCTCCTTAGCATCATCAAGCGTTTTGACATTGTTATTTACCTTTAACACCTTGCTGTCTACAGCCTGCTGCACGAATTGCTGGGCAAATTGACTTTGAGATTGATTAAGGATTGCCACGTTAAACGAGACCTTACTATTATTGCCATAGATAAAGCCAAAAACGACCAAAAGGCCGATAGGAAAAATGATAGTAAAGAATAATGCTAAACGGTCGCGGAAGAAGCGCTTGGTGTTGATGCGTACAAAAGTCAAGACAGTGAACCACGATTTTTTCAACGAACGGTGTTTCATTAGTCACCCTCCCTGAGTGCTTTGCCGGTGAGATCGATAAACACATCTTCCAGTGTCGCCTGTTGGATTTCTTGCTGCTTTTTAAAGCCGCGTTTCAGAAGTGCTTTTATCAATTGTCGTGGTGTGTCGAGAGCGATAATCTTGCCATTATCCATGACAGCAATGCGATCACAGAGGATTTCAGCCTCATCCATGTAGTGAGTTGTCATAATGACACTAATGCCGCGGTCACGAACATTTTCAATTAAATCCCACAAATGACGGCGGGCTTGGGGATCAAGGCCGGTCGTTGGTTCGTCCAAGAAAAAGACCTTTGGCCCGTGTACCAGGGCGGTTGTAATACTTAGACGTTGTTTTTGGCCGCCAGATAAGCTTTCGACGTAATCATTGGCTTTTTCTTCGAGCTCGACATCACGCAAAAATTGCATGGCGTCAACTCTTTCACCATAGGCAGCCGCAAATAACTCGATGACTTCTTTTAGTTTCGTTTTGTCTTGAAAAGCAGCCGATTGCGGTTGGACGCCAATCAAATATTTGATGTCATTCGGGTGTTTTTTGACGTCAATACCATCGATGGTCACCGTGCCTCCATCGATCGGTCGTAGTGTCTCCATCATTTCCAGTGTCGTTGTTTTGCCGGCGCCGTTTGGGCCCAAGATGCCAAAGATCTCACCTTTTTTTACTGTAAAGCTAATGCCGTCGACCGCCTGCTTATCGCCATACCGCTTTTGCAGGCCTTTTACCACTACCATATCTGACATATGACTCTATTCTATAGAGGACAGACTACCGATTCAATAGGAATAGTGTGAAAACAAAAAGCCTCCCGGGGAGGGAGGCTGTTTTGGCACCTGTTTGTTTGGCCTAAGTATACGACCAAACGTGATACAAGCGCAAGCGTTTTTCGCAACTTTTATTATTTTTGCTTTGAAAGAGTCAAGAAACCGTTGCGTGGGTTTTCTTTGACAACGTAGTTATCAGGTTTGTCGACTGGTGTTCCCTTAGGGTTCTTCTCAACCTTTGCGAAGAAGTAGATCGTTTGTGGTTTGCCCCCGCGCAATGTTACTTCAGTGCTGTGCAGGTAGTATGTAACACCCTTTGAGTTTGTGTGCTTGTAAGCCATAAGTTCCTTATACCTCCTTAATTGCTATACGTGAGTAAGCGTACAGCCAAGGGGTTGCCCCTGTCAACACCTAAGTGGCACTTTAGAGTCTTCTATACTGTTGCCGAAGGATGATTCGGAGCACTGCCAGACTGACCAAACGGATAATAATCATGAGTGCTAACACGATACATACCAGCACGCTCCAGCCGGCAAAATCAGGCGACCAAATCGGCGAAATGAAGTTGTGTTGGTACAGACTTGGGTTTGGCAAATTGGCTTGAGAAATCAAATTACTGGCCGCTGGATATTTCTCTAATTGAGTGAGTGTACACTGTAAATACGCCGTCGAGTAGCGAGTGAATTGTGGGGCACAGACATCCTGAGCTTTTTTATAAATATTGCCATTCGGGTTAACGCCGCTACCAGCTGCATCATCAGCTACTTTGACCGCCCGGTTATAGCTGGATTGCAAGAAAACGCCCTTCTGCAAATTCGTGTTCATGTGGGCCGATACATATTGTTGTAACTCTGACAATCGTTGGATGGTTGCGGTTTCATCGCCTTTGTCATCGGCAGTCAACACGGCGTCACGACGCTGAATCATGCCAATACTATTTAATCGTAAAAAAGTCGCCGCGATAAAGGCCGCCAACATGAGCAAAATCAAAAGCTGCCAGGTTTTCACCCGCTGGAGCGTTTTGATTGTTTTTTCTACCCTTCTTTTGTCAGCCATTGATCGGAGCAGCTCCCCACCGCATCATTGCCCTTATTGTAGCATGAGGGCTGGTATACTAAGGGCATGAATATCTATTTCTCGGGCGTAGGGGGCGTTGGGATTGGTCCATTGGTCGAGATCGCGTTGGACGCTGGCCATAACGTGCAGGGCTCTGATCTCGTCAATACATTAGTCACCGATGAACTCACCGAACGAAACGTCCCGATTCAGATTGGACAGCAGAATGGAACTTTTTTGCGGGAGCGTCATTCGCTGCAACCAATTGATTGGTTTGTGTACACTGCAGCACTTCCTGACGATCATGCCGAATTAATGCTAGCCAAAGAGCTCGGGCTCCATATCGCAAAGCGTGACGAGTTACTGGCACAACTCATCAAAGAAAAAAGCCTCAAGCTTATTGCCATTTCTGGCACCCACGGCAAAACCACCACCACCGGCATGACCATCTGGACAATGCAGCAATTAGGTGTTCCGATCAGCTACTCGATCGGAACGACGCTGTCGTTTGGGCCTGGCGGCAAATTCGATCCATCCAGCGAGTACTTCGTCTACGAATGTGACGAGTACGACCGCAATTTTCTGCATTTCAAGCCGCACGTTGCCGTCATTACGGCGGTTGATTTTGACCATCCGGACACCTATCCAACTGAGTCAGAGTATACCGCCGCCTTTCACCACTTCATGGCGCAATCCGACCAGACTATTTTATGGGACAATGACGCGGCCTACATCGAGGCCGAAACTGACAAGGCGTGGGTATTGAAATCGACCGATGTCTTGCCCGTAAAAGTAGCCGGCGCACACAATCGCCGTAACGCCACCCTCGTCGCCAAAACGCTGGAGTATTTGCAGTTAGGCGACCAAACAAACATACTCGATACCCTCGCCCGCTTCCCCGGTACCGATCGTCGCTTTGAGCGTATCGCCGACAATTTATACACTGATTACGGCCATCATCCAGCGGAAATCGCCGCGACCTTGCAAATGGCGCGCGAGCTGTCTGATCATGTTGTCCTCGTCTATCAACCCCATCAAAATGTTCGGCAACATCGCGTTTGGCAGGAGTACGGTGAGCAGTTCGCCATGGCCGATGAAGTTTATTGGCTACCGACTTATCTGACGCGTGAAGATCCCACCTTGCCCATCATGACGTTTGAGGAATTGACGCAGCATATTCCTAACAAATCATCATTACATGCTCATGACATGGACGAGGAGCTGTGGGACATCATCACCAAAGCTCGCCAGGATGGTAAGTTGGTCCTGGCAATGGGTGCTGGTACGATCGATACATGGTTGCGTGATCATTTGGCATAAAAAATTCTTACATGTTTAGCGGTTATCACCACTGCCACTCAACGTGCCTCGTTCTAATCGACTGGCCAATTTGTCAATATTTTTCTGACCAATTTTCTCTAGCGATAGGTCGAAGTAGTCGGCAACAATTGCGATATACCACAATACGTCGCCGAGTTCTTTTTGCAGATCATCACGATCAAATGTTGAGAAATCACTATCGTGATCACGAATGATTTTCTTAGCTTTTTCAGAAATCTCGCCGACTTCCCCATTCAAACCAAGCAGTAAGTGAAATAGCTCATCTTTTTTATCTTTTGGTGACGCGGTACGTTTGGCAAGCTGTTGATAGTCGTCTAATGTCATGTTTTTAGTCTACCAAGTCGTCTCGAATTCCTCAAAAAAGAAAGGGTCGTTAAAAAAGCTGCGCGCCACAATCGCTTCGACGGCTGGCGCGAGCTTGTAGTCTGACAGTTTATGCGGTTTGACCCACATCATCGTGGCACCCAAATCAATTTCATTGCGCTCGAACCGAAAAATGTGCGCTAAAGTCGTGGATAACAAATCATCTTTCGATGTGACCCGTATATAACAGTCGCCAACATGCCGGAGCGGCTGCTCGTCTTTGATGTTCATTTTTTCACCGATCTCTCGCCGTGCCGCCTCGTATAGTGAGCCGTCATCGATGTGCAATTTTCCATAGGGCAATGTCCATACGTTGATGTACGGCTGGCGTTTTCGTTTCCATAACAAGACGTCACCGTCACTATTTTGGACGACGTACATGGTAATAATTTTGGGTTGAGCCCGTACGGAGCGGCTGACACTACTCACTCGATCGACATATGCCAAACCATCGGCATCAAGTGTATAACCACCGTCAATTTTTTTGACTAGGTGGCTTTTGATAAGCAGTTTTAAATGATACGAGAATAAATTAGTGTCAACCCTTGGCGGTCGAAGGTCACGAAAGCGAGCCGTTTCATGAAACATCAGCACGTCAATAATATGCTTCTGAATATGGTGTGTGATACTTGCTTGCTCAATCATATTTGACTCAAATTATACTTCCTATACACTCTGTATCCTAACACGATACCATGAGAGTGTCATCAGTTAATACGCGAAAGGACGCCTAACGATGAAAGTCATGAAGAACAACTTAGTTGAAATAATTGACCAACAAAAACAAAACATTCGGCTCGACCACATGACACCGTCAGTTGCCCAAATTACGCTTGAGCTCGGCGGTTTTGCTATGCGATTTTCCCATGTGGAGCGCACGCCTCGCTACGATGACGGCCGACGCGAGAATGATGTCGAACATAGCTTTATGCTCAGCCTAGTGGCGACAGAAATTGCTCATCGATTTTATCCTGATCAACTTGATAGTGGCCTCGTTGCTCAATTAAGCAACGTCCACGACTTGCCAGAAATAATCGTTAACGATACCGCGACTTTCAAGATGAGTGATGA
>CAZKIJ010000006.1:0-12170 GCA_964552895.1 uncultured Candidatus Saccharibacteria bacterium | reverse complement strand
GTGATGACTACAACGTGCATTCACTTGAGGAATTAGTTTGTTGTCATGGTGAGATTCGCAAACGAATCGAAGCCCGTTTTGGTGAGTTCCCTGAATTAATCTTCGCTTACGAAGAATTGTCACTTCTGTTCGAAGAACACTATGCTACTGCGCTGGCTGCTGATTAAATTCCAGCGTATCTGGATTGAGCGGGTCACCACCAAACGCATCAACCGACGAAATTGATTGTGTTTGCTGATCGTATAGCTGTTTAAACTGATTCACGCTCTTTTTATCGACTGGTCCAATAACTGGATAATCAACAACCTGGTCATTATTAACGGTTTGACTACTGACACCGATATACCCAGGGCGACTTAAGTCAAGCTGGGCGGCACCACTTATCTTGTAAATAAGTAAGCTGATTGAAACGAGAATAGCTGCAATGACAATGGCAGATGCGATCAACAAGAGAAAGCGATGTTGCTGCCAGAATGACAGATTTTCAAGCTCTGGGTGCTCTTCAGACATTATTGAGTTCCTCCGCTTGGTTGGTTATAGGAAGCGGCAAAGGTACTTAAGGTTGTTTGATAGTCAGTAATTTCTTGATTCAATTTAATGACGTCATCGTGCACTTTATTCCTTAATGCGCGCGCATCGTTAATGGCATTGTTAAATCCGACAGGATCTTTCGTACAGTCAATCTCAATTGTACCTGATAGTTTTTGTTCATAGGCCTGATAGTCTAATCGAAAAGTACTTAAGGTCGTACCATAGGTGTTTGTAATAGTAACGAAGTTCGTATTGGTGATGCCGTTATTTGATAAGCGTGTGTTAAACCGTTCCATGAGTTTGCTGGACATTGATTCATAGAACTGGCCGCGGTTTACCCGTAGCAGCGCATCACTAACGTGAAGTTGGTTCAGCGTGGTCTTAATTTGGTTGCAATTGGTTTTAATACGCTGTTGCTGATCAGGCGTGAGATCATCGGCCGATACCGGCGTCAGATTCACGGCAGATAATAGTAGCCCGGCCAGAACCGCAACACTCATAACTCGAACGAGACTTTTCATGCTTCCCTATTATACCGTTTATCGAGGGAAATGTAAGCGCTCACCGGTACGGATAATCAGGCCGTCATGGAGCAAACTATCGAGAGCCTTTGGAAAACGATCATCGTGCGGCACTTGGGTTTTAAGCTCGGTTTCGGTCTGGGGATGCACAGCCAGTAATTTTAAAATAAGGCCACGAATTTCCCGAACACTTCCCTTCAATGGCGCTTGTTTTTTATAATGCTTACTTTTATCTAAACGACCGACTCCTTGTTTTTTTAGAAAGGCTCCATAGTCCATTAGGGCCCAGTACCACTCGCGGGGATGCTCACGATCAAGTGTTTCCTCAACTATCGCCAATAGTTCTCTGTCGCTGACTAGCGGTTGGTTTTTAAAAAAATGATGGAAATACACCGTGCGAACATTGGTTTCGATAAAGGCGGCTGGCTGATTAAAGCTGTAGGTTACGATTGCGCCGGCCGTATTGGCACCGACACCGGGGAGTTTCATCAATTCACTTTTTGTCGAGGGCATTTTGGTACCCGCTTGCTTGGCAGCTTGGTGGAGAAATTTGGCGCGGCGATTATAGCCAAGACCGCTCCAAACGCTTAAGACATCAGCGAGCGGCGCTTTAGCTAAGGTGTGGAGGGTCGGAAAACGTGCCATAAATTGCTTGAACTTTGGTATCACCCGTTCAACTTGGGTTTGCTGGAGCATGATTTCGCTTACCAACACAGTATACGGATCGGTGTTTTGGCGCCAGGGCATATCACGATACAGTTCGCGGCCTTTCTGCCAAATAAGCTCTCGAAAATGATCAGTGTTCACTCTCTAATTATACAGAGGTATAATAAGACTATGACAACATATGTGCTAGCTGGAGGTTGCTTTTGGTGTTTGGATGCGATATATCGACGCCTGAAGGGTGTCGCCAAGGTGGTCAGTGGCTACACTGGCGGACAGACTGATCATCCGACTTATTACCAGGTAGCGTCTGGTGAAACTGGCCACGCCGAGTCGGTTGAAATCACCTTTGATGAAGGTGTCATACCAAAAGAAGTTATTCTCGACCTCTTTTTCCTCATCCATGACCCGACAACCTTGAATCGTCAGGGCGCCGATGTCGGCACGCAGTATCGGTCGGCGATGTATTACGCCGATGACGAGCAGCGCCAGACGTTTGAAGCGGCGGCCCTGCGCGCGAGCGAGCACTGGGAAGAGCCGATTGTCACCCAAATCGTGAAACTCGATCGTTTCTGGCCAGCCGAAGACGAACACCAGGATTACTTTTCTAAAAATCCGGGGAATGGCTATTGTAGCGTCGTCATCGCGCCAAAAATCGTTAAAGCTCGTGCCGCATATACAACGTGGTTTAAGGAGGGATAAATGGAACTAACCAAATATGAACACGCCTGTTTTACCATTGAAAAAGATGGCAACTTTTTAGTCGTTGACCCTGGGGGCTTTACGACTGATTTTGTCAGCCCCGATAATGTCGTCGCTATCCTCATTACCCACGAGCACGGTGACCATTTTGATCATGATCATCTCACGGACATCATGGATAAAAATCCCGATGCAATAATCATCGGCACCGAACAAGTGATTTCGCACATTGAGGTGTTCGAAACAAAGGCCGTGACGGGTGGTGACAGTGTATCGATCGGGGGATTTGACCTCGAGTTTTATGGTCATGAGCATGCGGTTATTCACTCCTCAATTCCGGTGATTGAAAATGTCGGGGTAATGGTGAATGATTTACTCTACTTCCCTGGCGACTCATTTACCGTACCGGAGAGCGAAGTGACCGTTCTGGCGTTGCCCATTTGTGCACCGTGGATGAAAATCAGTGAAGCGATCGATTTCTTACAAAAGGTCGCACCGCGTCAAGCTTTCCCGGTACATGAGATGGTGTACTCTGCCCAAGGCCAAGCGATCGCTAACCGCTTGATGGCCGCGGCCGCTGAAAAAACACAAACCGACTATACAGTCGTTCACCCTGGTGAAAGTATTACCATTTGATTGAACTACCAGTCCCGCGACACGTGCCAAGAAAACTGAACGTTTAGCAGTTCATTAGTTACCAGCGTTATTAAGTTGTTGCAAAGAAGTGAGGCCAGGGAGACCGTTCATACTGAAACCGGGAATCAAATTATTGAAGTTCCCTGTTTGGAAACTATTCATCAACTGGAAAAAAGCGTACAGTAACGCAAGTCCATTTACTAATATCAAGACGCCCGTGATAACCGCAAACCATAGTACCGTCCGTTTAGCAAACTGTTTATATTCCTGATACTCCAACATTTCGCGCTGTTGCTTATCACGCATGTTACCCGTCATAATGAGTGAAAAATCGATGATTGTCCAAATGCCCAGGCCACCAATCGTCAGCAATTTTACTATACCCAGGCCATAATAACCCATGTAAAGTCGGTCGATACCGAGCGTCCCCCACATAAAACTAAAGAAAAAGGCAATTAAAAAATGACGCTGACGGCGTATTTTTTTGACAGGTGGTAATTCGAGTTGATTTTCTATTGGTGTTTGTTGGGGCTGCATAAGCACTATTATACGCTACGAATGTGGTGGCTTTTGGGGAATAGTCGGTGGAGGAATCACAACCGGGAACGCGGCGACAAGCGATACACCCGCTTCTTCTATAAATTTGTTGAATGCGAGTCGAAACCGTAGCGCTTTGTATTCGTGATTCAGCTCTTTATCGAGACTTTGAAGTTCTTTAGGTATCTCGCCAGCGGTCATAATGAGCTATTATATGCTTTCCGGCCAGTTCTCGAGCACGAATGCCTTGTACGTATCAGCCATATCAACCGAAGGAATATCGTCGCGTGCTACCCATATCCCATGTTCGGCATGGTAGTTCGACGGTGACGTGACTAAGCCTTCAGGCGCAATAGCTGTATAGGCTAAAATAATCGTTTCTTCGGGTTCGTCAAAATTGCGAACGAAAAAATCACGTTTTTGAATAATATCGATGGTGACACCTAACTCTTCCATGAGCTCGCGTGCCATGGCGTGCTCTGGTGTTTCACCCGGATCGAGGTGGCCACCTGGCAAGCCGTTTTTGCTGTACAGGCCGTTATACTCCATAACCATGACGTTTTGTAAGTCGTGACTGTACAATGCAATTTTATTGGTGACGAGATAGCGGGTATATGCCATTACGGTGTTAGCCGGTTAATATCGCGTGGGAAGAGGCTGGCTTCTTTCACATTCTGCAGACCGATTATTTTTTGCGTTAAACGCTCAAGCCCCATACCAAAGCCGCCGTGGGCCGGCAGGCCGTACTTAAAAGCTTGTAAATAATATTTGAAACCATCAGCGTCAGGATTACCACCAGCGATCGTTTTAAGTTGTTCAATTAAGACATCGTAGCGATGTTCACGCATGCTAATGGTAGCGATTTCAACGCCGCGAAAAATAAGGTCAGCGCGTTCGGCAATTTCAGGGTTGTCGGCACTTTTACGGTGATAGAATTTCATTTCACTAGCTGGCCAATCCACCACAAAGACAGCTTCACTACCCAGAGTTTTCTTGGCGTAATCGGTGACCCAGCGCTCTTCATCAGGGCGCATGTCTTTTTCACCGCGGGTATTTTCGCCGGTTGCTTGGCTATAGAGATTATGAATTTCTTCGAGGCTGAGCCGAGGAATGTCATCTGGTACCATAGCGGCTTGGGCATTCCAACTCTTCAACTGTGGTTCGTATTGCTGCCATACCGTTGTCGTGACCGATTTAAGAAGACCGCCGACAAACGTAAGCAAATCTTGGAGATCAATAAAGCCCATTTCGGCGTCAATATGGAGAAACTCGGTCATGTGGCGCGTCGTGGCTGATGGTTCGGCACGGTAGGTTGGGTTAATTTCGTAGGCACGCTCAAAC
This sequence comes from uncultured Candidatus Saccharibacteria bacterium, assembly GCA_964552895.1. Classification (GTDB taxonomy): domain Bacteria; phylum Patescibacteriota; class Saccharimonadia; order Saccharimonadales; family Saccharimonadaceae; genus DAIDJW01. The sequence continues at coordinate 7,239 of CAZKIJ010000006.1, read as the reverse complement.
ACGCCTACCATCATTTGCTTGTAGAATTGAGCAGATTGCGCCAGGGTAGCCTCTTTGCCAAAATAGTCGAGGGTAAATACTTCGGCGCCGCCTTCAGTTGCGGCTGGTAATAACTTTGGTGAGTTAAATTCAATAAAGTCATTGGCATGGAAGTACTGGCGGGCGGCTTCTTTCACCGCGGCCTGAATGCGAAAAATATCCGCCTCACGCGGGTTACGCAAGCCGATCACCCGGTATTCAAACAGGGTATCAAGATTGTCTGATTTGTGGTCGAGTGGTTTATCGATTTCAATTGGTGGTTCATCAGTGACTGGCACCAACACCTCGACGCTGACATCGTGTAATTCAGCACCGCCAGGAGCACGTTCATCGGCAACCACTGTTCCGGTCAGTGCTAAAATGGTGCCGGTTTGCAGACCGCGTAGTTTCTCAAGCTCGTCTTTACTATCAATCAGGCTTTGCGCCAGACCGCTGCGATCACGAAGCGTAATAAAATTAAGGCCGCCCAGCAGGCGCTTTTTATGAAGCCAACCTTGAATCGTGATGGATTCGCCCACCTGCGCGGCGATGTCTTTAGTGAGTACACGTGTCATAATTATCTTTATTCTACCAGTTCCACCCCTATAAATCTAGACGTCTTCGTGGCTGGCGGGTTGATTGTTGCGTTCAGCCACAGCGTGGATATTATCGTGCTCGTCATTGTCGATAATTTCACGACCAATCAAGGCTTCCAAAATATCCGTCAACGTTAACAGTCCGACGGTTTCGCGTTGATCGTTTATGACAATGAAGAGCTGGCGATGGGTTTTCAAAAATGCCGCCAAAGCGTGGTGCAGCGTATCGTCCTCATGAATATAAAATACGTGAGCTTCCATGGCTTTTTCGGCTGTTACCGAGCGTTTATTATCAAGTGTCAATAGATCATTGGTGTGGAGTATACCTACGACGTGATGAATATCGTTTTTAATCACTGGCAACTGGCTATGCCCCTGTTTATGAAGTTCGTCTAGCACTAAGGGGCCAAGGAACTCCGATGCTTTGATAGTGACTATGTCATCGCGCGGCGTCATGGCGCTTTGAACGAGCTTATCTTCAAACACCAAAGCCGACATAATCAGCTTCTTTTGGCTGGGGGTAAAGACGTTGTGCGATTCGTGAACAAGATGCTGCAATTCTTCGCGTGAATCAATGGCATAAAGCGGTTCAAGCTCATGCAGTGAGAAACGGCGAATATATCGGAAAAAAGCTGGCGCTTTATGTACCATCGCTACCAAAGCACGCTCTTTCCAAAGATAGACTTGCTGAGCCTGCCGGCGAATAAACCTCAGGTGCGCCACAGCGCCATATTCCAACGCCACCAAGATCGCTATAACAACCCCCCATGCCCAGCCGAACGTCACAACCGACAGCATGACCGTTGTCACCAGTAACATGGCCTCGATCACCCGCAAAAATGAATCGATATCCCGGGCAACTTCTAGGCGACTTAGCTCGTCATGAGCACCACGCCGCCGCAACTCAAAGCGGCTCATGTTGGCTGGTAATGGTCGCATACCCGCTACCATCAGCAATGCTAAGAATATAAGTATCGTCAGGATAATCAGAAAAAGTGTCATACGCTATTATTGTAGCCGATTTTGTTATAATGGGGTGAGCAAAAGGAGGAGAAGTGGATAAAAAATGGATCATTATTGGTGTGGTGATCATTATCCTGTTCGGCGGCTTAATCTGGTACAACCAAGCAACCAAATCATCCATAGATGTCAGCGCTATAGATGTGAACAAAATTCAACCAGCCACGGCACAAAATGGCCAAATTGCCGAGCACGTCAACGGCAACACCAGTGGTAAAATTACCCTGATTGAATATGCCGACTATGAATGTGAGCTCTGTGGTCAGTCCTACCCACAGATAGAGAATGTTATTGATACCTACAAAGATACCGTGACTTTTGTTTTCCGTAATCTCCCCCTTACGACGATTCACCCGAACGCATTAGCCGCCTCAGCCGTTGCGGAAGCTGCTGGTCTTCAGGGAAAGTACTGGCAAATGTATGGCGCGCTATACACCTACCAGTCTGAGTGGGTGAATTTGACCGGTAACACCCGCACAAAAGCCTTTCAGAACTACGCCACTTCAGTCGGTCTTGATATGAAAAAGTTTAATACTGACATCGCCAGCAAAGCCATCAGCCAAAAAATTGCTTTTGATAAAGCCTTGGCAGGCAAGCTAAAGCTGACGTCTACCCCCACCATTTTCCTCGATGGTAAGCTTGTTCCTCTGGATGTCATCCAGGATTTGGCCCAAAGTAATGGTAGCAAGCTGGAAGCCATGTTGAACGACAAATTGAAGGCGGCCGGCTTGCCGATACCGGCGCCTAAAGCATTATAAACGTTTCGAAAAAATGAAAAAACACCCCGGTGCCTTGGGGTGTTTTCTTTTAGATCACCGTTTGTCTCTCGGAAACGGTGGGATTTTGGATCGTCTCTACTAGCGTAAGCGCTCACGATAAGATCCAACTGATTTCACTCTTACGGCACTGCGTTACCACAGTGCGACAATAGTTGCTATACTATTGAGCGATATACAGCTGCCAATCGGCAGGCACCACATCCACGGCTATCTTTTTACGCCTTTTGGGCGCAAATTCGATGGCTATAGGCATGTGATTTATTTCACTCCTTGTACTATGTACAGCCTCACGCGCTTCGACCTTTTAATTATTACTAATGAAATAGTTTGGCGCAAGACACATCATCTATAGTATCAAGCTGACAGAAAACAGTCAAGATAGGCGTCACGGTTACGCTAATAGTGCTATCATAAAACACTTTCGCTTGTCTCTGCAAGAGTGTTTATGCTTTTTACAACGATCTTAAATTTCGGAGGGTGTTTCAGCTGGGGTGGCGCTCTTTAGAGGACGTTCCTTTAACATAAAGACGAAGACGGTCGCAATCGCCATCATGGCTGCCGCTACGTAGAAGATATTCCGGAGACTCTTCGAGAAAGCAGTCGTCACTTTAGTCGTAAACTCCTTTTGCGTGTCATTGAATTTCTGTATTTGCGTTTGTTTGATCGCGCCAGGAAGCGGCAGAGCGTCAATTGACTTTGTGACGCCAGTAGTGATCTGACTTTTGACGTCTGGCATGTTCAGTGTCAGGATGGTATTAGCATCACTGACGTTCCCAATTTTTGCAATTTGTGGATTACCGTCAAGCTGTTTAACATATGCCGTTGACTGAATATCACCCAAGGATGAGATAATACCGGCGGTCAGTAAGGCGCCGAAAGCTGCCGTTCCGATGGTTGTTCCGAGACTTCGGAATAGTTGACTCGAGCTGGTAGCGATGCCAAGATCGTGCAGCTCAAATTCATTTTGGATTGCCAAGTTGAGTGTTGGCATCGCCACACCCATACCGGCACCAATAAAGACCATGATGATCGCCTCTTGCCAATATTGCGACGTGGCATCAAGGCTGCTGAGGGCTAAAACGCACAGCGTTGCGACCGTGAAACCAATCTGCATAAAAATTTTGTAGCGGCCGATGCGCGAAATGATCTGTCCGGACATAATACTGGTTACCATTAACCCACCCACCATTGGTAAGAGCATCAGTCCAGAGGTTGTAGGTGATGCGCCAAAAACTTGCTGGTTAAACTGCGTAAGGTACAGAATTGAACCCATAAAGGCAGCGCCAAATAACGCAGAGGTTAAAATCAGTAAGACATAGTTACGGTTACGGAAAAAGCGCAGTGGAATAATAGGTTCGCTGGCTTTACGCTCGACTACAATGAAACCGATCAGCGCGGCCGCTACGATTGTGAACATTGCCACTCGCAGTTCGGCCAGCGACCAGCCACTCGAAGTCAGGAAACTCTTAAAAATATCCTTGGTATTATCGACAGCCAAGACAAAGACACCCAAAATCACCGTCAATAGACCAGCCCCAGCATAATCAATTTTTGGTTTGGTGGAGTGTTGAAGTGGCGGACAAAAAATAGCAATGATAACAAAAGCAACGATGCCGACTGGAATATTAATTAAGAATGTCCAGCGCCAATCAGTAGTAAGACTTAGGACGCGCTGCCCGTCAGTCAACCAGCCACCCAATAGTGGGCCAATGATTGAACTTAAGCCAAAGGTTGCGCCGATGAGTCCCTGCCATCGTCCCCGTTCCCGGGCGGCAAACAGGTCACCGACAATCGTAAAAGCGTTTGCAGTGATGATACCACCACCGATTCCTTGCAGGGCGCGGTACAGGATCAATTCAGTCATTCCCCCACTGGTCGCACTAAGGAAGGACCCGGCAGTAAAGACCGCCACACCAATGAGCAGAATAATACGACGGCCAAATAGGTCGGACAACTTACCGGCAATCGGTACAGTAATCGTTGTTGTTAAAAGATAAGACGTCACCACCCATGTGAGTGAATTGTAAGCATTAAACTGCTCGACAATTTTGCCGAGGGCGGTGGCGATGATGGTCTGGTCGAGGGCAACGAGCAGCAACGATGCCATGACCGAGATCATGATAATAATCTTGCTACGCAACGTCAGATGATGGTGCATATGTCTCCTTTATTTTTTGTTTTGTTGTGAGCGTATTTTTTCGAACGTTTCGACTTGCGTGTTCAGTTTTTCGATGAACGTTTCGAGTTGTTCTTCTTTAATAAAGCCAACAACTTGTGCGCCAGGCGAACCAACAACGTACAAACGATCGCCTGGCTTAATATTAAGCTCTTCACGGGCATCAGCAGGAATCACGATTTGTCCTTTCGTGCCGACCGTTGCCGTTCCATAAAGTCGCTTTTGATGCATACTCTACTCAGTATAACAAGTATGAAAAGTATGTCAAGTATGAATTAGTCGTTGTATGGCGTCAGGAGTGCTGACCGTTTCGTCCTGGTGTGTCGACATGTTTTTGAACGTGACAAGATTATTTTTCGCTTCGTTCGCCCCAACAACTAAGGCATGCGTGAAGCCCATCTTATCGGCGAATTTTAATTTCTTTCCCAAAGTGTCATTTTCAGTATAAAGGACAGTCGGGATGCCGGCAGCACGCAGTTCGGTAGCAACTGTGATAGCGTAGGCAGTTTGATCGGTTGTCACGGGTAAAACGACGACGCCAGCCGGACTCTGTTTAGGGAAGTCAATTGCGCCTAATTGGCGTAACGCATAAAACAAACGCGTCAGCCCAATCGATATACCAACGCCTGACAGGTTATTTTTCGAGTAATAACTCGTCAGATTATCATAGCGGCCGCCCGAGCAGACACTACCGATTTGCGGGTATTCTAGCAATGTCGTTTCGTACACGGTGCCGGTGTAATAATCCAGGCCGCGCACAACCGCCAAGTCGATCATAAAGCGATGCTCTGGTACTCTCATCGAACGTAAGGCGTAGATAACTTCAGCCAGTATGGCGACCCCCTCACGCAGCTGTTCGTTTTGATTATCAAGCCGACGCAGCTCGCTCAAAATCTCTTCATTACTTCCCTTAATCGAAATGAAGGCCAGGATGCGTTCGATCTGTTCGTCATCAAGCTTCAAATTCTCAAGTTCTGTGATAAAAGCTTCAGGGGTAATTTTTTGAATTTTATCGATAAGGTGCAGCACGGCAGCTGATGTATCAGTGATATTGATACTCTTTAAAAAGCCGCTCAAAATCTGACGGTTGTTAATATGAATCAAGAATTCGCCAATATTGAATTGTTCGAAGATCTCATTAATGACGGCTGGGAATTCAGCGTCGACACTAGGGCTATTCGACCCAATCACGTCAATATCACATTGATAAAATTCGCGAAAACGACCAGCTTGAGCACGTTCAGCACGGTGAACTTTGCCAATGTGGTAGCGGCGGAAAGGAAAGATCAAATCATTTTCGTGCTCGGCGACATAGCGTGCCAATGGCACGGTCAGGTCGTACCGCAGTGTCAGGTCGGTCTTGGAGCCTTCGCGTTTAAAGCTGTATACCTCCTGCTCAGTCTCGCCCCCACCCTTTGCCAATAAGACTTCAGTCAATTCCAGATCAGGTGTATCGAGTGGTGTAAAACCGTATTTCTCGTAGGTCGTACGAATAATCGACAGCAAGCGATTAAATTCGAGCTGTTCGTTCGGTAGGTATTCGTTGAAGCCGCTCGGGCGGCGCGGAGATGTCAGGTTGGCCATAACTCCCCTGATTATACAATAAGCGATATAATAAAGGGATGTTCAAGTATCCGGTGGTATTCGTCGATATTGAGACGACAGGAGGGAGTTACCGCACGAGCCGCGTGTTGGAGGTGGCGGCTATTCGCTATGAAAATGGTCAAATAACTCAGGAGTTCTCGACATTATTAAACCCGGATACCTATATCCCCGCCAGTATCACCTCCCTAACAGGTATTCGTGAGGGTGATATCGTTGACGCTCCTCGATTCGCCGATATTGCTCAGGAGTTGCTCGACCTAATGGATGGCGCCGTGTTTGTCGCTCACAACGTCCGTTTTGATTATTCTTTTTTAAAAAATGAATTTGCTATGTTGGGCATGGATTTTTCACCAAGACTTCTGTGTACCGTGCGGTTATCACGCGCCTTGTATCCAGGCGTCAAGGGCCATAGCTTGGCTGTCATCATTGACCGTCACCGTATCACGGTGAATGATCGTCACCGCGCCCTAGAAGATACGCGCGCTATTGTCCAGTTTAGCGAAATCGCCTATCAGGAACACGGTGAAGAATTATTCGAAGAAGCGGTGCAGCGTCAACTCAAGTCGCAATATCTCCCACCCCACCTCGACATGACTGAAATATATGGCATCGGAGATACCCCTGGTGTTTATATTTTTAAAGACGAAAACGACCAGCCGGTGTACATAGGCAAAAGCGTGCATTTGCGTAAGCGTATTCTATCGCATTTCCAAAGCACTGCGCCAAAAGAGGTAAAAATCAGCCAATCAACCCACCACGTTGATATCATTCCGACCGGGAGCGAACTTGCGGCGCTCATTATGGAGTCGAAATTGATCAAAGAAATGCAGCCACTCTTCAATCGCCTGCTGCGTCGGGTCAGCTCGTACGCCATGTTAGTCAAAGGTGAAACTGATGGCTATGCGACGCTTTCTACCAAACAAGGGAAGTTAGCTGACCAAGACGACCTCGGGAACATATATGGCGTCTACCCTACTAAGATGAAAGCGAAACTCCGTTTGGATGAAATGACGCGTACGTTTGAGTTGTGCCCAAAACGCATGGG
>CAZKIJ010000005.1:21391-24271 GCA_964552895.1 uncultured Candidatus Saccharibacteria bacterium | reverse complement strand
TCTGGAGGCTCTGGTGTCGTCATTATCTCCTTCCCTACTGGTTCAATAACGGCCAGTGCCACCGGTACCTATACGACATCAACGGCTAATGGCAATACGATTTACAAGTTTACGGGGAATGGCACATTTGTTGTCAGTTCAATCAATATTTAACCTCTGTACAGATCCACTCTCCCCTGTTACAATGAACACCATATGGGTGAGTCGCCTCGACAGAAACATACCGACACGACGACAACACGGCCTTCGCGGGCCGTGCTTTTGGTGACAGCGACGGCACTTGATACGACCTGGCGGACGATCGTGCCTGGTGTGACGGGTGTCGCGCTCGGCTTGTGGTTGGATCGTATGTGGCGCACCACACCGTGGCTCATGATCATTGGGTTAGTCGCTGGCATTGCGCTCTCGGCGGTTTTGATCTACCGACAAATAACGGCGGTCCAACGATGAACCAATCTTCGGGCCTTAATTTGCAGGTCAGCATTGGTGGCGAAACTGTTTTTACAATTTTTGGTTTTCAAGTAACCAACGCGCTCTTGAGTGGCATTGTGGCGACAACGATCACAGTCATTCTCCTTATAATCGTGGCATTAGCGGTTCGTTTTAAGAAGTACAATCGATTTATTGGCCTGGTGCAATGGGTGTTCGAGGGGCTTCTGAAACAGATCAATGATATTATTCCTGATAAGGCATTAGCAAAAAAAATGACGCCGCTCGCAATGACGATCTTTTTCGTTGTCATGTTTAATTACTGGCTATCAGTCTTGCCTGGGCTTGAAACAATTAAAGTAAATGGCGTACCAATTATCCGAAGTATGGCGGCCGATCTAAACTTTACCCTAGCGCTGGCTATCATAACCGTCGTGACGGTACAAGCATATGCTATTCGTCACCTTGGCCTATTTGGCAATATTCGTCGTTATATACGGAATCCATTTAAAAATCCCATCGGCGCGTTTGAGGGCTCGCTCGAGATAATTGGTGAGTTTAGCCGTGGCGTGGCGTTGGCCTTGCGACTGTTTGGTAACGCCTTTGCTGGTGAGATTCTTTTGATTGTCATCTTGCTGCTTACGAGTTATCTTTCAACAATTATTTTGCCATTTTTTATGGTGTTCGAGCTGTTCATCGGTTTTATCCAAGCGTACGTGTTCTTTGTGTTGACCCTTATCTTTACTTCTCTGGCCGTCAGCCACGAGGAGCCCCACGGTAAGGTGGCCAAGCATCATGTATAATTTAGTAAGGAAATAAGGAGAGAAACATGCAACAACTAGCATTCGTATTAGGATTCGCGCTGCCTGCTTTGGGCGCGGCAATCGGTATTGGTATCACTGCCAATGGGGCGTTAAACGCTTTCGGTCGTAACCCAGAAAAATTGGCGGATATTCGTACCTTGATGATTTTGGGTATCGTGTTTGCTGACTCGTTGGCCTTCATCGGTATTATCGTTGCCATCATCGCCAAGTTTATATAAGAGGAGTTTTAGTAAGTGTTTAGTCAATTTGCCGCCGCAAACATTTTCACCAGTCTCGGTATTGACTGGAAGATGCTGATTTTACAGATCATCGCTTTTCTCCTGTTGGTGGGAATTTTGGGCAAATGGGTCTATCCATGGTTGATGAAATCGGTCGATGACCGACAGCAAAAAATCGATGACGCCAACAAAGCCGCCGAAGAGGCAAAAACTGCAGCTGAAAAAGCCGAAGAAAAAATGGACGAATTATTGGCCGATGCGCGTCAGCAAGCGGCGGACATCGTGGCAACTGCTCATCTAGAATCAACCGACATGTTGAACGCCGCCGAAGAAAAAGCCCGTACGACCGCCGAACGGATTGTGGCTGATGCCCATGCGCAACTTGATAAAGATATTGCCGCTGCACAGAAAGCATTGCGCGATCAAACGCTGGAATTAGTGGGCATAGCGACTGAAAAAGTCATCGGCAAGACCAATAGCAAGGCGATTGATAACACTCTCATTGCCGAAGTCCTCTCGTCCAGCCATTCTATCGAAAAGGAGTCAAAATGATCTCTCGACAGAAAATCGCTCGCTACGCCGCCGAACAGTTGGTCGCTGGTAATAAAAAGGTAGTGCATGAAATTGCTGCTTACCTCATTGATAGCCAAAAAACCGACCAAGTGGACCTATTGGTACGTGATATTGAACTGTACCTCTCGCGATCCGGTCACCTGTTGGCGCACGTTGGCACTGTACACGATCTGACTGCTGAAACAAAAAAAGCCATCATGTCCCTTCTCAAAAAAGAAACTGGTGCCACTACTATCGTCCTTGCAGAGTATAAAGATGAAAGCCTGGTTGGTGGCGTTAAAATCGATATCCCCGGACGACAACTCGACACCTCGATAGCACGAACATTAGCAGCATTAAAGTAAAAGGAATTATATGAGCGAACTCAACATTGCAGCCCTCACCAAAGATCTTCGTCAAGCAATTGAACAGCTTGACACCTCAGCCAAACTCGATGAAGTTGGCATTGTCGTTCGCGTCGGTGATGGTGTGGCATGGATATATGGCCTTCGTGGCGCCGGCTATAGCGAGGTATTAAATATCGAAACGAGCGACGGCATTGTTGAGGCCTTCGCGTTGAACTTAATGGAAGACGAAATTGGTGCCGTGCTGCTCGGTTCTGACGAAAAAGTCAAAGCCGGCGACACCGTCCGGTTGAAGGGCACCGTGCTGGAAGTGCCGGTCGGCCCTGAATTACTAGGTCGTGTTGTGAACCCGCTCGGCGAGCCAATGGATGGCGGCCCAGCGATTAAGGCGAAGCAACACGGTTTGGTCGAGCGTGAGGCGATTGGCGTGATGGGTCGCAAGTCGGTCCACGAACCACTCATGACGGGTATTACGGCAATTGACGCTATGTT
>CAZKIJ010000005.1:0-21291 GCA_964552895.1 uncultured Candidatus Saccharibacteria bacterium | reverse complement strand
CAAGGTATTCGTCCTGCAATTTCGGCTGGTCTGTCGGTCTCGCGTGTTGGTGGTGCCGCTCAAACAGCCGCTGTGAAAAGTGTGTCTGGCGGGTTGAAACTTGGTCTGTCACAGTTTCGTGAGTTAGCGTCGTTTGCTCAATTCGGTTCTGATCTTGATGATGATACCAAACACCAGATTGAACGTGGCCAACGTTTGACTGAACTTTTGAAGCAACCGCAATATTCGCCACTGGCAGTCTGGCAACAAACCGTCTCAATCTATGCTGTGACAAGTGGTCATTTTGATAAGGTTCCAACCGATAAAATTGATGATGCTCAAAATGCTTTATTGACCAAATTATGGGCCGATCACAAGAAAGATATGGATATTATCGACCGTGGTGCCAAGCCAACCGAAGAGCAATTGAAGCTGATTGAGAAGGTTGCAACACAGGTGTCGAAAGGATTTGAGGGCTAATGCCATCAACGCAAATCCTCAAGGGCCGCATCCGCTCGGTCAAAAGCACTCGCCAGATTACTAAGGCGATGCAATTGATTGCGGCAGCTAAAATGCGCAAAGCCCAGGATGCGACCAAAGCCTCAGCACCGTATGTTGAAGAGGCGCGAGCACTGTTGAATAAGATGTCGCGACATATCTCGACCCAGAATCATCCATTGTTTGCCGAGCGTCCTATTAAAAATCGTCTGTTAATCTTTATTGCGGCTGATCGCGGCTTGGCTGGTGCTTATAACTCAAACGTTATGCGTTTGTATGCCCAAGAACTACAAAAAGACTCGATGAACCACAAAACAATTACGATTGGTCGTCGCGCTGGACAATTTGCCGGTCGTCTCAAAAATGTCGAAGTGCTTGGTTCGTACGACAATTTACCCGACTATCCGGAAGGCAGTGAATTATACGCAATTTTAAACAATGTCCGGACACTTTTCACGAACAAAGAAGTCGATGCCGTCGACGTCATCTATACGGAATTCATCAGCAGCGTCAAACAAGACGCAAAGGTGATGCGTATTTTGCCGGCCGGTGTCGACGAACCAGCCGATGGTAATGCGGCCGATGCGACCTACGAGCCAAGCTCTGAAGAAGTTTTAAATGAAGTTGCCTATCGTTTGGTTGGCGCGCAAATTTTTCAAGCATTGCTTGATTCCCGCGCCAGTGAATATGTCATGCGTATGGTTGCTATGAAAAATGCCACCGATAACGCCAATGATTTGATTGATGATTTGACGTTAGAAGTGAATAAGGAACGCCAAGGAAAAATTACGCAGGAATTGGCCGAGATATCAGGTGGCGTCGAAGCATTGAATGAATAAGGAGAGATGATGAAAAATATAGGAAAAATCATACAAGTTGTCGGTGTCGTCGTTGACGTCGAATTTGCAGATAAAAAATTGCCAGCTATTAACGATGCTTTGGAAACAAAAATTGGCAATAAGCGTATCGTCCTCGAAGTTGCGCAGCATTTAAGTGAAACGAGCGTTCGTGCGATTGCCTTATCGAGTACCGACGGCCTCAAGCGCGAACAAGACGTCCAGGCAACTGGCGCCGCTATTTCTGTTCCCGTTGGTGAAGACACCCAAGGCCGCATGTTTAATGTTATCGGTGAAGCCATCGACGGCAAGCCGGAAACCAAGGGTAAAAAAGCCCCTATCCATCGCCATCCACCAAAACTCGATGAACAGTCAAACAAATCGGAAATTTTAGAGACCGGTATTAAAGTTGTCGACCTGATCGCGCCACTTATCAAAGGTGGTAAGGCTGGCTTGTTTGCAGGTGCCGGCGTCGGTAAAACCGTCCTCATCACCGAGTTAATCAACAATATCGCTAAATTCCACAAAGGTAATTCGGTCTTTGCTGGTGTTGGTGAGCGTACCCGTGAAGGTAACGACCTCTACTACGAAATGCAAGAAGCCGGCGTGCTTGATAAGACGTCGCTCGTATTTGGTCAAATGAATGAACCACCTGGAGCCCGTCTGCGTGTTGCTCTTTCTGGTTTGACGATGGCCGAAGCCTTCCGCGACGAGGGTAAAGACGTGCTGCTGTTTATCGATAATATCTTCCGCTTCACGCAAGCCGGTTCTGAAGTATCTGCCCTACTCGGCCGTCTGCCGTCGGCCGTGGGCTACCAACCAAACTTGCAAGAAGAAATGGGTGGCTTGCAGGAACGCATCACCTCAACAAAGAAAGGTTCAATCACCTCTGTGCAAGCGGTTTTCGTGCCGTCCGACGACTTGACCGATCCAGCGCCAGCCACGACCTTTGCCCACTTGGATGCGACCATCGTGATGGCCCGAAGCCTGACAGAAATTGGTATCTATCCAGCCGTTGACGTGCTTGCCTCGACTTCAACTAGTCTCGATCCAGAAATTGTCGGCGAGGAGCACTACCGTGTGGCGCGTGAAGTACAGCGTGTATTACAGGAATATAAAGAGCTCCAGGATATTATAGCCATCCTCGGTATGGAAGAATTGTCAGACGAGCAAAAGAAAACCGTGAATCGTGCTCGCCGCGTCCAACGCTATGTATCGCAACCCTTCTTTGTGGCCGAAAAAATCACCGGCAACAAGGGCGCCTACGTCAAACTCGAAGACACGATTAAAGACTTCGGTGATATTCTCGCCGGAAAATATGATGACAAACCTGAATCTTGGTTCTATATGGTATCGGGCACACTGTCCGAGAAAGCGGCAAATGAAAAAGGCTAAAATAAAACAATGAGACTTCAACTGATCACATTGCGCGGTATTAAGCTCGATGAGGATATTTACGAGCTGATTATTCCAACTGCTGCCGGTGAGATCGCCGTCTTTCCCGGGCATGAACCGCTCGTCAGTTTAGCCAAGTCAGGCGTCGCATCGGTGCGCCGCCACAAACAAGATAGTAATGAACGGCTTGAACTGTTCGCAATCACCGGTGGTATTTTAGAGATTGATCAGCAAGGTGTTCGTCTATTAGTCGATGAGGCCGAACACGGTGAAGATATCATCGAAGCCGAATCACGGGCCGCATTAGAACGGGCTATTAAGCGCCGTGATGAAGCCAAAGACCATGTGGAAGTATATAAAGCCAATCAATTAATCGATCGTCATCAAGTCCGTTTGCAGGTTGCAGGCCTGCATCGTCGACGTCATAATAGACAATAAGGAGCTGGGGGAATATGTCATATATTACATTAGGTGATCGTGCCATCGGAACCATTCAAGCAGATTTGGGGCAGCAAGATCGGCTCGACGAATTAACTGATCGGTTGGCGGGTACTCAGTTTTATACTGAAACGACCAATACTATCCCCTATATGTGTATTGATGGCCGACCAGGTGGTGTCATTGCGCCGAACGCGGCGGGTGGCACTGAATCATTATTTGTCGCAGACGATCTTACGACGCAACCAATTGGTCAAGGCTTAAAAACGGTCGAGGGTTACGCTGCTCTCCTCACCTATTTACAGGAAATGGAATTGCCGATTGGTGGGCACACTGACGAGCATGAACATGATCATTCCAGTGGCTGTGGCGGTAACGACAAGCTCCCACTTATTTATGACTTTATCGTTACTCATGGTAGTTATTTACATGAGTTTACCCAAAAAATCGGTTTCTCTATTAATGATGAGACGCACACCATCATTACCGGAAATGCGGCGGTACGTCAGCAATTTTCTGGTGGTGATGAACTACTTGACGTATTACGTGAAAATGCTGGCACTATCGTAACCCTCCGTGGCGAGCATAAAGAGGTTGTCACGGTTATCAATAAAAAATCCGGTACAACCCTCGACCGCGAAAAAGTTGCCGCCGAGTTTGGGCCCGACTACCAAGTGTTTAATATCGATGCATGGTCCTTCGTAGAAGCTGGTCGGCGTATTGCTGCGTCAGAAGATGACATCCCGCAAAAAGTTGCCGCCATGATCTACTATAATCTAGCAACCGTTTTCGTGCTGTGTGGGCCAGCTATGCGTGTTATTGTACGCGAATAAGCTTGCGGACTTCATCAGTCGTCTTGGCGTGCATCAGTTTCTCACGTAATTCTGACGCGCCAGGGAAATCACGAATATAAATTTTAAAGAACCGTTTTAGCGGGTCAAATTTGCGTGGTGTTTCTTCCGTTGAGTACGTGTCGAATAAGTCCAGTTGTAAATTAAGTAGCTCGAGTGGTTTGTGCTCGACGTTTTCTTTCGCGAATGCATAAGGATCGTTAAAAATGCCACGGCCAATCATGATGCCATCAACGCCGTATTTCTCGACTAATTCCAGCCCATGAGCCCGGTCACGAATATCACCATTGATGGTTAAAAGCGTCTGCGGGGCAATTTCGTCACGTAGTTTTTTAATATCGGCGATGAGTTCATAGTGTGCCGGAACGCTACTCATCTCTTTGCGCGTGCGGAGATGGATCGTTAAATTCACGACGTCTTGTTCGAGGATTTTGGTGAGCCAATCGTGCCACTCATCTGTTTTCACGTCACCGAGGCGAGTTTTCACGCTAACTGGTAAGCCAGCTTCTTTCGTGGCCCTGATGATATCTACGGCGAGGTCAGGAGTACGGATTAAACCACTGCCAGCACCGCCGTGAACGACTGATTTATCAGGGCAGCCCATGTTAATATCGATGCCAGCGAAACCGAGCTCTTTCATACCAAAGGCCATTTTTTTGAAATGTTCAGGGTTCTTCCCCCAAATCTGGGCGACAATCGGCTGTTCGTCATCGGTAAAAGCTAAACGACCGCGAGTACTTTGCACGCCCTTCGTACTACAATAACTATCGGTATTGGTGAATTCAGTAAAGAACACGTCCGGCGCACCGGCTGTGGCGATAACATGACGAAAAACCACATCCGTCACCGCTTCCATGGGCGCCAAGATGAAGAATGGTTTTGGTAGAGTGTGCCAAAAATTGTTCATTATATTCATTTTCTCACAAAAAATACCCTCTCAGTGATCACGATACTTCATGATAGCTGAGAGGGAGACGACGGATAGCAGGTTGTCGTTCCCTAAAGGTGAATCAGTAGACTGAGAAGCCGGCTACGTCCTTGGCGTCACGTGGAGTCTGACCACCTTGACGCATGACACGATTGTAGTCAGCGACTGCAGCGTCGTACTCCTTCTTCGCGTTTTCCTTGTCGAATCCCGACGAGGATGACCACTTGTTCGCAGCGGCCTGAATACGCGCTTCCTGGTTTGAGGGCACTTCATATTCCTTTGTTCGGTGGATGGGTGGACGTTGTTGGGTCGACCCGCCGTTTTGCATGTACACACAAAACACGATCATTTGATCCGACGACGCTGTCGGCATAATGTTCTAGCGGGTCGCCCGGCTTGGGTGCTATCCGTCGTCATTAAGGTGCGACAGGATAGCGAAGATGGTGTGATGGAATGTCTAACGACTCCTGTGCATCGCTCTCACTGTGCGCTCTCTAGTGTAGCAAAAATACACCTACCAGTCAATGCTTACACCTTGTTGTCAATCAAGTCTTGCTCAAATGCGAGTAGGCCCTTGAGGTCCGGACTATAGCCCGAAGTATCGGGCAAATTGAGTGTTGTAATATGCTCCCATACACTAGTAACGAGTTTTTTAAAGCGTTCGATTTCTTCTGGTTCAAATTCGAGACTCAATGATGAAATTACTCCGCTACTGGTTGGTTGAATGTAGTCGAGCGTTCCTTGTGTCACGGTATATGATGAGTAATCGCGGGAGTTCTCAAGTAACAATTTATAAAATAATAATTGTTGGCGATATTTATGTAGTCGGATGTCATTGCCTCGCCACGCCGTTTCTGGACGACCGGTTTTGTAGTCGAACACTTGAATTGTTTTATGCTCACGGTCAATAGCAACTAGGTCCAAAATACCACCAAGTTTGACATCACCGAACATCGACTGCTGGCCGGAAAGATTCAGCTCACTCTGCTGACTTTGAGAAAACTCGGATTGCTTAGCACTCAAATACGCGGTTAACTCATCGTTCCCTTTTTGCACGTAGTGTTCAAAATCGCCATCGATCATTCGGTAGCGACGCAGATTCATTTCAAAATCAATCAACACGTCTTCGATTGGTTTCAGTGTACCTTTTGTATTGAACTCGTTGTGAGCTTGTTGCAATGTCGCGTGGACAGCCAGCCCATAACATGCATAAGGTGATACAACACCAGGAAAATACAATAATCGTGAAACCAGGAAATAGTGTGGTCCGCCGCGCGTCACGTCGAGAAAACTATTAAGATTGGTCGCACTTAAACGGTAGTGCTCGAGACGTGGCCGCAACAACGTGAACAAATCATCGTGCGGTTCAAGCAACGGATGGTACCATTCGATCTCGGCTAATTCAGTTAATTGGTCAATTTGTTGGCTGAGTGGGACATGAGTAATATCGTGTCGATCAACCAAAAAACTAGCCGGTAGCTGTGGTTTACCGCTCTCACCCTGCACCGCATAACTAACCGATAGATAGCGTTTGGCACGAGTCAAGGCAACGTAAAACAAGCGCAATCGTTCGTCATAACTTTGATCTTGCGGTGCCAGTGCCAAGTTATCTGGATAGCTAATCGATGACGAGCGGCCACGAGCTTTTACACCCCATTCGTTATCGGTAACACCGACCACAAAAACGCGTTGAAACTCCAGGCCCTTGGCACTGTGTGCTGTCATGACATTGACAGCATTGTTTGTCTCACCAACACTGTGCGTCAACTGAATGCGGTCGCCAATCCGTTGGTGCAGATCAATAAATTCTATGAATGACGCCAACGTTAACGTTTCTAAGGGGTGATAATCGGTTAAACGTTCACGCAGTAATCGTAATGCATCCAGGCACACCAAATAACTGGCGGGATCCTCTTGTAATTTTTCTTGCGTGAAGAAATAGGTATAGAGAGCGCCAGGTTTACGCTGTTCAGTTGGGACGCCCAGCAATTCGTCAATCATCATTTCTAGTGGCGTTGTGAGGGATGAGACGGTCAGATCGATGAACCATTCGCGACATTCCACAAACGACGGATGCTTCTCCATTTCATCAATCCATCGAGCATGATTATCGTAGGCTTTGCTGCTCAGATTCCAGATATCCTGTGAGGAAAATCCAAAGGCAGGATGTGCCAAAATGCGCGGCAACAGCGCGTTGGCAAGATCGTGCTGACTCCTCGCTAAAGCTATCACCGTTCGACCCAATAATTCCAACGCCATAATCGGTGGCAATTCGAAAATGTTATCGCGGCGTTCGTAACGAACAGTTATATTTTCTCGCGCAAAATACGGCAACAGCGACTGGATGTCGTTGTGACGATGCAATAGCACGGCGATGTCTGACGGAGTCTCACCCTCGTTCAGCGCGGCTTTGACTTGCTGAGCAACCCATTGTCGCTCTTGCGCGATGCTGTCGAGTTCGGTAAAGGTAACATCCCCGTCATTTTTACGGTTGGCATGAAGCTGTTTATTCAACGCCGGATCCTGCTGCTCGAGGCGTTCACTCCCCTGTTGAATAATGGTGCGTGCCGTGTCAAGAACAGCCTGGGTCGAGCGATAGTTTTCAGTTAACACAATTCGTTCCGCTGCCGGATAAACAGTCTGAAAATTAAGGATGTTGTTGATGTCGGCGCCCTGGAAACTATAAATCGCTTGGTCATCATCACCGACAATAAAAATGTTCGGCCGGTCTTCGTTAACCGGATTATTGGTCAAACTATTGAGAATACGCAACTGCGCTAAATTGGTGTCCTGGAATTCATCAACCAAAAGATAATGAAATTTCTCTTGCAGATTGAAACGCAAATTGTCATTTACTTCAAGCGCGTGAACGACTTGCAAGATCATATCGTCGTAATCGTACAAACCGGCTTTTTGCATGTCGTCTATGTACCGTTCGTAGATATGCACAACGCTGCGCAGCTTTTTTTGCTGTCGGCGAGCCTTCATAACCTGCTCGTTTTGGTCATTCTTTTCAAAGAAGCGACTTTTCCAGGCCGACAGTGCATTTTGTGCGATTGCTTGCTCGAGTGTATCGATAATAACTCGCATCAAATCTGGCACGCCATAGCGCAGCTCGTCTGAGGAAAGCGGCCGCAAGGTCGCCAGTGCGGTTTCAAGCTGGGGGATCATTTTTTTAGAAACCCGAGCGCTGATAATAGGTGCCACTACGCGTTCGGCTTGCTCAATGACGAGGTCATTAGCGTCCAGTATGGCACGTAATTCATCACTTGTGAGTCCAGCCTTTTTTAATTCGCTTATCGCTTTACTGGTATCGCGTTGGGCGGTGAATTCACCATTCATCATGCTTGCCAAAGGATCATTCAATGGGAGTTCTGCAAATATGGTACGAAGGATTTCATATGTCGCGATCGTATCGGCCGGCTGGAATTGGGCGCCATTATAAAAAATATCGCGGTGCTGGTTGATGATTTCAGTCCCGAAACTATGAAAGGTGTGGATCGCTACTTTATAGGCAGCCTGTCCGATAATACTTACCAAGCGACGGCGCATGGCATCAGCCCCATTTTCGGTATAGGTCAAACAAAGAATATTCTCTGGATTGGTATCGGTTTTTTTGAGGATATTTGCCACCCGCATCGACAACAATTCGGTTTTACCCGTCCCTGGGCCAGCCAAAACCATCACCGGCCCATCAATCGCCTCTACCGCTTGCCGCTGTTCGGCATTCAGCTGCGCATACCTCTCCTCGAACTTCATTCTTTCATTATACCGTTGTCTGGGCGGAAACTCCTTCTTCTTTTGGAAAACTAAAGAGGGCCCGTCTTTCGAAAAGAAGAAAGAGTTTTTGTCTTGAGATGGTACAATAAAGGCATGAATGATCATATTTATGATGATCTGGCAATCGAAAAAGCACTCAAAAGCCGGTTTGGGGTGGCAGCCGATGTAGATAGCGTCATTGCCCGACATTTCCCCATTAGCCGTACAGGCGACGCGACCTTGTTTTTAAGTGGTAAAAAACAGCTTTTTCTTTATATCACCAGCCAGTCACGGCTATTATTATCAGATGTAAAAAAACTAGCCAGTCGTATTGGTGTTAAGGTAGAACTTTACATGCCACCCAAAGGGCGCCCCCATTATTTTGATGAGGTAGGCCGTCAAAAATTCCTCGAAGTCTTTCCTGGCCGTAGCCATATTACTGATGAAGACATTGCATTTTATCGAACGCTTGCGCCGTATTCACCAGCGCTCATACTGGTGAGTGAAGTAAAAGATGGGACCATCTATCAATACGATAGCGATGCGCATAATGACTGGCGACCTATTGCAAAATTTAGTTATCGACGAATTCGGACGAGTTAGCAAAAATATTTATTGTTCACTTACTTTAGGAGCTGGTGGCGCAGTCGCGGTGTTCGTAACAGTATAATTTGCGCCAATGGCAAGTGCTTCAAGAACTGGCAAGGCATCTCTATTTTGGTAGGTAATGGCATTTTTTGGCTGAGTGATGACGAACAGGTAATTTTTCGGCCCATTGATGACACGAAGATAATAAGCGGTGCTTTTGCCGTCGGTGGTATCAGCTTTTTTGTAGTACGTTGGCAAATAATCGCCAGGATACTTGACGAAACTAATATTTGACCATGTTTGGTCAGGATTTTCTGCTGACTGTGGGCTGCCCTTGCCTTGCACCTGGTAGTCATACACCTGAATGGAAAGCGTATCTTTGCTCGTTCCTTTTAATGTCATCGTGTAGTCACAAGCATCAGCTGGCTGACCATTGAGACCGACAATTCCTGCCCGTGCTCCCGTTGATAACTGGGACAGATCTTTGCCGAATGCCGTCTTTATAGTAGCCGTTGAAACAATACTACACGCTTTGTATGACGGTGCTTTTGCGATGTCAATCTTGTCACCGGGCCGTACGCTCGACGGTACCTTTTTTTGGTTCATGAGAACAACGAAGACACCCGCGGCTATAAGAACGATCAGGAGGATGCTTGCAATAATAAGAAGTCGTTTTTTTGTCATATTTATACCCTTGCGCTCTGCTGGTTAGACCACCCTGACGTATAGCCGTTACAGGTCGTGCGTACGTTGTAATAGACTGTTCCCGAGCTGTACCAAGTGCGACTATCTGTTGTACCGTAATTGTCTGGCATGGCAAAGCGATTGTTCGAAGTATCTGTATAGGAACCTTGTCGCAACAGGAGCTCATTGAGACCGCCACAGACACCACTCCATGACGTTGTGACTCGCCGTGCACCGCCAACACTTAAGCCGTTAAGGTACGGAGCGGGGGTAGGCCGAGTGTAGCCGGCCGAATTATTGGCGCCGACCCAGCCACTCGTCACACTATTAGCTGAATTATGGCAGCGGGTGTTGACACTTAAAGTGACCCCCTGACCATAATTGAGATAGTAACCAACGGTTTGATACTGATCGCCATTCACCCATCCTGATCCGTTCGCGTACCAGTAGTAGTTTGCAATCATTCCCGGCGCACAGCTTGCATATGACGTTGCCGTCCAGTATCCATTATTATCGTATGCCCCGATTGTGTAGGCAGCTGGTGGATCGACAACCGTCTTTGCGTTAGCTGATGATGATGGTTGCCCTTCGGATGATCCAGCCGAGGCAGTGACCCTAACGTAGTACATGGTGTCATTGCTCAGTCCAGTAATCGCCCGACTCGTTCCAGTAATACCACTGATACTGGCGGGACTGTTAAAACTACTGTTCGTACTGTAGTAAACAGTGTAACTCGTCGCACTTGTCGATGCCGACCAACTCGCCGTTATTTGTGAGCCGGAGTTAACAGCCAGGGATATCCCAGTTGGCGGATTTGGTGCCGGTGCAGCACTGACAATCGTTGACCAGACACTTGTATTTGGACCACTGACCGCTTGCATGCGCAGATAATAGGTTGTCCCAAGCGTAAGTCCATTTACGGTGTATGAGGTACCTGTCAGATTTGGTATTGATACTGGATTGGACATACTGCTCGACGTTGAATATTGGAGCGTGTATGTTGTTCCGGCGTCCGCGTTCGTTACTGCTGCCCAGTTTGTATTAATTTGTGTTGGTGACAACCCATAGGCGGTTAACGTCGGTTGACCAAGGGCTGGTGTCGATACAGAAATAACGTTCGACCAGTCGCCAGTTGAGTTTGCTGCGGTAGAATGGGCAGCCACGCGGTACCAATACGTTGTCCCAGATGTCAGTGTTGTATCGTCATATACTACTGGCGAACCACTCCCCGTAATCCCAGTAAGATTAGTGAGACCGGCAACAAAAGCACTATCAGTGGAACGCTGGAGGGTGTAATCTGAGGCGTTTGAGACAGTCTGCCACGTCAAGCGAGCAGTGTTAAAGCCAGTGGCAGAGCCCGACAATGTAGGAACCCCTGAGGTAGAAATGGACGCACTATGCTGACTATTAATACTTGCGACAGTACCATCAGTCTCGTTTTTATATTGAAACGTGTAACCTAAACATGACCCATTAGTTGTTTGCGCCGAACACGTTTGACTGCCATCCCCTACGTAGCCAAACTGGTCAGAACCGTTTGCGGAAATAGATCCACAGATGATTGAATTGACCCCATAACTTGTGAGCGGGGTTGAAAAGGCTTCGAGATTAACGCCCTGCAACGTCGTACTAGAAACGGTTGAAGGTGACTGTACTAATGCCTGGCAGCCTGGGTATTCACCATTTTGGTCATAATATTTTTCGAGGGCGTTTGTGATGGCGGTCGCCTTAGCGGTCCGTTGTGAATCACGCGAGTTTGCCTGGTAGCGGTTGTAGCCGACGACGGTAATCGTGGCTAATATGCCGATAACGGCAATCACCACTATTAGTTCCACCAGCGTGAACCCGCGCAGACGCTTCATGCTTCTATTCTAGCACAAGCGGTTTACGTCGCAAGATAATAAGGTGCTCGATATGCGGGGTTCGTGGAAAGAAATTATAGCCACGATGCCATTCGATGCCATATGTCCCAGCTAAGAGAGTGATATCGCGAGCTTGCGTCACTGGATTGCATGACAGATAAATGATTCGTTCCGGCTTGGCCTCTAATAATCGGTCGATAACCGCCTGATGAAGTCCGGCGCGCGGCGGATCAACGATAAGTTGTGACGCACCGTCGATATAGTCGGTAGCATCTTCACTGGCGGCCAGGACTGCTTTGGCCCTTTTACCCAAGGTTTTGATATTGCGCTTCATCTCGGTGACGGCCGCTTCATTGATTTCAACGAGGGTTACGTCATTATCGGTCACCGTCAGTCCAATCGTCCCAACACCGCTGTAGAGATCGACCAGCGGTCCGTCATCGACCCACTTTTGGATATCTTTAAGAGCCTGCTCGTAGACAGGCAAGTTAATTTGGAAGAATCCCTCGGTGGCGTAGGTAAACGGCACGCCCAAAATAGTGTCGATGAGTGCCAGTCTACCCCATTGTTGGAGTCGTGTTGTAATGACACTGGCCGGACTCTTAGGGTTTGAGAGAATAAGTTCAAAACCGACGATGGGTAATTTTTCAAGTTCCTCGCGTGAAAAGTTTTTGAAATCCTGACTTTTCACGTAGAGTTGGATAATAACCTCCCCTTCTCGGTTACAGCGAATCAATGCAGTTTTGAGGTCGTAAGCGCTTGCATCTCGTTGGCGCAGGACATCACGCAAAGCGCGACCAGCCTGATTGATACTTTCATGAGCTAAACTGGTACCATCAATCTGAATCTTGCCATGCGAGCCACGACGGAAAAATGCCATGTCAAGCTGCTCGGTCTCTTTATCCCAGTACCAACTAAATTCAACTTTATTACGATAGCTATATTCTTGGCTATCAGTAAATATGTCGATGGCACCAGGTAAGACGATGTCGTGTAACTCAAATGCTTCCTCGATAAGCGCGGCTTTATAGTGCTGTTCGGTCGCAAGCGACATGATTTGCCATGGGCTGGTCGACAGGTAGCTGCCAGGATCTTTTGGCTCGATCCGCTGGTCAGAGGCTTCGAGCACTTTTGTCACCACCCCTTCGGCCATTTTTGATTTTTTCTTTGTCACTTGTACTTCAACCAATTCACCAGGTAGACCGCCCCAGACAAAAAGTTTGCGGCCGTCATCCATGGTCGCAAGTGCTTGGCCGCCCCCGACGATTTTATCCAGCCGAACGGTCACGGACGGCAATGGTTTTTTCTTCATCACATTATTATAACCGGTGTTGGCGTTGACGAATAACACGACTGAGTCCATAAAACCCTATAAGCTCAGCAAAGATAGCGATTGTCGACGGATGGTTTGGTGGTGGGCCATCTGTCTCGGCATGCCAAAAATCCCGATACGTCACAAAGGTGACGGCTTTGACGGGCGATGCAAAAACAAGCTCTGGTATGTCAGTCTTTGACCGAGATAAATATTTATGATGAGAATTAATGTCGTTCACCCTTACCTGGAGGGGTTGTTTATCGTATCGCTGAACGCGAATATCATTGACACACTTTTCAATGGAAAGCTGCGTTAATTCATGATCACCCACGCCAACAAGCGCTTGGATCTCGTTATTAGCCACCGGGGCATGAATAATAGTCGGCACTTCTATCTGTTTTGAGAGTTGGGTGAGCTGACTACTTTGAAATTCTAAACTATGGTGGCGGTTCCGCATGTGAAATCACACTATACCATAAAAAAGCTTACTTAACAACAGACCCTGTTTATGCTAGAATGATAAAGCTTTGGGGATTGGCCAAGCGGTAAGGCAACGGGTTCTGGTCCCGTGATCGGGGGTTCGAATCCCTCATCCCCAGCCACGTTGAGTACCTTAAAGACTCCGTTATTCGGAGTTTTTTTGTTTGTTATAGTATAAGAATGAAAATTAACTACGTCACAACTAACGAAATGAAGTTTGAAATCGCTCAAGCTTTCTTCAAGAAGTTATCTGACGAGTATGAATTGGTACAGTGTAAGATAGACACACCGGAGATTCAAGACGTATCTTCCATTGAAGTCGCGAGACACTCTGCGCTGTGGGCGGCAAAAGAAACCAGTGAAATATGTATAAAGATGGACGCGGGATTCTATATTAATGCACTGAACGGATTTCCTGGCCCTTTTATAAAGTACGTTAATGACTGGCTACGGCAGGAAGACTTCCTAAAACTGATGGAGGATCACGATGACCGAACAGCATATTTTCAAGATGCGACAGCCATCGGCTATCCTGACGGAAGATCTAAAGTTTTTAATTTCAAAGTACATGGTACTTTGTCTCACCAGTCAAACCCGACTGATACAAAATGGCCTGCGAACCTTCTCTTTATTCCTGAAGGCTATGATATACCCTTGGGGTCAATGACGAGCGACGACCAAAACACCTTTTGGGGTGACGGGAACTGGCCGAAACTTATTGAATATTTAGAGCATTCTACCTGACTTAAAACTGGCATCTTCAATCACGATAAAATGCTTGACGTGATACCCCCCTGGGGTATACAGTGGAAGTATGAATACCGACATTCACCGGCGGGCGCTGCACCGCACGAAAATTCTTCAGGGTCAGTTAAAAGGCCTCGAGAAAATGATTGATCAGGAGGCCTATTGTATGGAAATCGTTACTCAATCACTGGCGATCCAACGGTCACTCAGTTCATTGAATAAACTCGTTATAGAGAATCACCTAAAGACGCACATCGCCACGGATATCGCTTCTGGCGAAGATGAGCGGCAACAGGCTGCCCTGCGCGAACTACTGGATTTGTACGAGTTAAATAACATTCGAGGGAAATAAGGAGGGATACATGCAACATGAACATCATCACGAACATACTCATCCGGACGCTGAGGGCAGCAGTGATGAGCTGGCCATCTGCCCGGTTATGAATGTTAAGGTAAATAAGGCCGATGCCGAAGCTCATGGGCTAGTAAGAGAATACCAGGGCAAGAAAATATACTTGTGTTGTAATACCTGTGCCCGCTTGTTTGATAAAAACCCGGCTAAGTATGCGGCATCATCATCTGAAGAACATCATCATGAGCATGGTCACGGTGACGTTGGCGAGTCCTACGAGGTTGCGATGGGCAGTCATGACGCGACCCATATGGATCACGGTGGGCACGACCACCATGGCCACATGATGTCCGGCAAAATGAGCCGGTGGCAAAAGTTCAAAATGAGCATGACGATGACCATGGGCATGGACCATAGTGGTCTGGCTGGCCGTGAAATGGCCAAGATGATGGAATTAGATATTCGTAATAAGCTCATTTTCTCCCTTATTCTTACCATCCCGATCGTGCTTTACTCACCACTTGGTGAAAAATTGGGTGTCCACCTCCCCGGTCCAGCCGCGTGGATCGCGCTTATTTTAACGACACCGGTGTACTTTTATGCCGGCTGGCTGTTTCTCTATTCCTCGTATTTTGCCCTGAAAGACAGGGTTCTCAATATGTCCGTGCTGATTGCGGTGGGTATCTCGGCCGCCTATATTGCCAGCGTGTACCTGACAATTATTGGGAGCCAAGACACTTATTTTGATGCCTCGGCCATGCTTATAACGTTTGTTTTGTTCGGCCACTGGATCGAAATGAAGTCGCGCCGCGGCACCACCGACGCGTTGCAGGCGCTATTTGATCTGGTACCGCCACAGGCTCGGCTCCTAAAAAATGGTAAGGAAGTCATGGTACCGACGAGTGACATCAAGGTTGGCGACGTCGTCATTCTAAAACCTGGCGACAAAGTGTCGGTCGACGGTGAGATCATTAAGGGTGAAACGAGTATTGACGAAGCCCTCGTGACGGGTGAATCATTACCAGTTGATAAAAAGCCTGGTGATACGGTCATCGGCGGTTCGATTAACCAATCCGGTTCGGTGCAATTTAAAGCCACCAAGGTGGGCGCTGACACTGCGTTGGCTCAAATTGTCAAAATGGTTGAAACCGCTCAAAATTCCAAAGCGCCTGGGCAGCGCGTGGCTGACAAATTTGCCGGTTACCTTGTTATCTTGGCTGTCGGCTCGGGGCTCCTTACCTTTATCGCTTGGACACTGTTCTCGAACCAGCCATTCCTGATGATTCTTGGCTTTGCGATTTCGGCGGTTGTTATCGCTTGTCCTGACGCACTCGGTTTGGCCACGCCGACCGCGGTAGCGGTGGGAACCGGCCTCGGTGCTCGGCATAATATCTTGATTAAAGACGCAGCCACACTGGAACAGGCCTCAAAGATTCAAGCAATCGTACTGGATAAGACCGGCACACTGACCGAGGGGAAACCCAAAGTGACTGACGTTGTAGCAAATGGCTTGAAAGAAAATGACTTGTTGCGGTACGCGGCCGTGGCCGAATCAGCGTCAAGCCATCCGTTAGCGCAATCAGTGCTGACAAAAGCGAAGGAAAGTAAGTTGTCGGTAATAGAACCAACAAAATTTAATAATATTGCTGGCCACGGTGTTGAGGCACAAGTAGATGGGAAGCAAGTGCTTGTTGGTACCCAAAAACTTATGGCCGATCGTAAAATTGACCTTGCACCAATCCAGCAAGATATCGATCGCCTCCTCGACGGTGGAAAAACATTGATGATCGTGGCCATTGATGGCGTCGTCGCGGGTGTGATTGCTGCTGCTGACTTACCAAAAGAGTCTGCCAAACAAGCAATTACTGCCATGAAAAACACTGGTTTGGAAGTCGTTATGATTACCGGTGATAACAAACACACCGCACAAGTAGTTGCCGATGAATTGGGTATTGAGCGGTACTTCGCGGAAACATTACCTGAAGACAAAGCAAAATACGTCAAACAATTACAAGACGAGGGTAAATTTACCGCCATGGTTGGTGATGGCGTGAATGACGCGCCAGCGCTTGCACAGGCGGATATCGGTATCGCCATTGGTGCCGGTACGGATGTAGCGATTGGGACCGCCAAGATCGTTCTGATGCAATCAAACCCAGCCGATGTCCTCCGGGCGATCCGCCTCAGTAAAGCCACCGTCCGAAAAATGAAGCAAAACTTAGTCTGGGCCAGCGTTTATAACTTATCGGCTATACCGATTGCTGCCGGCATCCTCTATCCAGCGTTTCGTATCGCGCTTAGCCCAGCCTTTGCCGCATTACTAATGTCACTATCGTCTATCTTTGTCGCTGTCAACGCTGTCCTATTGAAACGAGCCGAAAAAGAACTGGTCACCGTTGAAGGATAATCAAAAAAGAAAGGAACACACGTATGTCACAGGATCACGATGAACATGAGCACCACTTAGGCCACGAGCATCACCACCATATACCAACGTCTGGAGTTTTGCGACTCAAAGAAAAAGAGCACATCACCGATACGATTTGGTCCTTCTCTTTTGCGACAGATGAGCCGCTTCAGTGGACTGCCGGACAATTTATTCTTGTCGAACTGCCCCACGATAATCCTGATGACGAAGGCACCAAACGCTGGTTTACGATTTCATCGGCACCGTATGAAAGTATCATCCAGATCACCACTCGCGTGACTGATAGTACGTTCAAACAAGCTTTAGCTGCTCTGCCTATCGGCGGTGAACTACACCTCGCTGAAAAACCAGACGGTGATTTTGTGTGGAAAGACACCGCCCGGCCATTAGTATTTGTTGCTGGCGGTATCGGTATTACGCCCTTTCGCAGTATCCTCCGGCAGCGCGCTCATGATGGCGAAACCCTAGCAGCCACACTGGTCTATGGTAATCGAACAGAAGCGATTGCGTTTAAGGATGAATTTGACAGTTATATTACCCAAGACCCAGCCTTCAGTGTCACCTATGTCACCGGTGATCCACTAACGGCGGCAAAACTCGCAGAATTAGTACCTCACCTTCATGACTCCCTTGTGTATGTATCGGGTCCCGAACCAATGGTAGATACGCTTGGTAATGATTTGCAAGCAGCCGGTTTGCCATCCGACCAGCTCGAACAAGATTTCTTCCCTAATTACGACGATAATAATTATTAAAAGTCTGTGACACGTGCGACGTATGAAGATAAAAAATAGACGAACGATATGGATTATATGTGGCGTTATCCTCGCAGTTGTTGTGCTTGCAATCGGTACCTGGTTCATCATCCAGCAAGGAGTTAATAAACGCCAGGCACAAACCGCCGCCGTTCAGTCGACGATTCAAACTGTCTCTCCGAGCCAACTATCGGTTTGGTTACAGCAAAAAGACTTCACACTGATTAATGTTCATACGCCGTATGCTGGCGAGTTAGACCAGACTGACGCGTTTATACCGTACGACAGGATAACTAATGGTATGGCAGGACTTCCCGCTGATAAAAATGCCAAAATCGTCGTTTATTGTCGTAGTGGTCGGATGAGTCGCATCGCTGCGGAGACACTCGTAAAGCTCGGGTACAAAAATGTTTTCGATCTACAGGGAGGGATGAATGCCTGGACGGCGGCTGGTTATACCATCCAACAACAACCCGGCAGATCTTAATGAGAATACGTCGTTTTACTTGAAATGAAGAAGTCCCTCGCCGATCGAAATCGACGAGGGACTCATCCTTCATGTATATGAAGGGACCAACAGATGTATTACATCCGTTGAATGGGTGTTATGCCCGACTCACTTCTCGGACGGGTTGCGCTGGGAGCCGCGTGCCATCAAGACACCACCGATACCCAGAAGGATAACGATGACTCCCAACAAGGCACCACCCTTGATCATGCTTTCGTTCATGCCGGTTGAGGCAAGCACTGGCACGATTCGTGCGCAGCCGGTCGGACCGCCAACCGTGCCGAGAGTGAAGGTCGTGGGTGACCCGCTCTTCAGCACGTAGCCCTGGGCTGCCGTGATCGTTCCGGTGACCTTGTCGGCGTTGAGCGCGAGCGTGATACCGGTCGGCTGAGCCTTCTGCAGGTCGGCGAACGTCTCGACGCTCCCACGGTTCAGTACCCCGTTTACACAGGTGTTGTTCACCGGCGGTGTCGGTGCGACGAAAGTCACTCCGAGGTTGCAGGCGTTGGCGTTGACTGAAGTCTGAGCAATGACGCTCGACTGGTTCGCCTTCACCACAACTGTATGAGTACCACTGCCGGCCGGGAAAGACAGCTCGCTGTCCTGGGCGCTGGTGATCGTGAGATCGGCACCCCCCGGCTTAATGGTTCCCACACTCTTCGCGGCACCTCCATCGACCGATACCCAGAACTCCACTGCGGTCCCCACGTGACCCTGTTGGGCCGTGTAGGGATTGCTGGCCACCACCTTCACCTCAGAGGTGCCGGGGGTGGTGTTTGGGTTGGTCGTTGCCACCTGACACAGCGACGTGATGTCGGCGCGAGGGGTAGCGGCATCGACCTTGCAGTTCACCTTGGTGTTGACCTTCTTGTCGCGCTTGGCATCCAGGCTCCAGCCAGCAGGCATGGCGTCTGTCGTCCAGTGCGGGTCGTCAACCGTAGTGTCGGCGTTCGGCTTGGTCGTGTCCTGTCCACCACCCGGGAGGTAGTAATAGGTCACGTCGGGCACAGCGTCGTTGTTGCCGACCACCTTGACGGGGCCGAACTGTACCCACGGCGAACCAGGGTTCGTCGCGGTGTAGACTGCATCAGCGCTGTTCACGCTGATCGTGCTCGTTCCAGTGTAGTAGAACGTGGTGTTGGTGACCTTCACGAAAAGATTGCTGGTCGGCGGCGTCGTGGTGACGTCGATGCCAGTAATCTTGTACGGGACAGTCTGGTATCCCGTGTATCCGTAGAAACGAAGGTCGACCGTACCGGACTGCGCAACCGTGTAGGGGTTCACGCCGGCCGCGTTCACCATGTCATCCGGAATGGAGTAATAGGTGTTCGCGTCGCCCTGAACCCACTTGCCGGTGAAGGTGCGACCGTTGATGGTGGCATAGCCACCTTGGGTCTTGTCGAAGAACCATCCCTTCACCTGCTTGTGTTCCACGGTGTAGACCGTGCCCACTCGCTTGTACGTGTACTCGTTGTGCGTCGTCTCGGCACGACCCTTGACGACTTTGGAGTACTCGTACTCGGTAATGGTCGTCTGCTGGTAACAGAGACCGTAGGGGTCCGGCCCTGTGATGGGCGCCGGATCGGTGGTTGTCTGGGTCGATGAATTGGCGGTTGCCTGGGCAGCCGGACTGAAAGCCAGTGTGCCGAGAACGGTGAGCCCGATTACCGCCACGGCGGCGGCCAATCGGCTCTGTAGCGGACGATTCATGTGAACCTCTTTCTTTCGAAGGAGAAAATGAACACGGCTGTGCTCATCTTGTTTTGTGAGTCGGGTTGTTAATTGTCTGGGTGAAAAACCCCAGGACGCCAAAGCGTTAGCTCTGGTGCATCTGATCAGGCTGCACCAAATGCTCCTGACACACAGATACTACTACTTTAGCATATAAATCAAAAAAGTAAATAGTGATTATCGACGATTCAGTAGTGGGATATGTGGCATGATAGTTCTTACCCAAAGGAGCTGGACGAATGGCGCAACGGCCAACACCCATACGATAGAAGCAATGACATCAGTAGGATAATGGACCCCATCAACGGTTAATAGAAAACCAGCGGCAATCACAATAAGCGCACCGATCATTTTTGCTACAGTACGCCAGTAACGCACTGTGATTAAACTAACAAGGGCGATGACGAGCGCCGTAATAAAAGCAGCGTGACCACTGGGATATGAAGCATCAAGCGGAGCAGGCTGAAACGGAAGCGATAAAAGAGTAACATCAGGCCGAGGGCGATTGACAAGCATCTTTAATAATACGACCGGTAGCCACGTTGCCGCGACGGTCACCGCAAATGTGGCTGCTGTTCGAATATTTCGACTAACGAGGCCAATAATCACTGTCAGTACCATGGTCCCAAAGATGGCGAACTTTGGACCAAAACCGATATAAAAGAGATTTCCGAGTGTCCCAAGAAGGCCTTTATGGAGTGCGTTTAATTTTTCTGCCAGTGGCATCTCGAACTGACCAAGTGACGCAAGAAGAAAACCAACCAGAGTGACACCTGTTATGGTGATAATCGCAACAATAAGTCGTCGCCGTAATGACGGCCCTTCTTTAAAATCAGATGGTTGTAATTGCATAGCGCCCCCTCTATCGATTGCTTTATAATACCATCATGACTCCACTGGCTCAACATCTTTACCTTCCCGGTTCAATCGCGGTTATTCCAACCGATACGGTCTATGGTGTCGTTGCCCGTGCTGTCGATTCCCAGGCGGTCTCTCGGTTGTACCGCTTAAAACAACGTGAACATAAACCAGGAACTTTAATTGCCGCTGATATCGATCAACTCGTTACCCTTGGTTTCAAACGTCGCTACCTGACAGCCGTTGAGCAGTTTTGGCCTGGCGCCGTCAGCGTTATACTTCCTTGCCCTGAACTAAAC
>CAZKIJ010000004.1:4311-29527 GCA_964552895.1 uncultured Candidatus Saccharibacteria bacterium | reverse complement strand
TTAGCATCGTCCTTCTATCAATCCTACCAGCCGTGATCCATATTTTACGGAACAAAGGCCTGCGAAAAACATTATGGGCCGCAACAAAACGCGAAGCATCGTCTTTCTTTCGTCGAAAGCGCTAACGTTTCGTTCTTGTCAAAACCCCTCTCACCCGCCATACTAAAGCCCAGTTATGGCACAGCACGCGAAGAAGAAACTGGGGGCGACACTTCATCACGACGGTGTGGATTTTTGTGTCTGGGCACCCTTTGCGCAACATGTTAGCGTGGTGATTACTGATTCTTTCACTTCGAAAGAAACTCCAATGGTCAACGAGAATGGCTATTGGTCGGCAACCGTGCAAAAAATGGAGATTGGCCAAACTTACCGGTATCGTATTACTAAGCAAGACGACAGCACCGTCGATCGAAATGATCCGTATGCTCGGCAATTAACCGACTCTGATCTTGGTATGTCCGTTATCGTCGATCCACATTTTGAATGGCAAGACAGTCACCAGCCGACTATTCAAAAGCAGGATCATATTATTTACGAAATGCATATCGGAACCTTTCATCGACCTGACGCCTCGACAAGTGGAACGTTTGACTCTGCTATTGAAAAGCTTGATTATCTCCAAACACTTGGTATGACAACAATCGAATTGATGCCCGTCACGAGTATGATTGCCAGTACCGGTTGGGGTTATAATCCAATTCATTTATTCGCCGTCGAGA
This sequence comes from uncultured Candidatus Saccharibacteria bacterium, assembly GCA_964552895.1. Taxonomy (GTDB): domain Bacteria; phylum Patescibacteriota; class Saccharimonadia; order Saccharimonadales; family Saccharimonadaceae; genus DAIDJW01. The sequence continues at coordinate 28,808 of CAZKIJ010000004.1, read as the reverse complement.
ATTCTTACGGCGGTCGACACGGTCTGCTATCTTTCGTCAAAGCCTGTCATCAACGCGGTATGGCTGTAATTTTGGATGTTGTCTATAACCATTCTTATGGGAGCGAGCTATGGCAATTTGACGGTTGGAATGAACGTGATGGCGGTGGGATTTATTTCTACAACGATCAACGCGGAGAAACGCCATGGGGTTCACGTTTTGATTATGGACGACCAGAAGTTCGCCAGTATTTACTCGATAATGTGGCTATGTGGCTGACTGAATACAAGATTGATGGCCTCCGTTTCGATTCGACAACCTACATGCGAAATACCGAAGGGGCCACCGAAAATCCAGCAACATCTTTGTCCGATGCCTGGTCATTACTGCAAGACATGACAAGCTTAGCTCACAAAATCAATCCAAACTCTCTTATCATTGCCGAGGATAGTTCTGGCAATGAGTGGATGACGAAGCCGGTTCATGAAGGTGGTGCTGGGTTCGACGCTCAATGGGGCATTAGTTTCCCGGAAGCAATCCGACTAGAACTAGGCTTAAAACGTGATAATCCGTACAATAATTCACTCAAAGGTGAGCTCGAAAAGTATTATAACGGCCACGCCTTTGAGAAGGTTGTCTTTGGTGACTCGCACGATACCGCAGCCAACGATGGCGCCGTGAGAGTGAATGCTGCGGCCACGCCTAACAATGACGGCAGTGTATTTGCCCGACAGTATGGGTTAGTAGCGAACGCTATCACGCTGACCGCTCCCGGTATTCCTATGATTCTTCAGGGGAATGAATTTATGCAGTCGGGTAGTTTTAACGATTGGCAACAACTTGAATGGAAAAAAGTTGAACAGTTCGCTGGTATCGTTCTTGCTCATCAACACTTGATTGATTTACGCGTGAATAAGTATGGTCATACGGCAGGATTACAAGGAAATGCGGTGAACGTTTTTCATTATGATGGCGTTAATAAAGTGACTGCCTTTCATCGTTGGCAAGACGGTGGTCCGCACGACGATACGATCATCATCGTCAATTTTAATGATCAACGATTTGCTACGTATGAGCTCTGCTTGCCGATGAAAGGTACGTGGCATGTTCGATTCAATAGTAGTTGGAAGGGGTACAGTCCGGACTTTAACGAAACCGACATTGCCACCATGACAACTGATGATACGGGAAGAGTTACGATTGAACTCGCCGATTATAATGTTCTCATTCTTTCACAAGATTAAAGTAAAGGTTTTAAATACTTGCCAGTAAAAGAGGCCGGTACTTTAGTGATAGCCTCAGGGGTTCCAGTCGCCACAATCGTGCCACCGGCTTGACCACCTTCTGGACCCATATCAATAATATAGTCAGCCGTTTTAATGACATCTAAGTTGTGCTCGATGATGACCATACTATTACCACCCTGCACCAGTTGCTGCAAAATACCCAGTAAACGCTTAACGTCGGCACTATGTAAGCCGGTGGTTGGTTCGTCTAAGATGTAGAGTGTTTTACCAGTAGAACGGCGAGATAGTTCCGACGCTAATTTGATACGTTGGGCTTCACCGCCGCTAAACGTCGTTGCTGGTTGCCCTAATCGAATGTAGCCTAACCCAACATCAACCAAGGTATTGAGTTTGCGAGCAATTGCCGGGATATTGGTAAAGAATTCGGCGGCTTGTTCGACGGTCATTTCGAGGACATCACTAATCGTTTTTTCCTTGTACTTAATTTCCAAGGCTTCACGGTTGTACCGCTTACCCTTACAAACATCACACGTTACATAAACATCTGGCAAAAAATGCATTTCAATTTTAATAACACCGTCACCCTGACAATTTTCACAGCGACCACCCTTCACATTAAAACTAAAGCGACCGGCTTTATAACCGCGAATATTGGCTTCTGTCGTACCCGCAAATAATTCACGGATTGGCGTAAAAACACCAGTATAGGTTGCTGGGTTGGAACGCGGCGTGCGACCGATTGCCGACTGATCGATCACGATGGCTTTATCAAGCTGTTGAATACCCTCGATGTTGTCATGTGCACCCGGAACTTCATGGGCTCTATGCAGACGTGCTAACAATTCCTTTGCTAAAATATCATTGATTAAAGTTGATTTTCCAGAACCGCTGACACCGCTGACGACTGTCATCACACCAAGCGGGACGGCAACATCAATGTTCTTCAAATTATTTTCACGCGCACCTTTTATTAACAGTTGACGATCCTTCTCGATCGCCCGGCGTTTTTTGGGGACGTCAATCTTTTCGGTGCCGCTCAAATACCGACCAGTTATGCTGTTGCTGTTATCAGCTACTTGCGCTGGCGTACCATATGCTACAACTTCACCACCAGCCACGCCTGCACCCGGACCAATGTCTAACAAATAATCAGCCTGACGAATCGTATCTTCATCATGCTCAACCACCAATACGGTGTTCCCTAAGTCACGAAGATGTTTTAGGGTTTCAATCAGACGATCATTGTCGCGTTGATGTAAACCAATAGACGGTTCGTCCAAAACATACAGCACGCCTTGTAAGCCAGAGCCAATCTGGGTAGCGAGACGAATACGTTGCGCCTCACCACCTGATAACGTATTCGCGGCGCGAGATAATTCTAAATAATTCAAGCCGACATTGTTCATGAATCCTAACCGTGCGCAAATTTCTTTGCGAATTTGCGTGGCGATGAAGGCTTCTTGTTCGGTCAATTGTAGATCATGATCAAACAAATCCAAGGCCGCGTCGACGCCAAGATTACAGATATCCATGATATTCAGACCATGAATCGTCACCGCCAATACGACTGGTTTCAATCGCGCGCCGTGACAAGTAGTACATTCACGCTCACGCATAAATCGTTCAATATCTTTACGGGTAAAATCACTGTCAGTTTCTTTGTGACGGCGTTCAAGATTCGGAATGACGCCCTCAAAGGTCGAGTCGTAACTCCGGCCATCACCTAAATTGATCCGATATGTCTCGCTACCAGTCCCATACAGAATTTTTTGAATAACGTCCTCGCCCAATTCTTTGACTGGTACTTTCAAACTAAAGCCATGGCGATCGGCAACGGCAGCAAACCGCTTCATATACCAGGCATCGCTGTTTACACGATTATAGGGACGAACCGCCCCTTCAGCAAGCGTCAGATTTGGGTTAAAAACAAGCTCTGGGTCAACTTCTAGACGACTACCCAGGCCAGTGCACACTGGACACGCACCTTGCGGTGCATTAAAACTAAATAGCCGTGGTTCAAGTTCAGGAATTTCTTCGTTTGGGTGGTCCGGGCAAGCATAGCGTTGACTGTACGTGTAAGCTGTTTCTGTATCAACATCAAAAATATCCACAACACCATCGGCGATATCCAATGATTGTTCGACCGACTGTGCAAGGCGAGGACGAATTGTTTCAGCCATGGCAATACGGTCGATAACGATGTCGATAGTATGTTTGTAGTTTTTATCAAGATCAGGAAATTCATCTAGTGAATACACCACGCCATCAACTCTGGCACGAGCGAAACCGAGCCGACGATATTGTTCAGGAACGTGGGCAAACTCACCCTTCTTTGCTTTGACAATCGGTGCTAAAACCATCAATCGAGCGCCCTCTGTCAGTTTCATAATTTCATCAATAATCGCTTCGGGAGTTCGCCGTGTCACTGGCTGGCCATCGATCGGACAATGAGGCACGCCAATACGTGCGAATAACAAACGAAGGTAATCGTAAATTTCCGTCACCGTTGCCACTGTACTTCGTGGATTTCGACTGGTTGATTTCTGATCAATACTAATCGCTGGACTTAGCCCATCGATTTGATCAACGTCAGGTTTTTCCATGAGACCCAAAAACTGCCGCGCATAGCTTGACAAACTTTCAACATAGCGACGTTGCCCTTCGGCATAGATGGTATCAAAAGCCAAACTTGACTTACCCGACCCACTGAGACCAGTGATAACAACCAGTTTATCACGTGGAATTTCCACGCTAATGTTTTTTAAGTTGTGCTCACGCGCCCCAACAACTTTGATGACCTCTGACATAACCGTCTGATTATACACGTTTTAATCGACTTTTTCCAGATCTCCGATCATCATGCTTATGATTGCTATTACACAATAAAAAGAGTAGAATCGCAACAAATGAAAAAGGTTATTACCGTTCTCGCTTTACTCGGATCGCTCAGTCTCATCCTGAGCAGTCTTCGATTAGGTCACCAGATAACAATGCTGTTACTGGCTGGCCAAGTTCCATATACTAACATTATTATGAGCCCAAACCAAATGTTTATTGCTATCGCCTTGATTGCCGGGTTTTCAATGTCAGTGTTGATTACGCCAAGATTGCGTGCTTTAGTCGGCGTCAAACGGCATAATACTCTCCGCCCATAGCTGGAGCTCTTGAATCATAAATGCTTGAGAATCATCACTGGCCTTGGCTACTTTTTGTAGCGTCGCCACGAATGTTGATAATCTCGTTTGTATGCGGTGCGCACGCCACTCTTCCCATGCGATAACTTCATCTTCAGCCAAACTTTTCGGGAAATTACGAGCTTTATAGTGAAGCAAGAGAGGACTTAATCGTTCATCATCGAAGTCAGGATGATAATCGGCTAAGTCTACTGCATTCAAACGATGGACGGTTTCGACGCGCAATGCATCACGTTCGTTTAAAAAGCCATCATACAACTGGGCTTCTGGATCCAATGATTTTTTAAAGTCTTTTTTATTCTCGAAAATCGAGCGGATATTCTCGGCAAATTCCGGTGCCTGCAACAAAATATCGCGATGTTTCGTCATTATTTCAGGGTTCAGCTGGACGCGTTTCCAACCATCATCCTGCTCTAAAACGCCAAGTGGTGCCACGGCTGGTGCATGGTTATACTGCAATTCTTTCACCGGAATCGCCATAAAACCATCTTCTTGGCGTTGTTCCCAGGTCGCGTAAAAACGATTAGCCAAATCATTTGGTGATAACGTTAAAAACGGTGTCGGATCGTGGCGTAAATCATACACAATAACATTACCGTTACGGCCTGATGTAAGGGGGAACGCTACCGTCGCTTTATGAAACTCAGCGTCATACCGACCACTAACATAGACGAAGGGTTGTTTGTTATCGAGATTAATGAGGCGCATGACCTCTTTTTTGTCACGCATTTTTAAAAGATAGTCGTATAGCTGTGGCTGTTTTTCCTTAATCAGTTTCGTGACCGCAATAAGCGCCTCGACATCGCTCAATGCGTCATGAGCTTTATAGTGATCGAGGCCGTTTTGTTTCGTTATCAATTCGAGTTTATTCACCGCTTTGCCATCCAAAAAGGGCCATTCAATTCCCTCTGGTCGGAGCGCGCGCGTCATCCGCGTGACGTCCAGTAAATCCCAACGAGACCGCCCCTCCTTCCATGCCCACGTATATGGATCATAAAAAGTACGCCAAAATAGGTGGCGCAAGAATTCGTCATCAAAACGGATATTATTGAAACCAACCGCAATTGTGTCTGGGGTAAAAATTTCTTCCTGTAATAGTTTGGCAAATTCCGCCTCGCTGTACCCATCGGCAACCGTTTCTTGCGGCGTAATACCCGTGACAAACAACGCTTGTGGATCGGGTAGTGTATCGTCATTTAGCTTTACTAAGACGTTATATGGTTCACCGATCGGCGTCATGTTAAGATCGGTACGGCGGCCGGCAAATTGCATGATACGATCTTCACGTGCATTCAGCCCGGACGTTTCGAGGTCATAAAAGAAAAAGGTTTTCGGCATCCTTTTATTATAAATGAAAAAGCACCAAGCGTTAAAGCGTGGTGCTAATAATAGTGGACAATGGATCGGCAGGCCCGGACGCGTATTTATATCACGCGCCCGGGCCCTTCCCTGGTACGATCTGAATCCTGGGCTAGACCCATCGGGACGGACCTCAGATCGCGGAACGCTCATTGCTTCACTGGGAATAAAGCGAATGACAGGTAGTGCGTTCCAGCTGCCTCCCTTTGACACAATGTCGGGGGTGGGAGGAAACCTAGGGGACGGGCTACGACTCAAAGAGTTGCGCCAATGTACCGTATGGAGTTGTCTGATAGAACAGTGTGTAGTGTTTCTAAGCGCGCCCTGTGAAAACAAGGCCATTCTTAGACACGGGGAACCAACAGGCTCAAAGGTGTGTTAGCCTCGGCTCATCCTATTCATTTTGAAAAGGAAGAGACCGAGTGAGCACCAATCCCACTGCTACGCACAGAGTGCGGACGCTGTGAGGCGGTTACGCCGCTGTGGCGTAAACCGCTACAGATGTCGCCGCATAACTATTCCCTTTCTCCCGTTTCCGGGTAAAATCAGCCGGTCAGAGACCGCCGACGACGAGAAGGTGTGTCTTGCTGATTGAATCGGGAGTGTCCGAAGACTTCCCGGACGGCGGTCCGAGAGTACGGGTCGGAAGGAAGAATCTCATTTGCTCCTCTTGTTTCTGCGCATTGTGCGCCTCGTGTGCCGAAAGAGACCAGGATTGCTCCTGCCCATGTGCGTTCCATTACAGGTTCGCTACGGGTTTTTAAAGAGCGGATACCCATTCTTCAAAAATCCGTAGCGACCCTTTGCTGTCATCTCCATTGTCCAACTTATTAATGTGCCCAAGCGGGAGTAAACACTCAACCGTTCGAGGATGAAATAAATAATATCACACATACGTATTTATGTCAATAGGTATGTCGGCTGTTATTGTTCAACGAGGGGGAACTCATCACCACCAATTCGAATAATACTATCGCTCTCAGCCCCGTCACGTATCAAGGCATGAGTGATGCCCATCTTTTTCATAATGTCACGGAGCCGATTAACGTTTTCGTAACCAGTAAAATTGGTGCGACGAGCGAATTTTTCAATCTTGTGACCGCTTACGACAAAGACATCGCCGTCCTTCTGAACATGCCATGCTTGCTGCTTTTGTTCTGATGAGAGGGAAATGACCGGTATACCGTCGTCTTCACCTTCCACTGGTTTCTCGGCTTCACGGGCGACATCAACAGCGGTGCGAAGGGCTCGTAAGACTTCGATGACCCCTTGGTGCGCCACAGACGAAATAGCAAATATTTTCTGATCCTCAACAACTTTGCTCAGTTCGGCCTCTTGCATATCAATTAATTCTTTGTCGAGGCCCTCAATTTTGGTCAGCGCGACAATTTCTGGACGGTCAATTAACTCTGGGTTATATACTTCTAGTTCTTTACGGATAGTCGTGTAAGCGTTGGCGACATCATCCGTGTACGCATCGATAAGATGAAGTATGACAGCTGTTCGATCGATGTGACGCAAAAAGGCATCGCCCAGCCCCTTCCCTTCACTAGCCCCTTCAATCAGCCCGGGAATGTCGGCAAGTAATAAACTTGCATCATCAATGTCGGCAACGCCGAGGTTAGGTGTTAACGTTGTAAAGGCATAATCGGCAATTTCCGGACGAGCATTGCTTACCACACTTAAGAATGTCGATTTTCCGGCGTTTGGAAAACCAACCAAGCCGACGTCGGCCAATAATTTCAATTCGAGTTCGGCCTCAAAAGTCTCACCCGGTTCACCCTTTTCCGCGATGCGAGGCGTTTGGCGAACTGATGATTTAAAGTGGGCGTTGCCGAACCCACCGTCGCCACCTTTGGCAATAACGATTTGCTGTCCATGTTCGGTTAAATCAGCGATCACGTTGCCATCCCGGCGAACGATTGTCCCCATGGGGACCTTGATGACGGCATCTTTACCGGCTTTGCCATAGCGGTCACGTTTTGAACCGTTTTCACCTGGCTCGGCTTTTAATTCTGGTTTATAACGAAAATCTAACAATGTATTCAGATTTTCGGTTGCTTCAAAAATAACATCACCGCCCCTTCCACCGTTTCCGCCGTCAGGACCACCTTTATCAACATAAATTTCATGACGAAAACTAACGGCGCCGTCGCCGCCCTTACCTGCTTGGATGAATACTTTGGCGGTGTCGACAAACATATCTTTTATAGTATATCAAAAATGCACCCCTACAGACAGGGGTGCATTTGAATCGGTGACATTGTATATGAGCGACGAAAGAAACGATCTAGTGAATGTAATTGTATAACGCGGCTTGGCCAGCACTAATCGTACGATATGTGACGCGGTTAAAATTGCCCCCGTAATTCATATCACTAACGTAAATACTGCCATCGGCATTCACGCGCTCTACAACTCCTACGTGACCAGCTCCTCCGGTCCAGCTGTCACCATACGCAACGATCTGATAGACTGCGCCAGCTGAAGGAGTACGGTCGACAACGAAGCCACTTTGTGCTGCGGCAACATTCCAAGTTGTGGCGTTACCCCAGAAACTACCGACAGGCATACCTAACTGAGCACGGCGCTCGTAGACCCACCAAGTACAGTAACCAGGGGCATAGCGGTTTCCTACGGAACCAGCCTGGAAGCTAAAGCTTGGGCTGACACTTGAGACGGATGATGTCGATTTAGCGACAGGAGCGACATAGCCGGGGCGTTCATTATCTGGTAAAACGCCTTCAGGAATAACAAGCTTCATGCCTGCACTCACTGTGCCACTCGCATCAAGGTCATTATAGACAATGATACGTGACGGATCGGCTTTATATTTGCTTGCAATTGTTTGAACGGTGTCACCAGCTTTTGCCGTATAGTTAATACCGTTTACCGGTAAGATTTGGAGTGCCGTTCCAGGGTTAATAGCATCAGATGTGAGGTTATTAGCCCATTTTAATGTATCGGCTGAAATATTGTAGCGAGCAGCGATAGCAGGGACAGTGTCACCGGCTACAGCAGTGTACGTTGTAATGGTTCGACCACCAGCGGTAGGTTGCACGATTTGTGGTTTTGAAATAGTCGTTGAATCAGAAGACGACGGTAACTCACTCTTAATCTGCGCTGATATAGATAAGTTAGCGACGTTGGCGGCGATAGGTAAATTCGTTGTTTGTGCAACGTCAGCTGCAACCGAAGTAGCAACGACATCATCAACTGCTGGTTGCGCCTGACCAACTGGTGCGTTTACTGTCGCAGTATTCGCGGTAATACCAGCTGCGGGTTGAGGGGCATGATAGCCTATCCCAATAATGACAACTAATAAAACAAATGCGCTGGCGTAAATAGCAATAGTTGACGGTTTGAATGTGACTTTTGTACGGCGTTGTTGACGCAGTGGTTGGGCAAGTGACTGTTGCTGAATGGCAACAGCGGACCCATGGTGAGCATTACGAGGAATGCCCTTCGTGATCTGATGACGAATGATCGTTCTCCTGCCTCTCTTATTACTAAGAGGGCGTCTACCTTACTTTGTCTTTCTTCTTTTTGTTAGTGAACGGGGTAATTTGATCGACCAATAATTAATAATATTGAAATGTGACGATACCCTTACGACATTTATGGTAGGCTCATTCGCGCTCTATGCTCCCACTCGCACGCTAAGGTGTTATACCCCTTTCGCTCGTAGATAGAAACTCGAATGTGCTTATTCAATTCTATCAACGTTTGCTAAGCATGTCAATTTATTTTATTATTATGTAGATTTGTCAAGTATCCGCTGAAAATGCGGTTAATGACTACTGTTCCGAGGAGCATTTTTGTTGGCAATATTTTTTGATGTTTTGTTCATGCTCAGTATTTGTGCGAGCAAAATATGTTTTTCCGTCGTCACCGCTTAAGAAAAAGAGGTAATCGCCCGGTGCTGGCTGGGCGGCCGCAAGTAAAGCAGCTTTACTTGGAACGGCAATTGGCCCAGGTGGAAGACCGGCGGTTATCCGAGTATTATACGGTGATGACAGGGTGGGGGTTGGGGTCACACCAAGTTTCTTAGCAGCATATTGATACGTGACATCTGATCCTAGTGGCATTCCTTGCGCTAAACGGCTATAGAACACTTGGGCAACCTGTTTTTGGTCATTTGTTGGTATGTTTGCATTCGGAGAGCCCATTTCACGTTGGATAATCGAGGCCAACGTTATACCTTGATACAGGTTCAATCCCTGTTTTTTATATGCCGCGATTAAATTATTAGACTGGACGATTTCACTGTAACGGTCGAAAACGGCTTGGAGTATAGTCGCTACACTCGTGCCAGCATTGAAGTTATAGCTATCGCCATATATATATCCTTCTAGGTCAGTGGAAGCTGGTTTATCAGTGAAAATAATCCCCTTATATGTTTTAGATAGCGCCGCATCCACTTCAGTCGTCGAATAACCAGCATCGATAAAGGCTGAACGATTATCAGCAAGGGTGGCGCCAGGGAGAAAAGTAATCTTAAACGTATCAACTTCTCCATTTGCAAGGTGTTTAACGATTGCGCTCACGGCGTCAGACGGCGTTAAGCGATACGTCCCATATTGCAGTGACCCCCCCGTTCTCGTGAATTTGGTATACCATACAAACGCCGTGGCACTACGTATAACGCCGTTCTTTTGTAAAAGAGAGCCAATCTGATCAGGCGACATTCCTTTGTCAACCGTCACGATAATCAGTTTATTGGTATTGGCACTAAGAGGGCGAATGCTTTGGGTGTACCAAATCAAAAATGATAAAAAAGTAATAATCAAAACACCACCAACGGCGACAATAATTGCTCCTCGCCTTTTTTTCCGGTTTTGATACCATTTTTGTTTGACGTTTAACCCAGGGGTATTATGACGAAGCGGTTGGGGCGGAGGTAGCGGAACGTCTGACTGTGGTGACACTGGAGGGATAGGGCGATCCATCACTGTGCCTCCAAATAATCCTGTAGGATAATTGCGGCGGCTCGAGCATCAATATCAGCCTTCTCATAAGGTTTTTTAAGGACATCGAGTTGTTGTTCGGCCATCACGCTTGTGAGTGATTCATCTTGATACACAATATGCGGCGCTAAGTTCTTCATACGCTCGACAAACGCTTCAACAAAAGCCGTTTGGGCAGTCGCTTCACCCGATTGATTACGCGGATATCCAACCACGACAGTATCAATATCTTCCCGAACAATTATTTCCGCGAGGGCTTTTATTTCTTCACCATCGACATTGATTGTTCGGTAGGGAGTCGCTATGTTAACGCCACCAGCAGCAATAGCGACGCCAATGCGCTTCTCTCCCACATCCAATCCTAGTGACGTCTGTGGTGTTTTAGCCATTCTTTACTTTAAATTCAATCGTAATCTTATTTATATTATTTGGGATTTTGTTTACCCAAAAATACGAGTAACGGACACTGACATTTTGAACGCCATCAATTTGCGAAAGGGTGCTCTGGACAGAGCCGGTCACCATACCTTTAATCGATTTTTTGACAGCGTTTTCATCAATTTGTGGTCCAATTTGACCGGTGGTTGTAACGGTCACCGTAAGTGTGCCGTCTTCGGCTTTGGTAAAGTTGCCGACGCCCACTTTACTCGCACCATTATCATAAATGCGCTGATTTTTATTGTTATTCAGCTGACTCGTTAAATTAGCCGTAAGGTAGGTATCAAGTGCCGTCTTCGGGATAGCGTAGACGGTGTACGTCATAGGCACGGTTAAGGACGCTTTGCCGTCACTACCGACCTGCTGGCCACTCGCTGGTGACGACACCGGCGTGCCTTGATCAGCGGTGAAACTACTGTCAATAATGATTTCACCGTTCTTAAACTGGGATTCAAGTTGCTTTTTAATGGCATCGTTTGATTGCCCCGTAATTTGCGCTAAGGCAGTTTGAATATCTTGATTGGAAACGACCGTCACAATTTCTGACGTTCCCCCAGATGGAGACGTCGTAATTGTGGCTGATACCTTGTTTGGTGCCCCTGACATAGATCCTGACAATCCGTTATAGCTTGCGCCACTGGCGGCAGCTGTAATGTCAGTCGGCGCGTTTTTGTAGTTGGTGGGTCCAATCGATACCGTACTATTTGTGGTGTAATTAAGCCCATTAGAACCCGTTAATACGGTTCCTGCAGGAATTGTGACGCCGTTCAGCGCAGTATCTGCATCGCTCGTTGAAAACTTTATTGTTCCAACAGCCTGCTTGCCATTGTCTTTTTTGCCTGTCGCCGTAAATGGTACTGTCGAGTCTTTCTTTAGTTGTTGAGATTCAGAACTAATAATGCCCGCCTTCGCATCAGTTGCCGCCGTCCCACCTAATTTCACCGTGCCTCCCACCTGCGTCGGCGTCGTGTCGGCGGTAATAGTCACGGTGGCGGCTGGGGCAAACACAAATGCCCACACCAAGCCAGCAATTAATAAAACACCCGCTCCTATGCCGATAAGTAACCGCTTACGGAAAGTGTTAAAATTAGGGATTTTAGGACCACTTTTGGTTTTTTTAGCGGCACGACTTGCGGTAGCGGCGGCAGCCGCAGCAACAATAGGTTCGGTTGGCTGCTCCTCAATTTCTAAACTTTCAACCGCATCATCACGGGAAGGACGTCGTTTCAAGATGGGCGATGCGGCGACTGCGGTTGCGGCAGCTTCGCGGGATTCAGTTGAGCGAGCGTGTTCACCGACAGGAAGTTCGGAACCATCGATAATATCATCGCCATCATCGACAGCAAGCGCTGGGATATCGGCAATTTCCGGTTTGCTTTGCAGATTTTTTGCGACTGGAATGCGCGCTGAAGCAGCCAAAGCAACCAAAGCTTGGTTATTTGTCACAACTACCAAATTTTTCTTATCGGCTTTTGCCATACGATCAAGCAGACGAAGATTGACAGCGCTTTGAAGAACCCCGACGTGCTTAGGTGGCACGAGAGCAACAATCTTTTCTTTCGAATCCTTTATCTTGCCAATAATGGCCGTGATATCGTCTTCGACATCAATATAAATAACGTCTTTATTCATTAAATTTTGAGTAACCGATTGAGTTTATCTTTGATGGTATCCCCATCTCCACTGCCTAACATTGTATCATAGCCCACCCTTAGAAGCCCCATGGCGGTAATGAAGGTGTGGTCTTTAATGTCTCCGGTCGTGTCAGTCACACCCAGTACTTCCGACGGTTTAATATAATGTACGGTCGGCTTGCGCGTCAGCGGCAACTCTTTATACCAGTCCGGTTTTTCAAGCGCCTCTACCAATGCCTCCAAACTGGCACCACCGCCACAGAGTAAGATACGGCTCGGTAAGTGGTCGAGGGCGTCAAACTCACTTAAGGCTAGCTCCACGCCTGCTAGCCACACCTCGAGAGTTTTATCGACGGCCGCATTGACTTCTTTTTTCACCGCTGCTTTTATTTGATCGCTTTCAAGGTTGACTTTCAGTTTTTCGGCATCCTTATAGGACAGGTCCATCTCACTGGCAATCGTCTGCGTAAAACTACGTCCACCAATACCGAACATCTTCGTTCCTTCCACCCCACCATCGTTGACGACAGCGATATCAGTTGTTCCACCACCGACATCGGCTAAAATCGCCGTAAAGTTACTACTGGCATCATTGCCTAACACACTGCGACTGACCGCAAAAGGTTCAGCAGCAACGGCTAACAATTCCAGCGAGAGTTCATCGGCCACCCGTTCCAATGCTCCGATATGTACCATCGGCGCGAAAGCGGTATAAATCTGCACGGCGACGTCACGCCCCTGAAACCCAATAGGGTTGCTGACTTTATAGCCATCAATGTGGATACTGACCAGCGCGCTGTTCACCAACTTCACTTCTACTTCTTCGTTGCCCGTTTCGAGAGCGATGTGGGCTTGGGCCTTGGTTTGGGCTCGCTCTTGAACTTTATCGATAATGAATTCCATTTCGCTACTATCGAGTGGTTTGTCAGGCTGTGGACGGCGATAGCGAATCGTATCGGTGACTCCTTTTACAAGTTCGCCGGCAATACCAATCACCACACGCTTGGCTTGCAAACCCGCTTGTTCTTCAGCCTCGGCTAAAGCCTGCTCACAGTTACGCACCACCCCTGAAATATCGGCAATCGCTCCAGAGTGCATGTCACTAATATCTTGACGTGAACGTCCAACACCAACAATGTGGAGCTCTTCTTCATCGACTTTCGCGATCAATGCTTTGACAAATTCTGTCCCGATATCGAGCGCCACGATGTAGTCGTCATCAGACCCTTGCTTGACTTTCGCTCGCAATTTTTCAAATACCATAACTTTCTCCATTATATACCAAAGATGGTTATGGTCATAAGGTTGTAAAAATATAGTTATTATGCTATAATTTACTTTTATGAGTTACTCAGAAGACGAACTTATTGTTATGCGTGAAGCTCGTCTCGGCGAGCTTGTTACGGCTGCATCAAACGAAATGGTGCCAGCACAAAACTACTCTCTAACAATCAAACGAGCAAAGCTTTCTCAGTTTACATTACGCCACTTTGAACAACAATTTTCTGAGTCGTTGAATCGAGACCGGGGGTTTGATGCCGATCTTATCTTTGATCCTCTTACAAAAAAATTTCAGCTGAAACAGCTGACTCTAGGCGTCGATAATAGCCAAAAGCTTGCCGTGTTTACTCGTTTTGACACGCTTGGATATGCTCCTAGTATTCAACTCCCTGAAGGAGTAAAAGGTAATCTTGAACCACGATTCATGCCTTTTGCTTTATTTAGTGATCAGGAGCTCATGGAACTTCTCGCCATACAGCAACCGGATGAATTATCAAAGGGTGCGTATGGGTTATGGCGAGCCGAACTCTTGCAGCGAACACAAGGATGGAAGCTTCAAGAACACATCAATCTTACAGACGAGATTCAACCAGACCAGATTGTTGAACATACCGATAAATATAATAAAACGTTAATGACAACAATTCCTGGTATGACGACTCATCTGAGGGTCGCAAACAGTGAAGAAATTAGTCATATCGACGGGAGCAGCCAGCGCATTCAAACTGTTGAGACAGTTATGGAGCTCGGTCTTGGTGATAGCAATAAAAGTGACTTGGAATACGATAGTCTTCATATCCATACCGGCATTGAACTTCAATCATCAAGCGATATCCATGATGGGTATCGCCAAGTGCATCCCTTTCAAAGTCGTCATACCGTCCACCACGATCTTTTTGGAACAAAAAATAGCGATGGTGAACGAAGAGAGCTCCATTTATCTGATGAAAATTTTCGAACAATACAAAGAATTGCCGAGGCGGCACTTTTTGAAATTCATAACAACAGCCTTTAAATTAACTCAGCTTTAATTCGCCGAATCCCGGCGCTTGAAGATTCTTCTTTTGTAATCTTGAATACCTTACCACCGTCGGCCAATTGACCAGTATGATCAACGTGCGGGCCACCACAAATCTCGAGTGAAGCGATGTGGTCGCCGTCACCCATTTGATAGACTTTGACGGTGTCGGCATAACGTTCGCCAAAAGGACCAATGGCGCCCATGTCGAGGGCCTGTTGAGTAGGATATTGTTTGTAGGTGACGGGCAGGTCTTCGTTAATCCAGCCATTGACCAGGTCTTCGGCTTGTTTGATTTCGTCGTCGGTCATTTTGTGGTCGAGGTTGAAGTCAAAGCGCAGGCGTTCTTCGGTAATGTTACTACCGTGTTGGCGTAATTCTGGGCCGAATAGTTGTCGCAGGGCCGATTGCAGTAGGTGGGTGGCAGTGTGGTATTTTTTGTGAATATCTTTGTCACCTTCCAGGCCACCCTTAAAAGTACCTTTGGCGGCGGTTTGTGAACGTTCGCGTTGTTCTTGCATCTTAGCATCAAATTCTTCACGCCAAGTTGCGGACAAGTTCAAACCTTGCTTGAAAGCTTCTTCGGTTGATAGTTCCACTGGGAAACCGTATGTATCATAAAGAGTGAAGATTTCCGCACCACCAAGTCCGTGAGCGCTTAGTTTCGTAAGTTCCTGTAGCCCTTTGCGTAACGTCTGGCGGAAGACCTTCTCTTCCCTGGCTAAAATCGTAATAACTTCGTCACGTTGTGCTTTGACTTCTGGATAATCGTCGGCATATAAGTCGGCAATGACCGGCACGATTTCCTCAAGGAAATTCTGTTCGATGCCCAAATCAAAGGCAAAACGAATCGCTCGTCGCAGTAAACGACGCATGACATAGCCCTGTTCCTTGTTGGCCGGTTTGACGCCATCGACAGCCAAGAAAGTGGCCGCACGTAAGTGGTCCGCGATGACACGCATGCTAGCCGTATGCGACTCGTAACTTTGACCGCTCAGCGTTTGAAGTTTTTCAATGATTGGCCACAGTAAGCTGATGCGGAAAACATCTGGGTTATTATTTTGAGCGGCGGCAATGCGCTCCAAACCACCACCAAAGTCGACGTTCTTTTTTTCGAGTGGCTCGAAGCTCCCGTCATCCATACGACGGTATTGCATGAAAACCTGGTTGCCGATTTCCATGAATTGGCCACTGTCGCTCGCAGGGTGTGCCAAGCCGAAGCCTTCAGCGTGGTTTTCTGGGCCAAAGTCGTAAAAGACTTCACTATCAGGTCCACACGGGTCACCAATTGGAGTTTTGTTCAAACCACCACCGCGGCTCCACCAGTTTTCGCTATCATCATAAAAGAAGATGCGCTCACCTGGTTTGATACCCCTTTCGTCTCCTGTTTTTTGTGATCCAATTTCAACGATTTTAGCTTCAATGCCTTTTTCTTCAAAGACTTTTTGCCAAATATTCGCCGACTCATCGTCACGCGGAATCCCAGCCGCTTCGTCGCCAATGAAAGCCGTCACGTACAGTTTATGTGGATCAAGACCAACTTTTTCGGTCAAAAACTCAAAGAACCAGCGGATTTGTTGCTCTTTAAAGTAGTCGCCCAAGCTCCAGTTACCGAGCATTTCAAAAAACGTCGTATGACGATTGTCGCCGACATCCTCAATATCTTGGGCGCGTAAGGCAGTTTGACTATCTGTCAATCGAACACCTGACGGGTGCGATTCACCGAGCAAATACGGCAGAAGTGGCTGCATGCCACTGCCAGTAAACAAGGTAGTCGGATCGTTCAAGGGTATTAATTTAGCACGCGGAATTATAGCGTGGCCGCGTTCGGCAAAGAACTCGAGGTACGAGTTACGAATCTCTTGAGCGTTCATCCCCGTTATTCTACCATTTAAGCGACGATTCCACCACCCACACAGACACCATCTTTATAGATAACCACCGACTGCCCCGGTGTTACGGCTCGCTCGGCGTTGTCCAGATGCAACGTATTCCCCTCAAGTTGGGCTTTCGCCAAAGGCGCTCGGTGGCGCACGCGAATCTCGTACTCACCCGTTTCTGGCTGCCCGTTAATCCAATGTGGTGTTGTTAATGTGATGTCATCTTTCCAGAGGTTGCTATCGTTCAAATCGGTTGTCACATACACTTCATTTTTTTCCATATCTTTACCAACGACGTAATACGGCAAGCCACCGCCTAATTCTAAGCCGTGCCGCTGTCCCAACGTGTAAAAAATCGCGCCGTCGTGCTGACCTAATACTGTGCCAGTTTGTTTGTCGATAATCGGGCCGACCTTTTGCTCAACGTACTGGCTAAGGAATTCCCGGATACCGATTTGGCCGACAAAACAGATACCCTGGCTGTCTTTCTTGGCTGCCGTGAAAAGTCCTCGTTCGAGAGCTTTTTCACGGACTTCTGCTTTTGTGAACTCGCCCAATGGAAATAATGTTTTTCGCAACGCTTCTTCGGTAACCCGGTACAAGAAATATGTTTGATCTTTATTCGTGTCAGCCGCCATCTTCAATACCCCGTTTTCAACCCGCGCGTAATGCCCGGTCGCAATCATATCAGCGCCATTTTCTAAGGCAGTTTCCAAGAAGAGTTTGAACTTCACTTCTTGGTTGCACATAATATCAGGGTTTGGCGTGCGACCACGTTTGTATTCCTCAATCATGTAATCGACAACTTTGTGTTTATATTCGTTCTCAAAATCAAAAACTTTAAAATCAATACCCAGCTGGACGGCCACGCGTTTGGCATCGGCCAGATCATCAGCCCACGGGCAACGCATCCCTGGCATATCTTGGGTCCAGTTTTTCATGTAAACACCTGTGACGTCATAGCCTTGTTCTTTTAGGAGCGCAGCGGTCAGTGACGAATCGACTCCCCCGCTCATGCCGACGAATACTTTTGTCATAGTTGGAGACCACTCACATAGAAAACAACGATTTTGGCAAGCTCGCCACCTGCTAACCACCAACCGCGCGGACGAAGCCACCACCACATTGTCCAATCTTTATCATTGGTCGGTGCGTTCAAAATAGTCACGTCTTTGGCTAATCGTTCAAATTCTAAATAAGCACGCCGTTGATGGTAGCCAGATGTTACCAAAATTGCGCTTTGAATGCCGTCTCGTTTGAAAATTGCGTCTGTATTGAACGCATTTTGTGCCGTATCAGTCGACTGCTCGTCAAGCTCAATCTGATAGGGCGGCACACCAGCAGCGATGGCTTGCCGTTGCATGACCGAAGCATTGCTTGGGCCCGATTTATCTTGAGCCGCCCCTGAAAAAATTAATCGGTCAGCCCAGCCGTTCTTGAAAAGTTTAATTGCCGCATCGGTTCGCGCTTGCGTGTCACCACCGCTTAAGGCAATGATGGCATCCACACGTTGACACGTATTTTTGCCATTTGGCTGCGGTGGACACCCAGCTAGATTGTTCGGCTGAAGATACGTCGTGATGCCAAAAATAATCGCCCCAATAACTGTTATAACACTTAGCATGATGATGATCGTTTTCATCGGCCTGCTCGCTTATACTCTTTTTGAATTTCTTCAATGATCATATCACCAGCACGCTCAATCGTATCGTTATTACTCAGATGACCTAGAGTCAGACGCAGGCTGCCGTCAGCAATATCCGGCGCTAAGCCAATTGCGGTTAAAACGTGTGAGCGCGTCCCTTTATTCGCTGCACATGCACTACCGGTTGCAACCAAAACACCGCGCGATTCAAGTGCGAATACCACGCGTTCGGCATCCAAATGGGGAAATGAGATGTGAAGATGCCCGGCTAAACGATGTTTCTGGTGACCTGAAATAACGGCGGCAGGAAAAGCATCGCTGAGTTTTTTTTGCAAGCCATCACGCAACCCGGCTAAGCGTTTCGATTCGAACGCGCGATGGGCGGTGGCTAATTCCATCGCCTTGGCAAAGCCGACGACTCCGGCAACGTTTTCTGTACCACTCCTGAGATTGCGTTCCTGACCACCACCAACAATTGATGGCTGAAGCGTCACAGAACGAGCCGCCCATAACAATCCGACCTGTTTTGGTCCGTAAATTTTGGCGGCATTTACCGTCAGCAGATCAACACCAAGCCGCGCCACGTTCACGTCTAGTTGACCAACGCCTTGCGAGGCATCACTATGCAGGTAAATTGGGGTGTGATCGTTATGAGCCAACCGCTTTTCTCGTTCGGCCTTAATAACTGACGCAATATCACGTAATGGTTGAATAGTACCAAGTTCGTTATTTGCCAAGGCCACACTCACTAAAACGGTGTCGGGTCGTATAAGCGCTTTTATCATATCAGGCGAAACGAAACCGCGTTCATCAACTGGTACAATGCTGTGGTCACGCTGCTGAGCAGCTGCAAGGACCGAGTGATGCTCGATGGCCGGCACAATGAGGTGACCATCAAAACTATGGAACGCGAGGTTGATTGACTCAGTTGCACCGGCCGTCATCACTACTTCTTCACCAGTTGCCCCAATCGCGTGCGCAATCGTTTGTTTGGCGGCTTCGTAATCACGACGGACTTCTAGGGCTGGTGCATAGGGCGCAGAGGGATTATAAAAATGATCACTAAAATACGGCTGCATGGCAGCCAGTACTTTATCGTCAAGCGGCGTCGCGGCCGCATGGTCCAGGTATATGACGTCGTTCACTTGTTTTATTATAGCAGTTTGAGTACCGTTTTGAATTGAACGACCTCTTATTTATTATCGTAAATAGCGCTGCCGGTCTGGACATAGTATTGTTCAGCAACGTGGTGCAATGTCGCAAGTTCATTGGCATCATGAGGGTTATCACGTGGCTGCAGGTATGTCGTTTTTATGGTGCCTTGGTGATCGGTGATGACTTTACGAATCCAAATCCTATCGGCTTGGTCTTCAATCACATAACGGACCACTTGTAACACATTGGTTTTGTCAGCTTTATCGTAGCGTGCCCATACCCATTCGTGATGATCGTCTTCGTATTCATGATGAAAATCCCAAATTTCATGGTCAACACTCCCCCACAGCATGCCCCCGATTTCGCCCTCTTTTTCATATCGTCGCTTGCGTATATTTTTTACGCTCCAGAATAGTGGTGTCGACATAAAGTCGACTTCACGTCGATAGTGAACTTGCTGACTGATAGCGAGAATATGCTTCACCACTGGTAAAGTCAACGACTCCTTTTGCTCCGCAAAGTGAAGTACATCATATTGATAACCGAGTTGTTGAAAAAGAGGAATGGAGGTTGATTCCGTCGAATGACGAGGGCCTGCCGATTTCGTTGTCTTACTCATAGACAGTGGTGGATAGGCGTTAACTACTTCATCATTCGCATACTTCTCTAGTTGATGAATACCAAATGTAATATCAGTCGGTGTCATATGTTTCATTGATGAAATAGTCCCTTCCGCTAAAGGGATATGAAACATGCTAGCATCCGGATCTTGGGGTGATGAGTGATTCATGATTTGGTGGTGTTAGATTGCAAACAGTTTTTGCGCATTTGTGGTGGTTATGGTGATTATTTCCTCGATAGGAATACCTCGACGGACGGCATGGTATGTGGCCGTTTGTCTCACAAATGCTGGCTCGTTTATAGTACCACGAAAAGGCTTTGGCGTCAAGAAAGGGGCGTCGGTTTCCAACACCATATGATCAAGTGGAATGGCATCAAACATGGCTTGCTGGGTTTGGTCTTTCGTAAAAGTACTAATTCCATTCACGCCGATGAAAAGACCACGCCGCAAGGCCTCGGCGAGTGTTTCCTTAGTGTCAGTAAAACTATGGAGCACGCCGCGAACATTATATTCATCGTATATGGGCCAAAAGTCGGCGAAGGCATCACGGACATGAAAAATAACTGGGAGGTCGTGATGTTGCGCAAAGGCTAATTGGGCGCGCAGAGCTTCAATCTGAACAGTGCGTGGGCTATGGTCGTAAAAATAATCAAGGCCAATCTCACCAATAGCAACAACATGATCAAGTGGTATGTCAAAAATGTCATGATACCCCTTGCTACTTTCATGAGGATGAACACCAAGTGACGCCAATGCGTGAGGGTGAGACATAGCAAAGGTAACGGCCTGTTGCGAACTCTCGATGCTCGTACCGACGCAGATCATAGTTTCAACACCCGATTCGACAGCCCGTGTATAGGCACCGTCGGCGTCCGGATAGTCGGTTTCATGGATGTGGCAATGAGTATCGATTAACATTAGGTTTTGGAAACGTGAGGATCTGGCGTATGCAGATATTTTTTTGGAAACAAGACACCGTCAATCGGTCTGACGACACCTGACTCAAACATAGCGTGAATTGTTTGAGCAGTTGTTGGCATGAACGGTAACAATAGGTCACCGATCTGGAGGAGTGAACCGGCGCAATGAGCCAAGATTTCACCAAGATGCGCTTCGGCGTCGGGGTCTGTACCGACTTGTTTTGCGACCACCCAAGGTTTGACGTTATCGATGTATTGGTTGAGGCTTCGCACCATCAACCATACTTCGTCAATCGCACGATTAAATTCCAAACTATTCATCGCGTCATGATACGGAGCCATGTCGTGCTCGCTTTGTGGCGCATCGCCAATCACGCCAGCCTGGTATCGCGTCATCATGCTAGCGACACGCTGGATCAGGTTTCCTAAATCATTACCGAGTTCGCCATTGTAGGCATTTTCGAATGTCTCCCAGGTGAAATCACCGTCGTCAAGCGTTGGAATATGGCGAGAAAAGAAATAACGAAAGGCATCGACACCGTAATTATCAATAATGTCATGTGGGCTGACCACATTGCCGACAGTTTTGCTCATCTTGGCTCCGCCGACATTAACGTGGCCATGAACAAGTAGTTTTTTTGGCAGTGCTAATCCTAAACCTAAGAGCATAGCCGGCCAAATTCCGGCATGAAAACGTAAGATATCTTTACCAATGACCTGGATATCGGCTGGCCAGTAATACTGCCATTCTTGGTTATCAGGATACCCCAAGACGGTAATATAATTCGATAACGCATCGAGCCAGACATACATAATTTGTTCCGGATCACCAGGAACCGGCACACCCCAACTCAAATTCTTTTTCGGTCGAGAAATGCTAACATCTTGCAAACCATCCTTAATCAGTTCTAGAAACTCATTCTTGCGTGTGGCAGGCAGAATGTCCATTGTACCGTCTGTTATCGCCTGGCGAATCTGATCAGTAAAGGCACTCGTTTTTAGATAATAATTCTCTTCGCTTATTTTTTCATAGGGCGTGTTATGGTCCGGGCAGACGCCATTGGTCGCTTGCACTTCTTTATCGGTGAAGAAAGCTTCGTGGCCAACACAGTACCAACCCTCATAACTACTTTTATATATGTATGGCTGCAGTTTTGTCCAAATATACTGCACCGCTTGAACGTGATGTGGATCGGTTGTACGAATAAAGTCGGTGTAGGTTGTGCCGATTTTTTTCATGAGCGCTTCAAAATTGCCATACATAGTATCGGCGTACTGTTGTGGCATGATGCTTCCCTCGGCAGCCTTGGCGGCAATTTTATTCCCGTGCTCGTCGGTCCCTACCTGAAAGCGCACCTCATGCCCGTTTTGCCGTTGGTAGCGTGCCCAAATATCAGCCAATAAATAATCAATGGCATTACCGATATGAGGCGTGCCGTTCACATAGGGAATTGCGGTCGCAATGTAAAGTTTCTTTTCCATTAGAAATTATTGTAACAGATTACAGGCGACTATTGAATTTGAAAGTGTCACCTCGCCTATACGCTAACAATGTGACGCATATGGATAGTGGTGGACTATGGGCTATCAGTTACCGCACCGCTTGATGCTGGCAAACTGGCGCAGGCAGTGGTGGTTGAGCCTTTGGACGCGGCTGTCTGCAATGACGTGTATGTTTTTGATGATTTATTATAGACACGGATACAGTAATCGCTCCCATTCACGACCGCATCGATAATGTTCCCTTTCGTTGGGGTAAATTGAAGCGTACCGTCTCGGGTTCCATTCGTACCTGACGGACCCGAATACCAAGCGATCCCTCCATTGTTATTACGCACTGCGAAACTTGCCTCAATCCCATCAAGTGAATCAAGGTCTGATAGTACACTCCTGTCACGAGCGTTTTTGGTTACCGCCCCATAAGAAACATAAGCGACGCTTGTCACGATTCCGATAACAACAATCACGATTAACAGTTCGACGATCGTAAATCCGCGACGGCGTACTTTCATGTGCTTATTTTAACATGAGCACTATAGAGATAACGTTTAATTCACTATATGTGAAAGCTGACGCCAATTATCGAGTGACAAATCTTCAGCACGAGCATTCGGATTAATATGTGCTTCCCGTAAGAGTGCTTCGGCAGTTTCCTTTGAAATACCGAGGCCCCCCGCTACACTGCTTCGTAATTTTTTGCGTTTGGCAGAAAAGCCGGCTTTAACCACTCGAAAAAATGGTTTTTCTTGTTCGTCGGTCACGAATGGTGCTGATCGAGTATGGAGTATAACAACCTGGCTATCGACTTTAGGCGGCGGTGTAAAATACTCGGCAGGGACAATATTACCAAGTTTGACATCGGCGTAAATTTGGGCACTTACTGCTAGGATGCTCATATTTCCCGGTTCGGCCGCAAGGCGTTCGGCAACTTCTTTTTGAATTAATAAGACGGTAGTGCGTGGTTTATTCGTACTTGTCATCAACAATTCAATAATTTTACTCGTGATGTAATAAGGGACATTAGCCACAACAATATAATGTGGTGGCAGTGTCGTGAGATCAAAAGCTAGAATGTCTTGGTGAATGACCTCAAGGTTTTTCCCGGGAAACTGAGTGGGCAGCTTCCGTGCTAGGTCGCTATCCAATTCCACGGCGACAACTTTTTTGGCATGACGTAATAGTTCGCTCGTCAGTGTCCCAAGGCCTGGACCAATTTCTAAAACCGTATCATTTGGCTGAATGTTGGCGGCCTCAGCAATAGCTTTTAATATCTTGTGGTCTTTCAGCCAGTGCTGGCCAAGTGATTTTTTCGGTCCTTTCGCTAACGGACTAACGGCCATTATTGTCGGTCCAGTCAGATGCCAAATCAAACCCATCAGGATACCGTGCAACGAAGCCACCAGTGTCATAGACCTTTCCTAAACCATCACTTGTTTCGACGATTGAACAGCGCGGGTAGCGACTAAGGTTGGCAGCGACCAGGATATACCCAGCCTGATCAACTTTTAAGCCATCTGGACGAACCGTATATATACCGCCATTGCCACAATTACCGGCAACGACACTCATATTAAGATCGTAGTAAGTTTCACGGTGAGTAACGCCTTTACTATCGGTAAAGAAATTGACACCTTTATTTTTCGTTAAGCCACCGGTTG
>CAZKIJ010000004.1:0-4211 GCA_964552895.1 uncultured Candidatus Saccharibacteria bacterium | reverse complement strand
CCTTTACTATCGGTAAAGAAATTGACACCTTTATTTTTCGTTAAGCCACCGGTTGATTTTACCCCAATGACCACTATTTCTTGTACCGGCGCAAGGGTTTGGATGCTAGCAATTTTATCCCGACTAACCTCTTTACCCCCTTCAACATCAATTTGATATGTCACATTCTGGGTACCATTGACACCAGGTGTTTGGACTTGTTTATAGCCAATGTTTTGGTTAACGTCGTAAATTGTCTTGCTGTCATATGGCACCGGTTCCGATACGGTAATCGTTTGCTTCCCTTCACGCCAGACTCGGATACTCATGCCTTGTGTTACTGCCGCTGAAGCGTCTGGTGCTACCCGATCATTAGGACCGAGAATGATGCCTTTATCCTTTAACATGTCCCCGACAGTCTTGGCTTGTGTTCGTTCAATCGTAGTGGAGCCATAGAGATCAAGGGTGAACGGAACAGCGCGAATGATATCCATTTCTAACCCTGCGCCATCCGCCACGATGTTGCTAGTACGATTGAGGGTTGCGATATCCTCTGGATAGAGGGAGATACCAACGCTTTGGGCAATTTGGGTTGGCGTTTGATACGGTGTCATCACTTTTTCACGTACTGCCCCATCAACAACAAGGACGGGCCGCGCTCGATAGATATTCACTTGGTAATTAGTTGCCACAATTTTTGAATCAGCCGAAGGTTCGACAACGTCTTCCTTCGCTAACGAAATGCCTGCGTCGCGGAGTGCCTCGCCAATTGTCGCGTTATTTGTGACGATCACTTTATCAGCTCCCCGATCATGAATCGTCACTAACGATCCTTTGCGAGGAGCCGCCTGAGCCAAACTTGTCGTCAATACCAATAAAAGGACAAGCACAGCTGTAACTGTGGCGATGATAGTGGTGGGTTTTCGTAAGAATTGGTTCATAAACAAACGACGCACCATTATGCGTTCCTTTTATTATACACGAGCTTTATAGACGTTCGAGCCGAGCGTATTCAGCATTTAATTTTTTAGTTTGGCCACTATCAAAATGAATCGTGACCGCTAGACCATCGACTTCAGTAATTTTGCCGGTACCAAAAGCACTCGAACGAACGCGATCGCCAATCGAAAATAATTCGTCGCTGTAAAAATCCTGTGTTTCGTTACTATATGCCGGTTGAACATCAATTGCTGCAACGCTATCGCCCATATCGCTTATAAAACGAGACATCTGATTATACGTACGCTGACCGAATTGTAGTCGACTATGCGCATAACTCAAGTGAAGTTCTTCGCGGGCTCGTGTCATACCAACGTAACACAGGCGACGTTCCTCTTCGAGCTCAGATGGCCCTGACTCAAAGACCCGCGAATGCGGTAAGATCCCCTCCTCCATCCCCACCATGAAAACAACGGGGAACTCAAGTCCCTTGGCGGCATGAAGTGTCATCAATGTCACCTTTTGACGGTCATCGGCCGTATCAACGCTTGACATCAGCGCAACCTCTTCCAAAAAATCGCTCAAACTGGTAAATGTTTGCGCGTCAGAAATCAAAGAACCGATATTCTCTTCGCGGTCTTCAGCCTGGGGCGTGCCGTCTAAGATAAAGTCACGATAGCCCACGCCTTTGATCACCTCTTCGATAATTTCAGCCGGTGAGGCGGTCTCAATAATAGACTGTATCTTTTGTAAACGCGACCCCAAAGCTGAAAGGGCAATCTTCGCTTTTCCGCTGACGACCGGTTCGAATGCAAGCTTGTTCAATGCCGTGATAATATCTGTCCCTGTGTCTGATTGGTAGCGTAAGAATCGCTCGAGACTGGTTGCACCTACCCCGCGCGTGGGCACATTCGCAATACGGCTAAAACTCATCCGATCATGTGGCTGATATAACAATTTTAGATAGGCCACGATGTCTTTGATCTCTTTGCGATCATAGAATCGAACGCCACCAACGATTTGGTAGGGGACGCGTTGCTGTAAGAATGCCCGTTCCAAGGTGTAGCTCTGGGCATTGGTGCGGTACAGGACGGCAAAATCACCATAGTGTCGTGCCCCAATCGCGGCATGCGTGCTGATGCGATCAGCGACCATTCGTGCCTCTTCAGATTCATCGTATACCCCATGAACTTGGACAGGCGCACCAGAGCCAGTCGCAGTCCATAATTTCTTATCAGTACGCTGGGTGTTTTTGGTGATAACATTATGAGCTGCTTCCAGGATATTGCCAGTGCTTCGATAATTTTGTTCTAATTTAATGACCGTTGCACCCTTAAAATCACGTTCAAAATTCAGGATATTCGTAAAATCAGCACCGCGCCAGCTGTAAATTGATTGCCAATCATCGCCAACCACGCAAATATTCTGCTGGTCATTGACCAAATATTTGACGAGTTGGTACTGAGCCGCGTTAGTGTCCTGGTACTCGTCGATCAATATATATTTAAAATGATCACGCCATTTAGCGCGAACGTCTGGTGAATCGCGAAGTAACCGAACGGCTTCAATTAATAAATCGTCGAAATCGAGCGCATTGGCTGCCCTACGGCTCGCTTCGTAGGCCCGATAAATGTCAGCGATTTTCTGCATGAACGGGTATTGTGCATTCGCCTCATACGCTTCGGGATCTAACAGCTCGTTTTTAGCACCGGAAATTGCGCTACTAACGGCGGCGGCTTTTAATTCGCGGTCGTTGATATGTTTTTCTTTCATGATTTGTTTAATAAGTGAGCGACGGTCGTCCTCATCATAAATTACAAACCGCTGGGGAATATCAATCGCGCCACCATCGATTCGTAATAGCCGGACGCAAATACTGTGAAAGGTACCCATCCAGGGCATAAAGGAGCGACTATTGGCTTCATGTAATAGTCCGGCCAGCCGTTCGCGCATTTCACGAGCGGCTTTATTGGTAAAAGTGACGGCAAGAATATCACTCGGCCAAACACCTTGTTCGGCCACCAAATAAGCGATACGATGCGTCAACGTTTTGGTTTTACCGCTTCCAGCGCCAGCTAGAATTAACAATGGTCCAGACGTGATCTGAACCGCCTCAGCTTGAGCCGGATTTAACCCTTCTAATAATTGCGTCATTGCTCCTATTATACGGGGTCTAGCCGAGCATCGGCAAGACAACATAGTACATTGCCACACCTATACCGCCGCCAACAAGAACGAGTGCGGCAATCCACACAACGACAAGCCAGCCCTGACGTTTCTTTGGTGCGTGCGCCAAAGGGACATGGACCGCTTCAGTATCATAAATTGCGGCAGTAGGTTTTGCGTCGCTATTTGGTTTTTCTTTGTATTGCTGGACAATTGATGGTACTACTGGTATATCGTCGGTGGGGGTTGCGTCAGGTTGCACGTGGTCGGCCTCCAATGCTTCAATTGATAACAAATCAGTGTGAAGTTCAGCTGGTAACGTTTCGTCTTTGGCTGGTTCACTCGCTTCAGGTTTCGTTGTCTCCACCGTTTCGATCGGGAGTGGTGACGCTTCAAGTAATGGTAGCTCTTCAACTGTTTTTGGTGTATCCGAGAACGCTCCAAGTGGTCGTTTTTCGACTTTGGCATCTGGCAAAAATGGCGTCGTGAGGGGTTCGTTTGATTCTTCGACAGGTGGGTCCTCTTCGGGTTCTTCGGCTGGTGGCTCAATGGCTGGTTCTTTTTTTACGACTGGTTTTGGCGGCAATATATCTGAAAAACCATGAAATTCAAGTGGGTCAGGCTGGGTGTAATCATGCGGTTTTTCAATCGGTTCGGAAGCAACTGGTTTTAGCTCGGAAACCGGCGCTGACGGTGGTGTTGGTTGCGTCGGGCGCATATCAGATGAGGTGTGCACCATGTCCATAAACCGTCCACTTCTTCTCATTCTTGGCGCAATGGTTGGTGCCTCGCGTTTTTCTTCAACTGGCTTATCATCACGGGCCGGTGGTACTTCAATCGGCTTTTCTTGCTCTACAGGAGTGGGTGTATCATTATCTGGAGTCCCCAATACCGAGGCAACCGCTTTATCTAATTCATCAAATTCCGTAGCGGCCATCGTTATTTCCTCGTCTCCTGATAGGCTTTTTCAATGATGGTACTGAATGCATGAGCATCGAGACTTGCGCCGCCAACAAGTAAACCGTCGACCTCTGTCAACGCTAGATAGTCAGCTGCACTATCAGCCTTCACGCTGCCACCGTATAAAATACGAATCGCGCCAGCCTGTTTTGTGCCATAGAGATGAC
>CAZKIJ010000003.1:34792-37303 GCA_964552895.1 uncultured Candidatus Saccharibacteria bacterium | reverse complement strand
TGTTTGTGGGTCAATTGGTCTCATGATGTATATAGTAGCAGATGTGAAACAAAGGTATAAAAAATCCTCAAAAAAGTACTTTCGAACTCCCTCCTAAGCGATGATTTACTACTGTCAAATTTAAAAAGACCATACGATTTGATGGCCTTTTGTAACGAAAATTCTACTTGGCAGGGGCACGTGGAATCGAACCACGATCGCTGGTTTTGGAGACCGGTATACTAACCGTTGTACTATGCCCCTTCGTATGCGAATGCCTCAATATTGTAACAGATTGCCGGTTTTCCACAAAGTCATCTCAAAGTGTTGTAAAAGCATAAGCAAACATCTATAATTCAAGTCAGAAAACCGGAAAAAGCAAAAAGGAGCAGCGGTGCCGAAGGGTAACTAGCTACAGGGGTATGAAAATATTGATGCTTGGGTGGGAGCTACCGCCCCACAATAGCGGAGGGCTGGGCGTCGCCTGCTATCACCTTTCGAAGGCACTTGCTTTAGAGGGCGCATTAATCGATTTCGTCCTTCCTTACGACGCCGAGCACCCGAACATTGACTTCATGAACATTCTTAGTGCTACCACCCTTTCCCCCTTAGAGCGCTACGGCCTCGAGGCCTATGACACCAAGTTTGTGATCGAAGAAGGTGGCGCTTCAGTTGGTGATCTGTCAACGATGCGCGGTGTTCAAAAACGCTATGTCCAGTTTGTCGAACAGCATGTTCATAAAAATAAACCAGAGGCGATTCATTGCCACGACTGGCTAACAATGGAAGCGGGTATGCGCGCCAAGGAGCTGACCGGTGCTCCCTTGATCGCACACGTCCATGCCACTGAATTTGATCGGGCTGGTGGGAATGATGGCAATCCCCTCATTCACGAAATTGAGTATGCCGGCCTGATGATGGCTGATCGTATTTTGGCGGTTAGTCAGTTAACAAAAGATATTATCGTTAAAAAATACGGGATCCCAGCCAACAAAATCGAAGTCGTGCATAACGCCATTGATCTTACGTCCTTTAATGATGGCTATGAATACGATCGACGCACGTATCGCTATCTTGAAGAGTTAAAAAACGAAAATTATACTATCATCAGCGCTATTACGCGCTTTACGGTTCAAAAAGGACTGGCGCACTTAATTAAAGCGTTTGCGCGGGCCACTGAAAAATACGATAAATTAGCACTTTTGTTGGCTGGTGATGGTGAACAGCGTAATGAATTAATCGAACTCGCAGCTGAACTTGGGATTGCCGACAAAATTTTCTTTACTGGTTTTGTTCGCGGTAAACAGTGGCGAGATTCGTACAGTGTTGGCGATATCTTTGTTTTAAGCTCGGTTAGTGAACCGTTTGGCTTGACTGCTCTAGAAGCCGCGCACCATGATAATGCCTTGATAATCACTAAACAGTCCGGCGTTAGTGAGGTTCTTAGCAGTATTTTCCGTTATGATTTTTGGGATGAGCAACAATTGGCCGATCAAATTATCGGTATCGCGACTTCCGATGCCTTACGACGTTCGTTGCAGGATAATGTTCAGGATGAGTACGCCCGTCTGTCGTGGCATGACGTGGCCAAGAAGTGCATGAGCAATTATAAAACGGCTAAAGAGGTTGTTTTTGCATGAGTGCGCGTGGTATTACGCTCTATTTGCATGTCCATCAGCCGCTGCGGGTACGTAAATATAGTATTTTTGACACGGCAATTAACCACGATTATTTCAATGAAACTGACTATGATACCGATCGTAACAACGAACGAGTTTTTCGTAAGGTCGCCGACAAGTCATATCGCCCAATGAATCAATTGCTAGAGCGCCTGCTAAAAGAACACCCTGATTTCAAAGTATCTCTTAGTATTACCGGAACGTTTATCGAACAAGCCGAAAAGTGGGGCCCAGATGTTATTGAAAGTTTCCAGCGTTTAGTAAAAACTGGTCAAGTTGAACTCGTCGCTGAAACGTATTACCACTCGCTTGCCTTTTTCTATAGTCGTGAAGAATTCGAGAACCAAGTGAAACAACACATGGACACGCTTCAACGTGTATTTGGGGCTGTCCCACAAGTGTTCCGCAACACCGAACTTGCGTACAATGATGAATTAGCCCGATGGGCCGATGATTTTGGTTTTAAAGGTATTTTGGCAGAGGGTTGGGACAAGGTACTTGGATGGCGCAGCCCTAATTTCGTATATACACCTGCTGGCACAAAACAGATATCGCTGTTACTAAAAAATTATAAGTTAAGCGATGATGTCGCGTTCCGTTTTAGTAATCGCGCCTGGGAAGAATGGCCGTTAACAGCCGATAAATATACTCAATGGATGAAAGCTGCTACTGATGAACAACCATTGGTAAATATTTTTATGGATTATGAAAGTTTCGGCGAGCACCAGTGGGAAGATACTGGCATCTTTGACTTTTTTGGACAATTTGTCGACCAGTGGTTGAGTGAACCGGATCAAACGTTCTACACTGTCTCGGAAGCAATTGCTGCCAACGAACCGGTTGGCGAAATAAG
>CAZKIJ010000003.1:13214-34692 GCA_964552895.1 uncultured Candidatus Saccharibacteria bacterium | reverse complement strand
TACGACTCGCCTTATGACGCCTTTTTGTATTATTTGAACGCCATTCGTGACGTGCGTTGGCGATTACATCATGATCACAAAATCGGAGGTTTACATGGCTAGGCCGATTGTCCTTAGTAATGGAGAACTCCACGTTGGTCTCAATGATTTCGGGCTCGTCCACGACCTGTATTTCCCCTATGTTGGTTTAGAAAACCACGCTGCTGGGACTGGATTACGGCATAAGATAGGCGTTTGGATCGACGGCCAGATCAGCTGGCTAGACGAAGATAAGGGGTGGGTTTTTTCATTTCGTTATCCTCATACTGCATTAGTCGGACACATTGTTGCAAAAAATGAAGCTATTGGCGTTATTTTAGAGTTTGACGACTGTGTTGATAGCCAAATCAGCGCCTTTATGCGCAACATTCATATTGTTAATCTAAAGCAAGAAGCACGACAAGTTCGTTTATTTATGCACCAAGCATTTATTGTTGGTGATTTGCATAGTAACGCTGATACGGCTCAATATTTACCAGATAGTCACGCTGTTTTACATTACCGTGGCCGTCGCGCGTTTGTTATATCTGGCGAATCAGACAGCAATGGCCCATTTGACCAACATTCGATCGGGTTATTTGGTATCGAAGGCCACCAAGGTACCTATCGTGACGCCGAAGACGGTGAGCTCAGTGGCAGTAACGTTGATTTTGGCAAAGTGGACTCGGTGCTTCGGTTCAAATTAGATATCGGGCCTCATAGCTCAGCACGCGTTCATTATTGGATTGCTGCCGGTACCTCTATTCGTCAAGCGCTCTTCGTGCACAAACAAGTCAAAGAAACCGGTGTCACGGAACGGCTTCATACTACAGCAACCTGGTGGGAGCAATGGTTACAGCCAGCGATTGGCATTGCGAAGAAATTACCAAAGCAACACCAAGAAACATTTATCGATGCAGTCATGGTAATTAAATCACAAATTGATAAGCGTGGGGCCGTTATGGCAAGTACTGATACGTCAATGCTCAATTACACGCGTGACGCCTATGCCTATATGTGGCCGCGCGATGGTGCTTATACACTATGGCCATTGATACGTATGGGGTATAAAGACGAAGCCTATCGTTTTTTTGAATTCTGTAAACAAGGACTTCACCCAGCTGGATACTTAATGCATAAATATCGCTCTGACGGTGCTCTAGGGAGTAGTTGGCATCCCTATGTTCAGCCGGACGGCTCGTTTGCGCCCCCGATCCAAGAGGATGAGACGGCATTGGTGCTGTATGTCTTAGCGCAATTTTATCAAACCCATCATGATCCAGCGATTTTGAAAGACTTCTATCAGAGCTTGGTCGTACCAATGGCTCATTTTCTCGTTGAGCACGTTGAGAGCACTACTAACCTGCCTAAACCAAGCTATGACCTATGGGAAGAAGTTTATATGGTAACCACATATACGACAGCAACGGTATTCGGGGCATTAACGGCAGCGTCTGAACTCGCGGCAGCTGCCGAAGATGATAAGCATGCCGTTGAGTGGCGCGCCGTCGCAAATGATATCCAAGCAGCTGCTCACCGTCATCTTTACAATCACGAACGTAAGGTATTTTACAAAGGCCTGCTCGTTCATAATGGTCAAATGAATAAAAACGCCACCATCGATACGTCTGCGGTATTTGGTGCCTATCTCTTCGGTTTGTTTGAGCCAGATAGTCCAGAAATGAAAGATTCGATCGAAACAACCCGTACCGTTTTTAATGTCCATAACCCACGCGTGGGCGTTCCACGTTACGAAAATGATCCCTATCGACGTGAAGACACCTCTATTACTGGCAACTGGTGGTTCATTACGACATTATGGTTAACTCAATACAACCTTCTTAATAATAAAGACCATGCGCTTGCACAGCTGGACTGGATTCAATCACTGGCCCTTCCGACCGGACTCTTTTCCGAGCAGGTTAATCCCAAAACAGTGACACAAGTGTCCCCTTCACCACTAACGTGGTCACAAGCCGAATACGTCTCGACGCTCCTTGATTTATTAAGTGAGTCATCATGATATTCAATGCGGCACGAAATCGTCGCAAAGTGATTCAAACTGTCGGTGAAAAACTGGGGTTAGTCTATTTTGGTAGTGTCGACCAACACACAGACGAACATAAAGTCGTTCGCGGTTTTAGTGTGTCGCCAAGTCATCGTGATAGCCATTATATGGTCGGTAGTTACGAAGGCTTTGATGTAACATTCGTCGATCGGCGCGACCGTGACAAACGCTGGTTTATTTGCCAGTTTGATTTAGAAAAAGATCTTATCCCCCATTTCTTTTTATTACCAATTCATCACAAACAGACACATTATGAAAAAGTCTTCCGCGCGTTACGATCCCTAGAGCCTATGGAACTTTCTCAGGAACATAGCACCGAATTTAAAAGCCGTTATGAAATCTTTTTTAGCCCCGAGCATACTGGCGAAATGGAAGCATTATTTCAACCAGCCATGACCCAGACGTTAGCAGCTCATTTTTGGCCACTCGCAGTTGAAGTATGGGATGGGAGTATGATGATCTATTCTGCTGAAGAGGTTTTGACGACTCATCACATTGAAACAATTATAAAAAATGGCACCTGGCTTGCGCAGGTGCTCACTTTACGAGAAAAGGCAGACTAGCTCTTACGAGCTTTCACTTCGTTACGACCGAGGTTCTTCTTGGTCTCGGTGTAGGTCGCATGTTTTCGAGCAATCGGATCGTATTTCTTAAGGACAATCTTATCAGTCGTGTTCTGCGTGTTTTTGGTGGTGTAATACGTACGATGACCAGATAATTCACTGACCAAACCAACCAATTTGCGCTTTGTATTCTTCTTTGCCATAACTCGGTAAATTATACTTGAAATCACCCCTTAAAGCAAGGGCTTACCGGTAATTCTCAAAACTGAGCGGAAAATCAAACTCGGTTGACTGCAAAAGATGAATTGCGGACTGTAGCTCATCTTTACTTGAGCCGGTGACACGCACCAGATCACCCTGAATCTGGGGTTTTAGTTTAGGAAGATGGTCGCGAATAAGCTTGCTGATTTCTTTAGCGTTATCTTGCGACAAGCCAGCTTTAAAGGGTACTTCTTTGGTAGCCTTCATGTTCGCCTCGTTTAATGGCTTTGACAGATCTAGTACTTTACTCGATTGATTCCTTGCCGCAAGCTTTTTGCGAATGATATCGAGAACGTTTTCGACTTGCCATTCGCCTGCGCCCGTAATCTTGAACCCCTCTTTATCGCCCAACCATTCGATTGCTGCCGGTGTGCCTTTAAAATCGAAACGATTAGCGATTTCACGTTCCACCTGGCCAAAAACATTGTTCATCTCGGCTTTGTCGTACGTTGAAACGGTATCAAAACTAAAGGTTGGCATGTCTTTATTATAGCAGCTAGAAAAAACAATTCATATCTGTTAAAATGCATGGAGTGCCGCGATAGCTCTGACTGTTATGAGTAGAGCGCATGCGCGACAAGCACTTTATGGGCCGCGATAGCTCAGTTGGTAGAGCGCTTCCATGGTAAGGAAGAGGTCCTGGGTTCAAATCCCAGTCGTGGCTCCAAGTTATGGTAAAATAGTTGAGTTGCCGCTTTAGCTCAGATGGTTAGAGCGACGGTTTTGTAAACCGTAGGTCTTCGGTTCGATCCCGAAAAGCGGCTCCACGTAAGCAGGGGTTGTGGAGCGGTCAAACACAACAGACTGTAAATCTGTCGGCATTCGCCTTCGCAGGTTCGAATCCTGCCCCCTGTACCACATAAAATACTCGTCTTACGACGAGTATTTTTTAATACTGTTTACATAATGACGCGACGTGGCTGAGACACCTTTTTGGGCTGTCCTTCTGGAATGACCATACGGGCGGCTTTATCACGAAGATTGGTGGCTAAATCAATATCGCCAACTCGGTCATAGGCATCGGCTAAGATTCTTAGTGTTTGCGGAATCGGATCGAGTTCCACTGCCTTTTCCAACGCGTCAATCATTTTGCGGTAGTTACCGAGCTTTTCCTGCACTTTGGCATAGGCAATATGGCGAGCAGACAACTCGTTGTCAATCGCTAAAGCTTGCTCAAATGCCAACGCTGCTTTGTCAAAATCTTTTGTTTCATAGTAAATTAAGCCGACGTTGTGCAGACTACTGGCACTTGGTTCCAAACTCTGAGCAATTTCAAAACACTCAATCGCGTCTTTAAATTGCTGTTGTTTGGCATATAAAATCCCTAAGCGGTTATACGCACTGGCATTACGCTCATCCACCCGTAAAATCGTCAATAGCGCCTTCTCAGCGCGCAGGTATTTTCGATCAACTAAAGATTCCTGAGCAATGCTCCAAAGTTGATCGAGCTTATCAGAAATTTTACTTGGCAGATCGGTCACGACGTCAGCAATGACCTGTCGTTGATAAATGGCCCAGCCGCCGAACAGTGCAATGACTACGAGTCCTAACATGTAGACTTATTATACCACAGCCACGGCGAGACAGAGGCGGACATTACCGTTGGCTGCGATTCGTTCATAGCTTTTTAGTAATAATTCGAGTTGTTTTAATGCTTTTGTTGCGTTCTGCGGGGTGGTACTTTGTTTTAAGAAGCGTGCGGCATCACGCAATAATGTCAACGCAGCAGTACGTTCCTTATAGCGGTTGGCAACTTGTAACTTCTCGTATAGCTTGCCCTGCAAAAGCGTTCGAGCGTCTCTGACAGTGTCGGCACGCGCCTGAAAAAGCTCGTCATTCTGGGCTAGCGTCGTCAATAAAGCCGGAAGACCATCAGCAATAAACAGTAGTTGCTGCCGTTTTACCGCATTCACCACTCCTAAATCATCTAACAATTTTGTTGATTGCTCTGTGGTTATCGGTGTTAACTGAATAGTAGTAACGCGGGAACGGATGGTGGGTAACAATTGTGATGGTGCGTGACTGAGAAGTAAAAAATATGTGGAGGGTGATGGTTCTTCAAGCAATTTAAGAAAGGCATTCTGAGCCGTGTGGCTCATAGCCTCAGCATTATCAATGACGATAAGGTTCTTTTGTATTGAACGTCCGCGAGTCAGATGATAAAGAGACCGAATGACTTCGGCGCTGATGACATTGTTTTCGGGACGGACACGATACGATACAGGGAGTCTATCGAGAACAGCTTGGAACCCAATGCCGTTTTCACCAACAATTAAAGCCGACTGGGGCTGATGAGCGAGATATCGATTGATATAAAGAAGACTTGTCGGATGCAGGTACATTATGGCTGAAATCCTGGAAAAAGATCAGTAAATTCAGATGGGATTGGTGCGGTAAACGTTCGCCGTTCCGATAATGGAACAGTAATCTCAAGAGCAGCGGCATGTAAATAGAGTCGATCAGCAGCCGTCCCATAAATGCGATCCCCTACAATAGGCGTTTTAAGATAAGCCATATGAACGCGGAGCTGATGAGTTCGGCCAGTTTTCGGCATTAATTTAACAAGAGCGAATCTGCCTGTTATCGCCATGACCTCATAGGCTGTGACGGCCGATTTACCCTGCGGATCAACTCGGAACGTACTTGGTAAAGACGGATGACGACCAATCGGCAGATCAATCAATGCTTTGTCATTCTTTGGAATACCTTCGACGACCGCAAAATAGGTTTTCGTCGTTTTACGCTGAGCAAACTGTTTTTGTAAAAGTAATGCCGTTTCGTCATTGCGCGCACCGATTATCACACCGCTCGTATCACGATCCAGTCGATGTACGATGCCTGGACGATTGCTGTTTCTATGAAAGGTCGTGTAGCGTTGAAAAAAATCGGCAACAGTGAATTCATCGTTTAAGTCGCCTTTGCTATGGGTTAAAATACCGACTGGTTTGTTAACAACAACCACATTATCATCGAGGTATATAATGGGCAGATCATGGTGCGAAAAATCAGATTTTTCGATTTGTTTTAAACTAATATCATCGGTATCATTTACTTCCAGACGTACTTTTGTTTGGACGTTACCGTTAACCGTAACGTTGCCTAATTTGATGTATTTTTGGATCGTACTACGGGAAATATCTGGGTAACGACGCGCCACTTCTTTATCTAAGCGTTGCTTACCAGCATTGACTTTATACACATAGGCTTCCTTACCCTTAAATGGTAAGCTAAAAGATCGTCGATCATCGAGCGGATTCTCGGCAAACACACCGGTTGCATTGGCGTCTTGGTTATGGATAAGATCGAGAAGATAGTCTTCATCATCCTCGGCACGGTGATCAAACAGAATGAAATACCGTCGCTTCTTGAATCGCAATGATATAACCAAGCTTTCATCATCAGGTGATACGCGCTTCACTTGATCGATTAATCGGTTCTTGTCATCATCAGTCGCAATGTCGAACCGTCGCAGGATCGCCATCATATCAGTAACGGACAATTTGATCATGTTATTCCCTTGGTCTCAAGCCGACAGCTTGTTGCACCTTCAGCAACGTCGCGTTGGCTATCTCATTCATGGCCTTTTCAGATGTTTCAAGTTTTGCGAGTAACTCTTCGTCACTGATACGTTGATAATGAGCCTGGAATTCAGCTAAGAAATTAGCGACCACCTCGCCAACAGTATTTTTAAAGGTGCCATACCGTTCATTGCCTAGCCATTCTTGGTTCACATCTTCTTGGGAGCGGCCGCTTAATAATGCTAGAATCTGCAAAAGACTGGTAATACCTGGTTGTTTTTCCCAATCAAAATTTATTTTCCCGATACTGTCGGTGGTTGCTCCCATAATTTTGGCGCGTGCTTCTTCAGGGGCATCATTTAATAGAATCTTTGATTTATGGTCAGATGAACTTTTACTCATCTTTTTGGTCGGATCGGTCAAGCTCCGAATTCTCAGGCCGTTGTCGCGCTTAATAAATTCAGTTTGTTTCTTGGTGGTTTCCGGAATAATAAAGAGGTCGCCAAACTTATTATTCATACGCGTCGCAATGTCACGAGTAATTTCTAAGTGCTGGAACTGATCTTCGCCAACCGGAACGTAGGTGGCGCCATATAACAGAATATCAGCCGCCATCAATACAGGATAGTTATAGAGTCCCATCGTGACGCTTTCGCCATGTTCTTTTGTTTTGTCCTTGAATTGAATCATGCGACCCATTTCACCAGTATAAGTAAAACAGTCCAGAATCCAGGTCAATTCACTGTGCGCTGGAACGTAACTCTGCCGATAAATAAAGGTGTCCGGGTTATTAATATCGAGTCCAGACGCAATAAAATATTTGAGGTTATTAAGGGTATTACGGTATAACACCGAGTGATCGATTGGCGTTGTAAAGCTATGCAAATCGGGCACAAACATGTTGATCTGGTACTCACCAGCGTATCTTTTCTGCATTTCGACCATTGGCACAAAGGCACCGAGATAGTTACCAAGGGTTGGCTCTTCGTTCGAGCGTATGCCAGTGAGGATTACGGGTTTTGTCATTAAAGTTATTATACCAAAAACACCTCCGTTTGGAGGTGTTTGGTGTATTTAACGCTTTGAGAACTGTTCGCGCTTACGAGCAGATCGCAAGCCATATTTCTTGCGTTCTTTTTCGCGTGAATCACGCTTCAGGAATTCGGCTTTCTTCAGGGTTGAACGCAGGTCGCTATGTGCAACGGTCAAAGCCTTGGCGATCGCCAGTTTGATTGCGTCAACCTGGCCAGCAACACCACCACCGGCGACGCGGATAGTAATGTCAAAGTCGTTTTGCTTGTTGACCAAGGCAAGCGGATCGGTGACTTCAGCGAGCAATGTCTTATTATCTGAAAGATATTCAGCCGCAGGCTTGTCGTTGATGGTCACGGTACCTTTACCAGCAAATAGTCGGGCGCGGGCAGTGGCGCTTTTGCGACGACCTAAACCATAAAAATATTTTGCTTCAGCCATATTATTTTACCTCGCCTTTAATATCTACTTTTTGGGGGGTTTGTGCGGTGTGAGCGTGCTCTTCACCAACAAAGACGCGGAGGCGCTTCAAACGCTCAGCGGCAAGCTTGTTTCGAGGAACCATCCCTTTTACGGCTGCTTCAATGATACGTTCTGGGAATTTCTCACGAACTTCAGCCAAGGTTGCATCCTTAATACCACCCGGGAACCCGGTGTGGTGATAGTACACTTTGTCGTTTTCTTTGTTACCAGTGACGACAACCTTTTCAGCGTTAATGACAACGACATAGTCACCATCGTCAACGTGTGGAGTGTAGGTTGGCTTGTACTTACCGATCAAGTACTTTGCGATAACGGTCGCCACACGGCCCAATGGAGCCGACGAAGCATCAATCAAAATCCATCGACGGTTCACGTCGGCTGTCTTTTGACTAAAAGTCTTTGGCAGTGCTACTTTTTTAGGCATTATGCTTTTACCTCTGCGGCAACAGGTGTTGCCGTTTCTTTGATGTCATCAACAAAAGCAATTGTGGCCATTTGCGCACCGTCGCCAACCCGCAGACGGGTACGCTGAACACGGACGTGTCCACTAGTGCGACCAGTCAACTGAGGAGCAATGATGTCGACTAAACGGTTGGCGGCTGCTTGGGTAGACAAGCCGGCAATCACCTGGCGGCGGTTATGAAGGTCGCCCTTCTTTGCTTTTGTGACTAATTTTTCAATATAACGAACGAGTTCTTTTGCTTTTGGCAAAGTGGTCTCAATTTTTCCATGCTCGACCAGGCTTGTTGCCAAACCTTTGAGCAGTGCGCGTCGCTGATCACGTTCGCGACCAAACTTGCGTCCTACATATCCGTGTCGATGCATAGTCTAGAGTTCCAATTCCGCCAATTTATCTTTAACTTCGTCTAACGCCTTGCTTCCGAAGCCCTTGAGCTCGCGTAAATCTTGTTCACTAAGGGTGACGAGGTCACGAACAACGCGAATTTCGTTGTTGATCAAGGCATTGGCAGTGCGAGCGCTCAAGTTCAACTCTTCAATTGGCGTGTTAAGTTCGTTAGCATCATCTTCCATATCTTGACCCAGGGCTGGAGCTGCTTCAACAGTCGTGCTACCAGCTAACGCAGTATATTGGTTAACCAAGATAGCAGCTGCTTCTTCAAACGCGTCACGCGGGCTAATCGTCCCATCGGTTTCAACGTTTAACGTCAATTTATCAAGATTGGTTTCTTGACCAACACGTGTCCCATCGACTTTGTATCGAACACGCAGGACAGGGCTAAACACAGCATCTAAAGCAATCATGTCGCTATGGAGACGGTGTGCGCTTGAGTCTTCAATTGTTTCGTAACCGCGACCAGATTCAATAACCAAATCCATTAATAATGATTTTTTAGGATCATCAATGGTGGCGATAATTTGGTCAGGGTTTACGATTTCTACGTCGGCAGTCGCCTTGATGTCACCAGCAGTGACAACGCCGCTGCCTTTCTTTTCAAGACGAACTTCAATTGGTTCGTCGGTGTGTACTTTGACGCGAACGTTTTTCAAGTTAAGCATGATATCGACGACATCTTCTTTTACGCCGGCAACGGTTGTGAACTCATGGCTAACGCCCTCAACGCGGAAAGCGACAATCGCGCCACCTTTCACGCTTGAAAGTAATACACGTCGAAGACTATTGCCAAGGGTGTTTCCATAGCCGGCTTGCAATGGCTCAATAACGAATGAGGCGGCAGTTTTGCTGGTCTCGTCGACACTCGCAAGTGCTGGGTTGTGAATAACTTTAGTCATATTCTTAGGCTCCTTACCTACTTAATATTCGTTATTATCGTGAGTAATACTCAACAATAAGCTGTTCATTAATATCGGTCTCGGCCTCTTCACGGGCAGGAATGCCAGTTATAGAGATCGTCAGTTTCTTTGGATCGCTTTTCAACCATCCAACGGATGCTGGGTTCGCGGCGCTATACACGTCATTGATTTGGGTAAAGTAGCCTGATTTTGTACTCTTTGGACGAACGGTAATCTCATCACCAGCCTTCAGACGGATTGATGGAATATCGACGCGACGGCCGTTCAAAAGAAAGTGGCCATGGCCAACGAGCTGACGTGCGGCACGACGACTGGTTGCAAAACCAGCACGGTAGACAGCATTGTCAATACGTTGTTCCAACATTCGCAGTAAGTTTTCACCAGTCAAACCCTGTTGACGAGTTGCTTCGTTCATTAAACGAGCGAATTGCTTTTCAAGCAAACCGTATAAACGGCGGACTTTTTGCTTCTCACGTAGCTGCGTAAGGTAAAGACTCGCCTTACCTTGACGACCGTTGGCGTGTTGGCCGGGAATGCCTGACTTACGAGCCATAATTTTGTGTGCTTTTGAGTGAAGGGCATAGCCTTCACGGCGGCTCTGTTTCACAATTGGCGAAGTATCACGTGCCATAGATTAACCCCTCCTGACCTTTCGTGGACGAGCACCACCATGTGGGACGCCAGTAACATCTTTGATGCTATCGACGCTGATTTCAAACGAGTTTAACGCACGAATCGCGGTGTCGCGACCCAAGCCGACGCCTTTGACAAAAACGTCAACGGCATTCAAGCCGTAACCCGTTTTCGCGGCTTCAGCGGCTTTTTCAGCAGCCACTTGAGCGGCGTAAGCGGTACCTTTTTTGCTGCCGCGGAAGCCCGTCGCACCAGCGCTACTGGCAGAAAGGACATTGCCCTTCTTGTCAGTAAAGCTGACGATTGTATTATTAAAGGTTGCCTGAATGTGCATCTGACCAGATGGAACTGATCGACGTTGTTTTTTCTTGGATGTTTTTGCATCTGCCATTGTCTTTTACCTTCAGTTCCTTTCTACGTCTTCGACGCGGCTTTCTTTTGAGTACCACCAACAGCGATCGCTTTACCCTTACGAGTTCGTGCATTCGTTCGAGTACGCTGACCATTTACCGGCAAGCCAGCCTTGTGTCGAAGTCCGCGGTAAGCGTTGATGTCCTTCAAGCGTTTAATATTATTGGTAACCAAGCGCTGTAAATCACCTTCAACGGTGTAATTGCTATCAATTACTTCGCGAAGTCGTTGTTCTTCAGCCTCGGTGAGATCTTTCACCCGAGTGGTCGGCTCTATTTTTGCCGCCGCAAGGATGGTCGATGCGAAGTGTGGACCAATGCCGTAAATGTACGTCAATGCGATCTGCACTTGCTTTTCTGCTGGGATCACTACCCCTGCAATTCGAGCCATGCTTAACCCTGCCTTTGCTTATTTTTAGGTTTCTTCTTGTTGATGACACGCAAACGGCCTTTTCGGCGCACTAAAATGTCATCAGGACTGATTTTCTTGACACTCGCACGAACTTTCATGAGCGCTTGAATCTCCTACCTATTAAAAATTTAATATTAAAATGAATCTTTGTGTCGATAAACGATTCTTCCCTTCGATAGATCGTAAGGGGTCATCTCGACATCGACGTCATCGCCGGGCACCAAACGGATATAGTTTTTACGCATCTTCCCGCTGATATGAGCAATGATACTAAGGCCATTTTCGAGCTCTACCTTAAATTGAGTATTAGGCAGTGCTTCCACCACCTTACCTCGCATTTTAATAACCTCTTTTTGACTGGCCATAAGTTACAGTAGTGAATTATACACTATAAAAGAGGTATGGTAAAGCATTTTCAAGAAGAATCCCTCCGATTTTTTCGGCAGAACTTGTTAGGATGCTTTTATTGTAGCAAAACCGGTTTAAAGGTCAATACGTCCTCATTCCTCAATACTGAATCGGCTTCATTACTGAAGGATGAGGACGGGGGTAGCCGTCCTCACGCCTCTTATGGTGTGCTGAAACGGCCAGGGACGAGATCACGCACAAAGTGCAGCGAAGACAACGCCTTTGCATAGCTCGCGAGTGGTACCGTGTAACTTGTGACACGCACTCTGAAGTGTGCTTCCTTGACACGATGGTTCAAGAATACTTCGATGAGCGGCGTCAACCAGTCGACTCGTTCGTCTTTTTGGTCGATGAGCCGCAGAAGCTTGTTATCGAGCACGCTTTCGGTCACCTGTGTGTACGAATAGAGCACTGTATCGACAGCAAGTGTGGCGTATGTCGCTGAAAGCGTGCGCTTTTTAAGCACCCACTCTCCAAAAGACAGCCCGAGGTAGTTGTGCTTCACTTGATACCTCCACCGTCCATATAGTGCGTCGACGATGAGTCGAGCCTGTACATGTCGGGCGTTCATCACTTTTTTGTCGTATAGCAGGCGTGCTTGTTGTACCTGATGAAGAGCCACTTTCATCGCGACTTGATCTGGCGTAGGCGATGCTTTTGGCGTAAACATCGGTGGCGAATACAATCCGCGTCCCATTTTACTCCCCTGTCCATGTACGTCGTCCACCCCGGCCGGGGAACGGCTCGGTTGATCGATGTGCGAATATTATAACAGATTAATTATAAATGTTCAATATTGTCAAGGGGTGATGGTTACTTGTAATCGTCGTATGTGACCATCAAGGCGCGCGAGTTTATCTGACGCAAAGCCTCTAGGCTAACAGTCACGACAATGAGCAAACCGGTTCCACCAATCGATAGATTTGTATTACTTATACCCGCCAGATTGAAGAGGAGAAATTCAACCAAAAATGGCATCACGGCGATTAGGCCAAGCACAAGCGAGCCAAATAATATTAAGCGATTGACCGTCATCGACAGGTATTTTTCGGTACTTTTACCTGGGCGAATGCCCTCGATAAATCCACCCTGTTTTTGCATATTTTCGGCAATTTCATTGGCATTAAAAACGATGCCCGTATAGAAATACGTAAAGGCAATGACCAAAATAAAGTACAACGATGGATATATGAACGAGACAGCAGTCGTTCCCGTGAATGTTCCGGCTTGTGGTGCTTGGAACCACGTAATCAAATTATTTGCTAACGTTAAATAGCCTGGGTTATTCGTTGCTTTCAAGATTTGTCCCGCAAAAGCTGGGAGCGACAGAATCGCGACTGCAAAAATGACAGGAATCACACCAGCAGCAATCAGTTTGACAGGCAAGATGCTTTTTACCCCACCATAATTACTATTACCCTGGACGCGTTTGGCGTAATTAATCGTAATGACACGCTGCGCTTCGTTAACTTTTACAAGGAAATACAGGACAAAGACCGAAAATACTAATAGGCCAATGGCAACGAAGAAGAGTGTCGGGTTAACCGGTATCGTAAACCAGTTGAATACTTTTAGAGCACCGTTTGTCGTACTAAAGAGGCTGGCGATATACTCTGACACGAAATTTGGCAATTGGCTAATAATACCTGCG
The DNA here is from genome assembly GCA_964552895.1 of uncultured Candidatus Saccharibacteria bacterium. GTDB lineage: Bacteria > Patescibacteriota > Saccharimonadia > Saccharimonadales > Saccharimonadaceae > DAIDJW01. The sequence goes on along the minus strand of CAZKIJ010000003.1, from coordinate 21,462 downwards.
AAAATTACCAAACTCATACCGTTTCCGACACCCTGTTCGGTAATTAACTCACCAAGCCACATTAATAAGACCGATCCAGCGGTCATTGCGATGACCGCAACAACCCAGTCAAGCAACGATGTATTTGCAAGCGCCGTTGTATTTCCTGCCAAAATCGTTTGACGAAGAATGAAAATGACGCCAATTGACTGCACGATCGCGATAGGGATCGTCACCAAACGAGTCACTTGGTTAATCTTTTTACGGCCTGATTCACCGTCTTTATGTAACTCTTCTAAACGCGGGATCGCTTTGGTCAAAAGCTGAGTAATAACAGAGGCCGTAATGAACGGTGACATACCAACGAGCACAATCGAAAAGCTTGCTAAGGCACCGCCAGATAACAAGTTAAGAAATCCACCCAAGTCTGAGCTGGAAATAACATTGCTGATTACTTGCTTTAATTCGCTCGGTTGCGCTAATGGAATAGGCACATGCGCCAATAAGCGATATATAACAATAATGCCAAGCAAGATCAACAACCGTTTTTGCATGTCGCGGTTTTTCAATGATTTCCAGATCGTTTTCCAATTCATCGGTCTTTTCTGTCTTCCCTCAACGCCCACTAAAGGACGAAACGTTTAATCTGTTTTGATTATACTACAAAAGTATAGTGAAAAAGAAAAATGCCGCTTTACTGTAAAGGGGCGGGGCGGCTTGGGAAAGCCACACACCCCGCCCCATACGAGCTGCTGTTCTACGTGGTTTGGTCAAAAAAATGACGACCGAATGAACATGAGCTCGACACACAATCTGTCGCCCGTTGCAATCCCTGATTTATGACCGTTCGATTAACTTTGTGTCAACCATTATTCACACAGGTGACCGTGACTGGCCGTTTGCTGTTTTCCAAATGGATGAGCAACAAACATGGTGCCTTTTAGCGATCAGATACCCTTTGTCACTCGCGGGTACTCTCACTTGTCATGTGAGGCATATATATTGTAGCATGCAAAAATGCCTATCGGAATGTGTCGTCAAAAAGAAAAATCCTCTATAAGAGGAGTGGGGCCGGGGCCCCGAATACACGTCTCAATCACGCGTCAATAGTTATTTACACAAAATCAAAATAAAAACACTCTGACGAGTGCTTTTATTTTTAGTAACGATTTATTTATCGTTCTTTTCAGCTTCTTTTGTGCTTTGTTTCAATGGTACAGCCGTTTTTGTGAAACTGCCACCAGTTTTGGCAATTGCTTCTTGGACACTTTTACTCGCACCGGCGACAGCAACGGTGATTTTGGCAGTCAATTCACCACGGCCAATCACCTTGACGGCTTGGAATGGTGTTGCAATATAGCCATTGGCAAAAAGGGTTTCGTTATTGACGGTTTTACCATCAAACGCGTTTAACGTATCAAGATAGACAACCTGTGCAGCGGAACGCAGGCTTTTAAATCCACGTGCCTTTGGTACGGCACGAACCAGTGTTCGTTGACCACCCATGAAGGTTGCACCGAGCTTCTTACCGGTACGTGCACCCTGGCCTTTGGTACCACGGCCAGCAGTTTTACCTTGACCAGCAGATATACCGCGGCCGACGCGTTTCTTATTCTTGTTGGCAACTGCCTGGAGTTCGTGGTATTTCATTACTTCGTCTCCTTTGCCGCAGCTTTCTCTGTGGTTTTTTTCTTTGCTGCGCTCAACCACTTTTCACGTGGCACTAGACTATTCAAGGCTTCAACCGTTGCGTAAGCAATGTTGACCTTATTTGTTGAATTAAGTGACTTTGAAAGCAAGTTGCGAATACCAGTGACACCAATGATCGAACGAACAACGCCACCAGCAATAATACCAGTACCTGGCGCGGCTGGCTTCAAGAGCACACGTGCACCCGCAAACTTGATTTCAATGTCGTGCGGAATCGTTTCATTCACAATCGGGATGGTAATCAAATGCTTTTTCGCCACGTCAGTTGCTTTGGCTACCGCTACTTGAACGTCAGCACCCTTTGCCACCCCAACCCCAACTTTGTTCTTGCGATTACCGACAACGACGAGTGCCTTGAAACGGAATCGGCGTCCACCCTTGACGACACGGGCGACACGATCGATATTGATAACCAACTCTTCAAATTCTTTTGGTTCTTGTGGTGTTTGATCGCGGCGTGGACCACGATTGTTACCCGGGCGTCCACCCGCGTTTGTACGTGTTGTTTCGGCCATAATTAAAACTCCAATCCTTCCTTGCGTGCAGCGTCAGCTAAGGCGCTGAGGCGGCCAGCATATTGACGGCCATTACGGTCGAAAACAACCGTGGTAACCTTTGCTTTTTTAGCTTTTTTGGCAATATCAGCCCCGACAAAAGCAGATTGTTCAGTCAGTGTGCCAGTTTGCTTAGCGCCAACAGTGGTTGAAGCAGCCAACGTTTTTTGCGCGACATCATCGATGATTTGAGCACTAACGTGCTTGTTGCTGATGGTGACGGTCAAACGAGGTCGTTCGGCAGTCCCTGTGACTTTGGCACGGACCCGATTCTTGCGAAGGCCGCGGTTTAGCAAATTTTTTGCAAGATTAACCATATTACTTACCAGTCTTTCCAGCCTTACGAAGGATGACTTCGTCAGCATATTTAATTCCTTTACCCTTGTATGGTTCAGGCTTTTTGAGAGCGCGGATCTCAGCCGCAACCTGACCGACCAATTGCTTGTCGATACCCTTCACGGTGATTTCCATTTTGTTGACCTCCAGCTGCACACCCTCTTTGGCTTTGTACTTCACAGGGTGAGAGAAGCCAAGGCTCATCTCAATTTCTTGGCCACCACCACTCAGGCGGTAACCAATACCGTTGACCTCGAGCTTCTTTTCAAAGCCTTTGGTGACACCGTCAACCGCGTTGTTTAATAACGCGCGTTGCAACCCGTGTTGGGCTTTAGCAATGCGCTCATCATCTTTACGAGTGACGACAGCATTTCCATCTTCGGTTGTTACAGTCACGTCACTCAAATGAGGTACGACGAGCTTACCTTTTGGGCCCTCGACGGTAATCTCATCTGAGCCGACCGTGATTGTCACGCCTGTTGGAATCTGAATTGGTAGTTTTCCGATTCGACTCATTTCTTACCTTTCGGTTATAACGAGTGAAACGGACAAGACGTTTCTGTGCTGACGATCGTATGATCGCACACGCAAGATATCTCACTATCTCACTCGCAATTTATTATCTTGATAAGAATAGCACTTTCTACATACTTTTTCAAGAGGTAGAAAACAAAAAGAACCTCTTTCGAGGTTCAGTTTGAACATGTTTTTATTAGTAAACGCTTAACAGCAGTTCACCACCAAGGCGTTGTTTGACGGCATCGGCACCGGTAACAACACCCTTAGAAGTGCTGACCAAGACTAAACCGCGGCCAGATTTTACCTTAGGAATATCGTTAGCACCAACGTAGACGCGGCGACCAGGTTTTGACAGGCGCTTAATTTCGTTGATGGTAGCATTCTCACCAGCTTTGTTAATAGTGATAACCAAAATGTCACGAGGTTTGGCTGCTTCGACTTTCACCTCTGAGAGGTAGCCGGCTTTTTTCAGCTCTTGTGCCACTGTCACCTTCAATTTGCTTGACGGAACAGTGATTTGGTTTTTTCCGACCATGATTGCGTTACGGATTCGGGTAAGCAGGTCGGCGATTGGGTCAGTTGATTGTAATGACATAATTCGTCTCCTTTCTTACCAACTACTCTTTGTGACGCCAGGGATTTCGCCCTTTGATGCTTTTTCGCGGAAGTTTATACGGCTCAGGCCAAACTTACGCATATAACTGTGGGGACGGCCATGTAGTGCATCGCGGTTTTTCCAGCGAGTTGGCGAACTATTTAATGGCAGCTTCGCTAACCCTTCTTGGTCACCCATTTCCTTAAGTTCGGCACGCTTTGCGGCGTATTTCAAGATCATTTTTTTGCGCTTCTCATCTCGATTGACAGCAGATTTTTTAGCCATATTATCGTCGTCCTCCTTCCTTCTCTAAAGTCTTTTCAAAAGGCATCCCAAACTTCTCTAGCAGAGCGCGGCTGGCTTCTTTCGAGCCACCTGCGATGACAAACGTAATTTGCAAGCCATGGGCGGTTTGGGTTTCTTCAAATGAAAGTTCTGGGAAGATCGATTGTTCGATAATACCAAGGTTATAGTTGCCCCCCTTGTCAAAAGCCTTGGCGGACACACCGTGAAAATCACGAACACGTGGTAATGCAACGTTCACTAAACGGTCAAGGAACTCGTACATTCGTGCGCCACGAAGACTCACACTGATACCAACACGGTTCATGCCGGCACGGATTTTAAAGCCAGCAATGGATTTGCGAGCCATGCGGTCAACCGGTGCTTGACCAGTAACTTTTGTTAAGGTGTTGCGAACGACTTCGTAGAAGTGCTTGTCGTCTTTGTTTTTACCGATTCCTACGCTCACGACGATTTTTTCGAGCTTTGGAACTTCATTAACGTTCGAAAGACCGAGTTCGGCTTGTAGTTCCTTGACGTACGTGTCGGCGTACAAGGCTTTCAGGCGAGGAGCGGTGATAGTAGCTGCTTTAGCCATTATTTAATCTCCTTATTATTTGCTTGACGAGCAATACGAGTATAACCCTTGTCGGCAACGTTTTTGACGCGGCCAACGCGGCTCGTTTTGCTTGATTTTTCATCGATTACTAACGCAACCTTGTGGAGTGGCACAGCGACATGAATGTCTTTATGCGTACCGGTTGGGTTAAGTTGTGATGGTTTGACATGACGGTGTTTGAGGCCAAGGCCTTCTATCAAAACAGCATTTTTTGCAGGTAATACCTTTTCAACCTTACCGGTCGTGCCTTTGTTGGCACCACTGATAATCTTGACCGTATCACCTTTAATAATTTTCTGTGTCATCTTAAAGTACCTCCGGTGCCAAGCTAATGATTTTAGCATAGCCCATGTCACGCAGCTCACGTGGCACTGGCCCAAAGACGCGTGTTCCCTTTGGCGTTTTGTCGTCGTTAATAATAACGGCGGCGTTGTCATCAAAGGCGATCGTGCTGCCATCTTTTCGCTTAATCTGGTTCTTGGTACGAACGACAACTGCTTTGACGACTGACTTTTTCTTCACTGTACCGGTTGGGTTGGCGTCCTTTACGGTTGCCACGATAATATCACCAACGTTGGCGTAGTGACGTCGAGTTCCACCAAGGACACGGATACACAGGATTTCCTTTGCTCCAGAATTGTCGGCAACTTTCATGCGTGATTCTTGCTGGATCATACTAGACTTCCTCGTCTTCCTTCAATTCAATGCTGCCCCGTGATTTCTCAACGACAGCGTCAAGTTTGAATGATTTGCGCTTACTTATTGGACGAGTTTCGACGATAGTGACTTTGTCACCAATCTTTGCCTCGTTGTTTTCATCATGCGCGACGTACTTACGGGTTACAGTGTACTGCTTGCCGTAGATAGGGTGAGTTTCACGGCTAGTGACACTCACGGTAATTGTTTTGTCGGCGACGTCTGAAGTGACGATACCGGTGACTGTTTTAGCCATTACTTGCTCTCCTTTCGTATTGTTGCTGTAATTGCAGTCTTTAATCGGGCGACGGCTTTGCGTTGTGTCGTCAAAATATGCGGGTTTACTAAGTCACCTTGTTTGTGGCTACGACGTGAATCGGTCAGATCTTGAATTGCTTTCGCTACATCTTCGCGCAGTTGGTCGAGACTTTTCACGACAACTTCAGCTTTTTTCACGACTTTTTTCGCCGTCTTCTTGGTATCCGCCATATTATTGCTCCCTCGCGATAAACTTCGTCTTAACGGGCAGTTTGTGTGATGCTAAACGCATGGCTTCACGGGCGACCGCTTCATCAACACCCTTCATCTCAAACAGAACAGTGCCGGCTTTTACCTTAGCGACAAAGAATTCTGGATTACCTTTACCGCTTCCCATCTTGACGTCTAATGGCTTACGCGTTACGGGTGTATGAGGAAAGATACGGATCCAAATTTTACCACCACGTTTAATGTAACGGGTCATTGCCTGGCGAGCTGCTTCAATCTGTCGACTGGTGATTCGCTCATTGCTTTGTGATTGCAAGCCGTAGTCACCAAAAGCGATATAGTTTCCGCGCGTCGCGACACCAGTATTTGTCCCGATACGGACTTTGCGAAACTTGGTTTTCTTAGGAAGTAACATACTTATGCACTCCTCTCGCCTTTATAGATCCATACTTTAACGCCAATAATACCGGCTGGAGTTTGGGCACGCGCAGTGTGAAAATCAACGTCCGCACGGAGGGTGTGTAATGGTACTGAACCTTCGCTCACCTTTTCACGACGGGCCATTTCAGCGTTGTTGAGACGACCGGCAACTTGAATACGCACTCCTTTGGCACCAGCAGTCATGACATTCTGTGCAGTCATCTTAATGACGCGACGGAAGTTAGCGCGTCGCTCAAGTTGACGTGCAATGTTTTCAGCGACTAATTTGGCTGACATATCGGGACGCTTCACTTCTTCGATATTGATACGAACCGGCAGGGTTGTAATCTTTTCGATCTGGACCTTCAGTTCGGCGACACCAGCACCGCCACGACCAATCACGACACCAGCCTTAGCGGTGTGAATTGTAACAGTCGTTAGGTTGGCTGAGCGCTCAATTTCAATACGAGCGATGGTTGGACGGCTGGCAAATTTCTTTTCAATCAAATCTTTGATCTGAATGTCTTCGTGCAACCACTTCGCAAAATCACGTTTGCCAGCAGCAAACCAACGTGAATCCCAGTTCTTGTGGACCTGAAGACGGAAGCTGATTGGGTTAACTTTCTGACCCATGGCTTATTTCTCCTCTTCTTTCTTAGTAGGTGCGGGCTTTGCTGCAGTCTTCTTTGGCTTTACATCACCAGTGACTTCAACAAGGATATTTGACGATTTTTTCTGAAATGGAAGTGCTCGGCCGCGGCTCGCAGGTTTAAAACGCTTGATACGCGTGCCAATGGTGACACTTAGCGTGGTAATGATAAGTGTTTTACTGTCTAAACCGTGGGTGTTTGTAGCATTTGACTGGGCACTTTCAATCGCCTTGGCAACTGGCTTGGCGGCGCGCTTTGGCGTATGTGAAAGGATGACTAAGGCATCAGCAACGGTACGGCCACGAACCAAACCGGCTACCAAGCTCACCTTACGAGGCGCTTGATCAATGCCTTTCGCATAACTGCGAACTTTTATAGCATCAGCCATTATTTCTTATCCTTTCCACCATGCTTACGGAACTTGCGAGTTGGACTAAACTCACCAAGTTTGTGGCCAACCATGTTTTCGCTAATAAGTACAGGAACGTGAACACGTCCGTTATGTACAGCGATGGTACGGCCCACCATATCTGGACTAATCGTGCTGGCACGAGCCCAGGTCTTGATAATCGTTCGGTCATCTAGACTCAGCGCGGCAACTTTCTTTGCCAGCTTAAAGTCGACGAATGGCCCTTTCTTTAGTGATCGACTCATATTACTTCTTCCTCTTCGCGTCGTGGCGCGTTCTTACAATCATCTTCGCAACATCTTTACGGCGGCGAGTACGGTAACCAAGGGTCAGTTGACCCCACGGTGTCCGTGGTGGTTTACCGGTACCGTGGGCACCACCATCACCACCACCATGTGGGTGATCGACGGCGTTCATGGCGACACCACGAACACGTGGGCGAATACCTTTACGACGGTTACGACCAGCTGACCCAACCTTAATGTTCTGGTGTTGGACATTCCCTACTACGCCAATCGCCGCAGTTGCTTCTAAACGGAACTTACGAACTTCACCAGATGGCATACGAACTTGGGCGTAGTCGCCTTCTTTGGCCATTAACTGTGCTTTAGCACCGGCAGAGCGTGCCATTTGAGCACCCTTACCTGGGTGGAGTTCAATCGCATAGATCTGTGAACCAACTGGGATACGGCTCAACGGCATACGGTTACTCGTTTCAACGGCAGCATCTTCGCCACTTTCAATCGTTTTGCCTTTTACCATAGAGGTGTCGGTCAAAATGTAGTGATACAGACCGTATTGGTCTTTCACACGAGCAATTCGAGCGCTTCGGTTCGGATCATATTCGATTTCCTCAACAGTAACCTTCAAGCCAGGTGCTAACTTGTGATTGACTAATCGGTAGTGACGTTTGACACCACCACCACGGTGACGTGAGGTAATACGACCATCATTGTTACGGCCAGCGTTTTGCTTTTTACTCTTAATCAGACT
>CAZKIJ010000003.1:0-13114 GCA_964552895.1 uncultured Candidatus Saccharibacteria bacterium | reverse complement strand
ATACCACCGCCACGCCAAATTGGGTTTCGGCTCGAGCCAAAACGGGCACGACCGGTCCCTTTTTGCTTCCATGGCTTTTTACCACCACCGCTAATTTCACCACGCGTTTTAGTACGTGCAGCTGACGTACGTGAGTTTGCCAAGTAGCTGTCATAGGCTAATTTCAGCAGTTCGTGATTTGGCACTTCAACAGCGAAGATTTCTTTAGGAAGCGTAGCTTTTGGTGTCGCTACAGGCGTTTTAGTATCAGTTTTAGAATCGATGTTCGCCATTATGCTTTCCCTCCGATTACGATCAGACCTTTTTTAGGACCAGGAACTGCACCGCGCAGGCCGAGTAAGTTGTTTTCAACGTCAACATAGGCGACAACCAAGTTTTTAACAGTGACTTGTTCGTGTCCCATGTGACCAGCCATACGCTTACCTTTAAAGACTTTCTGTGGATACATTGAACCAATTGAACCAGGTTTACGAGTGTTTCCCTTACCACCGTGTGTTTTACGGTGACGCTGGAAATTGTTTCGTTTAATGTTTCCAGCAAAACCTTTACCCTTGCTGGTGCCCGTGGCGTCGACCATGTCGCCAATGGCAAAAATGTTGACATCAAATATGCTGCCAACCGCAACGTCCTCTGGCAAATCGTCAACTCGAAACTCGCGGATGTACTTAGGGGTAACATCTGCAGTCTTCAAGTGACCAGCCACGGCCTTGCTCAGGTTCTTTCCCTCATCAAATCCCACTTGTACCGCGTTGTAGCCGTCTTTTTCAGCCGACTTCACCTGAGTCACGGTGACTGGGCCAGCTTTGATAAGCGTGACAGGAACTGCCTTGCCATCGTCGCTGATGATTTGGGTCATACCAATTTTGGTACCGAGAAGTGCTTTCACTTGCTTGCTCCCATTTAAATATCTTGGTGGCTAGCAGTATCCGTATTGAAAGGACTTACTAATTCACCAAGAATGTCTGATATTTTCGTAATGTTACCGATCTATCGTATCAAAAAAAGAATATATGGTCAAGGGGTATAACAGATAGAGATCACGCTTGCGCTTTTTTTAAACGTGGAGGATAATACAAAATATCAGCTAAATCACATCAGTAAGGAGCTCGAGGTGGCAACGCGCATTAAAAAAGTAGCAACAAAACCCGCAGCACGCAAAAGAGTAACGGCAAAAAAAGCATCGCGTAAAAATGGGTCACAAGCATATCGGACACTGAGAGTTTCGACAAAGAACGACCCACCTTTTTTCTCGTTTAAAGTCACTCGTCAAACTATTTATTGGTCAGTGTTAGTCTTTTTCATCATCATCATGCAACTCTGGATTCTTAAGGTGCAATCCGACGTTGTGACCATAACCGATCAACTTGATCAACGGTTACAAAGCGAAGCGAATAGATAACAAAAAAACCCGGCGCTACATGCCGGGTTTTATCTTAGAAAATGTGCTTACATGCGAATTTCTGCATCAACACCAGCTGGCAAACTAAGATTCTGAAGACTATCGATTGTTTTTGGACTCGCATTCGTAATATCAATTAAACGCTTATGCACGCGCATTTCAAAGGTTTCACCACCCTTTTTATACACATGTGGTGATTTCACAACCGTAAAAGTGCTTCGTCGGGTTGGCAGTGGAACTGGTCCCGCAACTGATGCACCGGTGCGGATTGCGGTATCAATAATTTGTTTAGCTGATTGGTCAATCACTTTGTGATCGTATGCCTTGAGGCGAATGCGAATACGCAAGCCCTCTGGTTTTGCTTCTGCCATTTTTATGGCTCCTTATCCATATCGCCGGATTGCGACCCCGTAACCTCTGCTCGAATCGTGTAACGTATCGTCTGGCGGAGTTATCGGAGTGATTAATAATATGATATTACATTAACAGATATAACAGGGTTGCGCAAGCCCTTTCAATTTCATCGTAAGAAGTACTCTCGTAGGTGGTTTCATAAGTTTATATTTTACAAATTCCAATAATAAAACGCTCCCAGGTGGAGCGTTTTATATATCGTATGCAATCTTCTTATTTGATGATTTTGGTTACGACACCGGCACCGACGGTCTTACCGCCTTCACGGATAGCAAAGTTCAAACCTTGTTCCATGGCAATTGGTGCCAAAAGCTTAACAGTGAACGTAACGGTGTCACCAGGAATAACAAGCTCTTTGTCGGCAGGTAGTTCAACTTCACCAGTGACGTCCGTTGTACGGAAGTAAAACTGTGGTTTGTAACCCTTAGAAAATGGTGTGTGACGACCACCTTCCTCTTTTTTGAGGATATAGACTTCAGCTTCGAAATCAGTGTGTGGCGTCAACGAACCAGGTTTTACAATAACCTGACCACGTTCAATTTGCTCGCGCTCAATACCACGAAGCAAAAGGCCAGCGTTGTCACCAGCTTGACCTTGGTCGAGGTTTTTCTTAAAAGCTTCGATACCGGTAACTACAGAGTTTTGAGTAGGCTTGACACCAACGATTTCAACGGGATCGTTAATCTTGATAATACCTTGCTCAATACGACCGGTCGCAACTGTTCCACGACCTTTAATTGAGAAGACGTCTTCAATCGGCATTAGGAATGGTTTATCAAGTTCACGCACTGGTTCTGGGAAGTAGTCGTCCATAGCTTTGACCAATTCCATAATAGCGTCTTCGTTTGCGGCATCACCTTCAAGCGCTTTGGTAGCAGAACCTTTGATGATTGGAGCGTCCTCATCGTACCCGTTCTTTGCAAGCAGTTCACGGATGTCCATTTCAACCAATTCAACCAGCTCAGGATCAGCTAAGTCCATTTTGTTCAAAAAGACCAAAATCTTTGGCACACCGACTTGGTGAGCGAGCAATACGTGTTCACGAGTTTGTGGCAGTGGGCCGTCGTTAGCGGCAACCACAAGGATGGCGCCGTCAATTTGAGCAGCACCGGTAATCATGTTCTTGACGTAGTCAGCGTGACCTGGCATGTCGACGTGAGCATAGTGGCGATTCTCTGACTCATATTCCTGGTGAGAGGTAGCAATGGTGATACCACGTGCGCGCTCTTCAGGTGCGTTATCGATTTGTGCGTAGTCAACTTTTTTGTTGACATCGCTTGGAAGTTTCTTTGCCAACACAGCGGTAATAGCTGCGGTCAAAGTCGTTTTTCCGTGGTCAACGTGGCCCATAGTTCCAACGTTAACGTGTGGCTTGGTTCGGTCGAAATTTGCCATGTCTGGTTCTTCTCCTTATTAATAATTCGCATATTTTTCGCATGAGAGCAATAAAGCCTCACGACGTATAGACAAAATTATACAGTGTTTTACTAGAGACGTAAATACTCTTCTTCCGTTTTCTTTAGACATGGACCATATCGACGTTCCATAGATCTGGTGAACGAACAAATTTACTTTGAAGAGATTCATGAAGCTTAATGAGTCGTTCCGTGTCAGACCCTTTGCTACGGAGAAGAGTTTGCACTTCTTGTAATCGTATGTAATCTTCGTTTGTAAAACTACGTTTCATGCGGTCTATGACTTCCGTCATAAATACATTAAGTGTTTCGTACGCTATTTTTGCCCACAAACGTTGCTGATTATCTGAAAATAGATTGGAACCGTGAAATAAATGGCACCGAACCTGATACCAGAACTCTATCAGATTTTGCCAATCTTCATCATGACGAACGATAACACCAAGCGTGTGATCTTTTGATGTCATGACTATGACTGGTTCTAATTTTGCATGAAGTGCCTGCATACTGCGGCCTCTTTGATAATCATCCCATATAACAAACCGTTTCTTCAGTGCATTGATAGCCGCGCGATCATTTGATTGTCCAGTGACGTAGCGAAACCAGGCATTATACGACACAAATAGCCTCATATATAGATCACAATAGTCTAGCTGTGCGCGGTCGTACCATGTTGTGATAAGTTTCTGAGGACTAGCGCTCGACATACGAAACATCTTTCGTTACCGAATGCCAGTCTTGACGATTAAAGATACTATAATTTGCCGTAAAGCCAAGTAATTTACCAATAGATGCAATGCTTCGCGCAATATCAAGATCTGCAAGTGTTGGAATAAGTAACCGATCATTCATGTACCTCCCTATGTATATCTGTGCCGCTTTATCACTGACCGTTTCGGCGCTCATCATACGAACCATCACATCGGTGGACTCAATGGTATACGTTGTTTTTCGCTGCCGAATGAGACGCGCTGCGCCATCAAGCGTCATATATCCGACTTCATGTGGCGCCAACCTTTCTTTTACAAGTTGGTGGTACTTCGCCTCATCGGTCTTTAAAGACACACGACGACTGTCCACTGGATACCGACTTGCAAGCTCAAACATCGCTAATAATTGCGATACTCGTGCCGGACCAAGACCACTGATAGCATACAGTTGTTGGTAAGTGACACCGCTTCCGTGCCGTTTTAATAAAAGTGCTGTTCGTCGAGCAATTTTACCTACGGGACTTTTACCGTTGCCACTTCCAATCATTAATTGGAGTAATTCAACGTCAGTTAACGCAGCGACACCCCTCTTTTTTACTTTTTCCCTTGGCCTGTCATATGTTTTATCCACCCTTTCCATAGTTCAATATTATCAGCTTATTCTCAGAAATGAAATAGATGACTAAAAAATCGCCGGTTTTTCACCGGCGACTTTATTTATTTCGTACGTTTCTCGATAATCTGTTGCGCAACGTTTGGTGGTACTTCTTCGTACTGAGCTAACTCCATTGTTGAAGCGGCACGGCCTTGGCTCATCGAACGTATGTCGTTCGTATAGCCAAATAGATTTGCGAGTGGAACAAAGGCTCGGACAAGCTTGGCACCGCCAGGAATATCCTCCATGGCATCGATGCGGCCACGACGTGAATTCAAGTCCCCTATGATGTCACCCATAAAGTCTTCTGGAGTCGATACTTCGACTTTCATGACAGGCTCGAGGATGACAGGATTAGCTTTAGGAATACCATTCTTGACGGCTAACACACCCGCCAAGTTAAAAGCTAGCTCACTTGAGTCGACATCGTGGTAACTTCCATCATATAGTGTGGCTTTGACTCCAATCATTGGATAACCAGCAATGACGCCGCCATCGAGCGTGTCTTTAATACCTTTTTGGACTGGTGTACGGTATTCTTGAGGGACAACACCACCCTTAATTTGATCGACAAATTCAAACCCTTCACCAGATTCGGTCGGTTCGAAACGAACCCAGACGTCACCATATTGTCCACGACCACCAGATTGTTTGGCATGCTTGCCCTGGGCTTCAGCAGTACCACGAATAGTCTCACGGAAGGCTACTTGTGGCTCACCAACATTGGCCTCAACATTGAATTCGCGCTTCATACGATCGACATAAATCTCTAAGTGTAGTTCACCCATACCCGACATGATTGTTTGACCAGTCTCTTCATCGGTTCGAATACGGAAGGTTGGATCTTCTTCGGCAAGTCGCTGAAGAGCAATACCCATCTTCTCTTGGTCGGCTTTGGTCTTCGGTTCAATGGCAATTGAGACGGGTGGCTCAGCAAATTCGATTGCTTCGAGCAAAATCGGGTGAGCTGGATCTGCCAGTGTGTGGCCGGTAAAGGTATCTTTCAAGCCCACGACCGCGGCAATATCGCCGGCACCAATCATGTCGATATCCTCACGTTTGTCGGCATGCATACGAACGATACGGCCAACCCGCTCTTTATCGCCGGTTGTTGTGTTCAAAACATAACTTCCCGCAGTCAATTTACCGCTATAAACACGCACGAAAATCAACCGCCCAACAAATGGATCGGTGGCAATCTTAAAGGCAAGGGCGGTCAATGGTTCGCTATCAGCTGCTTGTCGCTCGATAAGATCACCGGTCTTTGGATTCGTTCCCTGAACAGCCCCAATATCAAGTGGTGACGGCAAATACTCAACCACGAGATCAAGCACCTTTTCAACGATCACACCACGTCCATCACCACCAGTGACGAGGTAAAAGTCGCCGGCGAGCACACGTGTACGTAAGGCCCGTTTCAGATCATCGACGCTGATTGATTCTTCACCTTGTTCCAGGTAGCGTTCAAATAATTCATCTTCAGCCTCGACGGCAGCTTCAACTAGCAGGCTACGGGCATTCTTGGCTTTCTCAAGCATATCAGCCGGAATATCACCAACTATCAATTCATGGTCGGTAAAATCTTTATAGGTGTAAGCTTTCATGTCGATCAGGTCAACGACGCCATTAATGTCTTTTTCAAACCCAATAGGTAAATGGACTGGCAAAGCATTCTTTGATAATCGGGTGTGGATAGAGTCGAGTGATTTATAGAAATCACCACCAATTTGATTAATTTTATTGATAAAGCAGATACGTGGCACGCCGTATTTGTTGGCTTGGCGCCAGACGGTTTCAGTTTGAGCCTCAACACCCATTTTGCCGTCAAAGACCGTGACAGCGCCGTCCAGTACACGCAAAGAACGCTCGACTTCAGCCGTAAAGTCAATGTGACCGGGAGTATCAATGATGTTAATCTTGTGACCTTTCCAAAATGCCGTCACGGCAGCAGAAGTAATCGTGATGCCTCGTTCGCGCTCTTGTGCCATCCAGTCAGTGGTCGTTTCACCTTCATGAACAGCACCGATCTTGTGGTTCATACCAGTGCGGTACAAGATGCCCTCGGTCGTTGTCGTTTTACCAGCATCAATATGCGCAATAATACCAATATTACGGAAGTCCTTTAATTGGACGTTTGCCTGAGCCATCTTAACCTCTTATATTCTCTGAATTTAAATATTTTTTGCCATAAAAAATAGGCCGTTGAAAACAGTATAGCAAAGATTAGGCTTCATTACTAGCGTTACTATACGCATTTAATCGTGCGATTTCAGGGGCGAAATCATGGTCAATATAACGAGACGCATAATCATATGAATTATATAGTGAGACACCCAACCCAATGAAAAACGATTTGCGGTCTTTCTTAATACTTGTGATATCGTCAGACCACTCCACGAGCGTGTTTTTTGAATCGTGCGAAAGTCTACTGAAAGCAACGAGTGCGAGTGCACTATAGGCCGCTTCCCTTCCGGCAACCGTATCGAGACCACCCGCCTGTTCAACAGTTTTCATCGAGTCATAAGGGATATCATAAAGTAACGCAAGATTATTCACTTTGTGCTCGAGAGACCGAGGGGCGGAGTGGACAATTTCAGCGATCATTTCGCCTAGCTCATAGCCCTTAAAAGCCATACGAGCAATAGATAAAGATTGGTCCTGTGCAATTCCTTTGTCATTTCTTTTTTCTAATGTTAAGAAGTGATGCGACGCCATGGTTAACATAGCTGACATATAGGGATATTGCGTCATCCGTCTTCGATGAAATGTCGCAATCCCACTCCATGATCCGCCAACTTCCGCAAAATGTTTGTCTAATAGACGAATACCGTAATCATAATCTTCTTCAGTTGGAAGAACGATAGTGCTCGTAATAGTGTCATTTTGTTCTATTTCGTCCATATTTTTTCATCCTAAAATAAAAGTGTAAGACCTACAAGCATAAATACTATGCCACTTGGCCCAATGAGTTTTGAATAATCCGTCGTGATTCTAAACTAGAAATCGCAGCCCTTGCACCAATCGTCTGATTACCGTCTGTAATATGGACAACGTTACCCAAAAATTTTGTTGCCGCCACGATACCCATAGTGGAGAGTATAGCTCGGTCAACCATATGTCCTACTTTTGCATCTTCGCATGCGTCGAGATAATCATAAAATTGCGTCACAGTATAATCATGCTTTGCTGCATAAGATTCAGCTGCACGAAACGACTGCGCACCATCCCCCTCGTACTCTTTTAACCATCGTGCCGATGAGATGACCGATCGTCCGATTCTAAATAATTGTTGCATTTGCAGTTCTTCACGTTTGAATTGCTCAACATTCGCCTTTGGAGGCTCGTCGGGATCAACGGTTATCCAGTGGTCATAGTTATGGATTTGAATCGGCTGCTCAATACGATGAGCCGCTGCTTCGCGCGCGATCCATAATGCCGATCCCCTTCCACGTCTATGAAATCGTGCCCTTTGATAAAGAAGGTGATGGTTATTTGAGTCGGTTGGTACCGTATAGTCTTTGCTTAAAGTCGAAGCAACAAGCACGAGATGTTTCTTAGGATCGGGGAATCCAAAATCATTCACCGACATTTTAATTTTATCAGTCGCAACGACCCTCCCTAAAGCGTTAATCCCTAAATGACTCGACAATTCGACGGCCGGCAAGTGGTGTGATTCCACAAATCCCTCGGAATTAATTGCGACTTTCATCTTTCTCCCTCCGTTTATAATCAAAATAATCCACCTGAATGAGGTGAATTATTAG
This sequence comes from uncultured Candidatus Saccharibacteria bacterium, assembly GCA_964552895.1. GTDB lineage: Bacteria > Patescibacteriota > Saccharimonadia > Saccharimonadales > Saccharimonadaceae > DAIDJW01. The sequence goes on along the minus strand of CAZKIJ010000003.1, from coordinate 4,757 downwards.
GTTGGAGCAGCGTACTGCGAGAGGTGTCGTGCTGACGTGCAGACTCCTCTCGCTGACAACATACTAGTTGCCGATGATCTTTCCAATCGCGGTGATCACGACATTAAAATGTTTTTTCATGTTTGTTTTCCCCTTTTCTTTGATTTTGTTATACCATGAGCGCTTTTAGTTTGTAAAGGCTTTTTTTAAGTTTCTTTTTTTTTCATTTCATGAAACTGCTGACGGAGCATCTCACGACCAGAGTGTAGCGATAGGATTGTGTCCTTAGGGATTTGAATAATCATCGAACTATTTGTTGATGGAATGATCAGCCGGCCGTATAACCACAGGTCTAGCTCATCCTTTGTCTGGTTTGGTTTGAAATGAATTCGAGTAATGATGACGAGAGAGGCTTCTTGACTCATTATAGTTGTGTTCCGATACTTTCCTTTTACTGATTCCATAAAGGGATTAAAGATACGTACCTGACCAAGTAACTCGGTAACGTAAGGGATTTCAATATCAAAATTTAATGCATGATTTAAGTACGCGTCAAGGTTTTTCACCAGTTCTTTTGTGTTTGTTTTAGAAAGGTTATCCAGAGGAATAGGAATATTTTTCAATCCCATAATGGTTGCCGCATCAGTATCATTATTGACGGCGGTCATATCTATTTCTTGTTTTAGCTCCGGATAATATACTTCGAGCCAAGCGGATGCTCGTGACGGTGTCATACCGTCATATTCGAATATCGTTTCTGGTTCGATAAGAACGGTGCAATCTTCTTGCTCTATTCCCCCCTCACCGTCAATGAGCGTGTAGGCGTGAAGCATTATTCTTTGATCAATATGGACACCGTCGTCGTCTATAATGGGTCGCGACAGCAGGCAGAAACGTTGCGAACGAATGGGTTGGTGTATGAAGGTAGTTTTGTTCTCGTCATACAAGGTAGTCGTTGAATCTATTTCTTTGGGCGCCACGCCGACATATGCAACTCCGCTCAGTGTTAGTTCTTTGCCTGCAAAACCATTCGTATGCCAGTCCTGATTGATTTTTGTCATAAGAATTTTTGCTTCTTCAGTATCGATAGGCATATCGGCAAGAAGTTGATTATATGTATGAATTTCATCAAATGTTTGGGTAAAAACAGGATCGGTCACCACTTTTTCAATATCAGCAAAGAAGTTATGTTCTTGGTCATCCATAATATCTATTTAATGTTTTCTTACGTTCCTCTGCAAGCATAAACAAAAAATAGCCGCGATAAACGGCTATTTTACGACTTTTAGTAGATTAACTACGAGCAAAATGAGCGTAAGCACGGTTGGCTTCGGCCATCTTGTGAGTGTCTTCTTTCTTTTTGAAAGCAGCACCAGTTTCGTTGTATGCGTCGACAATCTCAAGCGCCAAACGCTGGGCGTATGGCATACCATTACGGGCACGTGCTGCTTGGACGAGCCAACTGTAGGCATAATGCTGTTGACGATGACCAGCGACAGGGAATGGAATTTGATAGTTTGCGCCACCGACGCGACGAGATTTAACCTCGAAGTTTGGTGATATGTTTTTTAACGCGCGTTCAAACACTTCCAGTGGGTTTTCGCTTTCAACCTTTTTAGCGGCATTTTCAAGCGCCGTGTACACGTTGCGCTCTGCGGTCAATTTTTTGCCATCGAGCATTGATTTATTGATTAAACGCTGCACGAGAATACTTTGGTATTTACGGTCTGGATTGAGACGACGCTGCAGGCTGACAGTGACTTTACGAGGCATTATTTGCTCTCCTTTTTCGCGCCATACTTACTGCGACCCTTCATGCGTTTACTAACTCCCTGAAGGTCCAGAGCACCGCGAACAATATGATAACGTACACCAGGCAAATCAGGCACACGACCACCACGTACGAGCACGACAGCGTGTTCCTGGAGGTTGTGGCCCTCACCGCCAATATATGCCCAGACTTCCTGGCCGTTGGTTAAACGAACTCGGGCAACTTTACGAAGTGCAGAGTTTGGTTTTTTAGGAGTTTTTGTTGTGACACGAATACAAACACCACGTTTAAGGGGTGCTTCTTGATCGTAGTATCGGGATTTGAGCGCATTATGGATACGACCAAGCGCTGGTGATTTTGATTTCTTACCAGCAATTTGGCGTGGCTTGCGTACCAATTGGTTGATTGTAGGCATCTAAAAAGATACTCCTATTTAATGTAATTGTTTGTCGAACCGGCTCAGCATGCCATTTCGACGGAGTTTACCCTTTCAATGATTTGTACACGACCATTGAATGGTAAACGGAAACTCGTTTATTATATTAGCAGAAAATACCTGAAAATGAAAGGCCCGCCGAAGCGGAAGAGGATCTTGCGATTCTCAAACCTTTCGGCGGGCGAACCCGTCAGTTAGTAGGGAGCGTCTGTCTGTGAATGAATGTCACTAGTAGTCGCTCGGCATGTCCTTGATGCTGATCGCCGAACTGGTGTCCGGTGGTGGCTTCAGTTCGAAGGGCTTCTTGCTGGTGGTGCTGTGTTTGCCGGCTTCGCGTCGCGTGGCCGCATCCATCGCAGTCTCCTTGAGCGGGCTATCGGCGGCATGTGTTGCCATACTTACTCCTTAATCGGTGGGGTATAAAACACTTATAGCATAAATTATATAAAAAAGCAATACCCCACTCTGTCGAGTGAGGATATATGCATTATGGCAGCGTTTTTTAGGCCGCGAGTTCGAAGTCTTCTTGAATCTCCTCAGCAATGACGTCTTCGTCAATTTGTTGCGTATCAATGGCGCCGGTTCCCACTGGAATCTTGCGTCCAATGATGACATTCTCCTTTAGACCATGCAAGCGGTCAATGCGGCCTGAGACAGCAGCATTGATCAAAACACGCGTGGTATCTTGGAATGATGCGGCAGACAAGAAACTATCAGACCAAATTGATACTTTGGTGATACCGAGGAGTAACTGAGTGTAACTAACTGGTTCTTTACCTTCAGCTTCTAAGCTTGCATTCGCTTCCATAATCGAAGCACGCGAGACAATGTCACCAGAGACAAATGTGCTGTCGCCAGGGTTCTCGATTTGAACACGGCTAAACATTTGCCGGATGATGATCTCGAGGTGCTTGTCGGCAACTTCTTGTGCCTGTGCGGCATAGATGCGGAGCACTTCGTTCATAATATAACGCTGAGTCGCTTCGATACCCTTAAGACGCATCTGATCGTGAAGGTTCAATGAACCGTTTGTCAAGCGATCACCCGCTTCAACAGTATCGCCGGATTTAACGACAACTTGATAGTTACCAGGAATTTCGTAGCGAACAGGTGAACTGGCATTGGCAGCTAAAATGATTGTGTCCTTAGTTGTTTCAACGACACCGTCAAATGGCGCAACCAATGGTTTTGACTCACTCTCGCCGGTAGCAAGAACATCGCCAACCTTCACCTCAGCACCCTTTTTAACGTTAAGTGTACGACCTTCGAGCGGAATACGTTCAACGTGGCCAGCCTCTGGAGTGACTTGGATGATGTACTTTTTGCCATCTTCCCACGTTTCAACTGATCCGGTGACTTCGGTCACATGGGCTTGTCCTTTTGGTGTACGAGCTTCAAAGAGCTCTTCAACACGCGGCAGACCCTGTGTAATGTCACTTTCCTGAACACCACCTTGGTGGAAAGTACGGAGCGTTAACTGGGTGCCTGGCTCACCAACAGATTGCGCGGCGATAACCCCAACGGGCTGAGCGACCGCAACGGGGTTGCCCGTCGCCATGTCGATACCATAACTCTTGATTGGCACTCCGCGAAGATTCTTAGTGGTGAGGACTGAGCGAATGCGGACTGACTCTATGGAATCATCACCTTCAATCTCACTAGCAATTGCTCGGGTAATCAGCTCACCAGATTTAACATGGGTACCGACGTCTTCGGCGGCATAACGTCCAGCGAGACGGTTGCCAAAGTCAATCATGGTTTGTTGAGTCTCTGAACGGTTGATAGCAAAGCCTTCGTCACTATCGTCGTCCTCAACAGTAAAGACATCTTGTGACACGTCGACGAGTCGGCGAGTTAAGTAACCTGAGTCGGCCGTTTTCAGGGCTGTATCAATGAGTCCTTTGCGTGAACCACGAGTAGCGACGAACTGCTCCAGTGAGGTCAACCCCTTTTTGTAGCTGGAACGAATAGGCAGCTCAATCTCACGGTTGGTTGCATCGACCATAATACCGATCATGGCGCTCGCAAGCACAATGTTTGAGATATCACCACGAGCACCCGAGTTGACCATAACAGAAACACTTGTATCCATGTCTTTGAGTTTTCCTTGAAGGAATTCCGTTGTTTGACGTACCACACCACGCCAGGTTGACACGGTCAAGTTATACCGTTCTTCTTCGGTAATGAGCCCTTGGTCAAATTGGTCACTAATCAACGCGACTTTTGCGTCACCTTCTGTAATAAAGGCGTCAGTTTCTTCAAAGATAACGTAATCGTCTTTACCGGTTGATACGGCGGCCGTCGTCGCAAAGCGGAATGCCAAGCCTTTCATACGATCAGCGGTTTTTGCGGTAGTTTCAGCGTCGTATTTTTCAAAAATATGCGCCAAGACTTTTTTAAGTTGTTTTTTGGTTTGGACATTATTATCGTACGCAAAATCTTCAGGAAGGATTTCATTGAAAAAGACTCGTCCGAGTGTCGTGTCACGAAGTTCACCCTTCGCATACACGCGAATAGGTGTTTGTAACTGGATTTTACCATTGTCATACGCCATCTCCGCTTCGTATACCG
>CAZKIJ010000002.1:0-38690 GCA_964552895.1 uncultured Candidatus Saccharibacteria bacterium | reverse complement strand
TATCTAAACAGAATGCTCAAAAATTAGAAATGTTACGAACAATGTTCCCAATTTCGGTTACTGAGCACATTCGACGAGCTGTTGCTATTTATGATTTTGCTATGCAAAATTTTACTAATGGTGGTGAATTCCACGTGCAAACACAATCAGGTTCTGAGATAATTCCATTATTTTATACATTTAACACTACTGAAGATAAAGAACCACAGTCGAGGTTATCAGTAAATATTAATCAAGAGGTTGCAGATGTACTTAAGAGGCTAGGACTTAATGACAAAAATGACAATACAAGTGTTTTAGATAATGTCATTAATTTCTATAATCAGGTAATGTCTTCAACAGTTAAGGGTCGGGCTTTAATTATCTTTAATGCAGATGGATCAACAGACGAATTAGTAGTAAGTGGGGCGTTGTAAAGTTCTGTGCACTTCCTAAACGGCAACAATATAAACAATTTGTTTTATCCTAAAAAAAGTGTATGATATATATTGCCTGGTTGCCCGTAAAACTATGGTCAGGCTAACAACTAGATTCGTGTAGTTGCTAGCCCGGCCATAAGAACCAGCATGTTCACGTGAAGGGTTGGGCAACGGTAGCCATGTTTGAATAAGATTTAATCACAGTGACAAAAGTGATGCCAAGTTTACAGATATTTTTAAAATAATTAATAGCGACCACCAATTCACTATATTCTACTCTAATTCCTATTATCTATCCCTTTGTTTCACATCTGCTACTATATACATCATGAGACCAATTGACCCACAAACATATATCAATTCACCGGACCATCCACATGGGTTGCAGGAGTTGATTTCTGATCCAGATTTTACAAGAAAAGTCGACGATTATCCCACTCGGCTCGGCATTGTAGCCGCTGATTCTGTATTGCAGCTTATCAATACCTATGGTGTTGATCGACGTCAAGCACCGCGTTTTATTGAGAGAACTGTTGCTCATTTTCTTGGTGCTACCGCCATCACGCTGACTGAAAAAGAAATAGGCATTATACGAGCACAGATTAAAAAATTAACGGGTTTTTAAACTCGAATTTCCATTGTGCCAAAAACCGCAATAGTCACACACGTATTGATGAAGATCATGCACCGGTGCAGATAATTCGGCATCTAGTTTTGTCTTATATTTGCGCTTCTTCTTGCCGTCGACATAACAGTATTCAGCTTTATTTGGGAGCAGTGGATGAGTTGGGCCGCGCTTTTTATGCTTCATCCTTGATATTATAGAACGATGAAGAACATTGCGCACCGGGCATATGCCGCCCTGGATGGTATATTTACTGAAAAAGAGGCCTGGATGTTGTTTCGTTTAGCGGCTTTTGTCGAAACGTTTGGCTGGACGTTGTTACTGATAGGGATCGCCGCAGTTACATTTAGATGGCCATCCGCACGATATTACATTGCGATCGGCGGAAGTGTTCACGGCATTTTATATCTTTTTTACTTATTTATCGTTATTTTCGCCCATCGGCCCCTGAAATGGAGCGTCTGGCGCTTCATTTTTGCCGAATTGATCAGCGTGGTACCGTATGGTGCTTTAGTGTTCGAAAAGTGGGTTGCATGGCGACGAAAAAGGGGAATGAGTTAGAGTTAGATTTAGATTCTATGACATGTAATACTAATTTATTAATTTAAAAGCGACAAATTAGAAAATATGGCCTATATCACTTCTTAGAGGTATTTGCAAAAACATTGAAAAAGGTGTATAAAATAGTTAGACTTGCGAATAATATTGCGAGTAGTATTCGCTTTCCGATCCGAACAGACAGAGGACACCATGGATAACATCCCTGAAGACCTACCCGACATTCACTCGTCAAAACTTGACCTGAGCCAGTACGGCCCCGATGATATTCATCAAATAAAGCTGTACGCAGATGCTATTCTTCTCGCGGAACAACGCCGACGAGAGGAAGACGCACGGCTTGAACAAGAAGCGTCGGAATTCATTATGCGTCATCCAGAGGTACTTGAACGATACGACAAGCCATATTTTTGGACTCGTATCATCGAATATATCTGGTTACCGACGTCTATCGTCGCGCTCGTGGTTGTACTGGCGGTTGCAGCGCTCAAAGTCACGGTGGCGTATTCACCACAAGCCACATCGACCGTCATACTCATAAGCATTGTTCTACTCACTGCATCGCTATGGTATTGGTCACGTGAATTTGTGCTTGGTAAGTTTGCGCGCCCCATTGTCGATGAGGACTACTTTACCGATTACGTACCCCGTGTATTGGCGCTTGGTCTGCTTGGTTCCAGATTCAAATATCCAAGAGAACAAGTACAAGTCGAGAAATACTATGCTTCATTTTGGAACTTCCTTCCAGGATGGAACAGTTGGGTCGTATCACTTGATACACCGGCACAAAATGATCAGCAAATTCACCGACTCGTGCACGTAAGAGATGGCGAGCAATTAGTGAATGCACTTACCCCTGGAAAGGAACGGTCAAAACGTAAAGTAATAGAAATTTTGCGACAACGGAAAGGATGAGCGTCCCGGCGTGGTGAAAATCACGCCGGGAATCACCTCGTACCAATGTTATTTCTCGATATATATATTGAATTTTTTCAAAATATAAACCGGGGAAGAACCCGGTCTGCCTTTTGTTAAACAACAAAATGGCGAAACGAGTTAGTTCCTTAACAGTCTGACTATACCTCATGGAAGGGGTTTAAAATGAGTGAAAACTCAAGCAGTCATACCGAGCGCATCGAGCGCCTTGGAGAACGTCCTCCCGAGCGTTTCCGACGTCGGGAAGAAGGAGAGAGGCCGAAATGGGTACAAGAACTACCCATCTGGCTTCAAGACAGCGAAAAGATCGCTGCGAAGTACGGTTATTCACGTCGGTGGTGGTTTTACGCACGGTTTTACACACTGTGGGAAAAACTTCAGCGACCAATTCCCGTCTTCATCAACTACAAGAAGGCGTATCAGGAAAACGTTCAGTTTATCCTCAGTAACTATGCCGCCTCAAACGCGACTGGTGTTACTGCAGGTGCCGCTGGTGGTGTTGGTAAAACCATTATCGCCACACTGTTGGGAATCATCCTGAAAAAGACAAAGCACGACGTCATCATTTACGATGCCGATCAGAGCAATCCAGGCGTGATGATGAGACTCCACCTTGACGATGCACATCGTCATACTATAGGTGGAGCGGCCTGGGCGAAACGCTTAAGCCAAGGATGGACACCTCAGAACCAGTTCATTTCACAAATGACTGCGTTCGATGCCGAGTCTGGCGTCATGGTAATTCCTGCTGAAGGCGGGATTCTCATGGATGAAGACGACACCATCATGGTGGCGGAAGAGGCCAAAAAAGTCTGTCATACGCTCATCGCTGATACCGAACCCGGTGCCAGCGAGACGCGGTTCGCAACGATAGGACTCGTCAACGTGGCAGATGTGGTTGTTACACCGGGGTTGGCTGAAAGCTCCAAAGAACTTGAAGCAATCAGCAAGACTCTGAATTACACGCCATTCAACCTGCGGAATGACGATGGAAAAGTCGCCTCGCACGTGCTCATCGTCATCGACGGTGTTCCGGAGCGAGAGTACAATCTCAAAACGCACTACGAAATGGCTGACCGCTATGGTGTTCCACCTAAGCAGATCGCCTTGGTTCCGTTTTCCCAATACATCAAGGGGGGCGGAAACTTCCGCAACATCAGCAAGATCAGCGAGGCATCTCTTGATGAAAGAATGCTGTATGGTGTGTCCGAACTCGGACGTGCTTTCACTGTTCTTGCAATGGAACGCAACGACCGCAAGAAGCAACAATACGTTGCTCGTACTGAGCAGCGTCAGGCCTCCGCATCAGTGGTGGCTCACATTGCTGATACCTCACAGTATCAGCAAACAACCGTTCAGACGGCATAGCCGTCCAACAGAAGGGGGCCATCGTGTCCGCAATTTCCATTTTGAGCGGACTTGTTCTACGCAAGTCTATCGAGCTCATGCAGTCCATCAACGTCCACGGTGCAGCGTACGTGCCAACTGGTGACATCACGATCAAATGCGACTGGCAAAACAGCTTCGTCAAGTCAGGTGCGGTCGGCAACCTCAACAGCATTATTGGTAATGCAATGGGGGTGATCTTCAGCAACTGGCCAACCGTTGTGGCGGTATTCGCCATAATTGCAATAGTGACATTTGGCCTTTCGCTTAGGTCAAAAAAAGCTGTCGCACTTAGGTTTGTTGCCGTGATAGCCGTCGCCATCGCTGGTGTTTCACTGTTCTCAGGTGTTTCAGCATTCGGTACTTCACCCTGCAACGGCTAAGTCGACCAATAAAAGAAAACGGTTCGAGTATATCTTGAATCAATGTCTTTTTATAGGAAGGAGTGGCAATGCCGTTTCTGTTCCCTGGCCTCCTTGAGGCATTAAAAAACGCAATTGCAGCACTATGGGATGCCATCGCAAAAATTCTGAGTATTTCCATTTCGTTCAACGGACTGGATCTAGTGAAGTATTTGTACGGCAATAGCTTCGGCTTGTCGCTCAATCTTCCGCTCTATGTTTTTGCGTTCGTCTTCGTGTTCGCCATCATGGTCCCACGATTACGTAAAAATGGCATTTCGGCGGCTGTTATTTTGGTTGGCATGCCGACGTTTGGGCTTCTATGGTTCTTTGGAATGGATCAAGTACAGCAGGTGGGCGACATTCTCAAAAAAGTCGCCCTCGGCATAAGCTACGACAATCCATCCAGTCCCTCGAACGCACTCACTATCCAGATCCCAAGTATTAATGTGGCTGATCCAGTTGCACTTGGGTTTGTCTTCATACTGACAATTTGGGTACAGGTCATAATGTTGTCGATGATGTTTGGTTACGAACCACTCAACGTCGCACTGACTATCATTGGTATTCTGGTACTTGCTGCGTCTGGAATGGGTGAAAGAACGCGAAAATTTTTCGCGTTTATCATTTCAGTTTACGCAGTTAGTGCACTCTTCGGAGTGCCAGTGATGATTGCGCTCATCAGAATCGCAAAACTCATTGTCGGTGTCCTGCCAAGTGGGGACGGAACCGCTGTGTTGGCATCCGTCATCATGTGGTTCATAGCTCTTGTTAGCATCTTTCTCCAGTTTGTTATTGGCGGTGTTGCTTACAGGAGTGCGTACTCGGTTATTGGAAACGTGATTGCACGTGTCAATAACAGGATGCGTTCGATCCTCCAAAACAAGGCGAGGCTAGATGTTAATTTGGCGGGACGTCCTCGTTCAGCTTTAACCAACCGTTTCGACCAGTTGCGCGTTCACGCTGTAAATTTCGGTGTCGACAAACTTGAAACTTTTAAAAGACAAAAGGCCGCAAGCCTCTCTGAAAAAGTGAAGGGTTTAGCAACAAAATCAATTACAGCTGTGGGGATGGCAGCGCCACACCCAGTAGCAAAAATTGGTGCACCGATTCTGGCTGGAATCATCGACTCGTTGGGCAATCGCCCACTTCCTCGAGCTAGAATGAGGAGGGAACATGAGTGATGAAAAGGATACGTATTACTTCGTGTCCCATCCAAGGACGCCGAAGAGAAGTATCTTTCCTTTGACTACAGCGGACATCATGTGGATCTGGATCATTGCCATCGTCGCGGCCTATATCGGCTCGTTCTTCGTTGGTTTCCAGAACCTAGTGTATATTGGAGCATTCATTTTCGTCTTCGCGACGTTGATGCCTGCTCCAGGTGGTGATGATAGTTGGTATTACATCACCCTCGTGGCACCCATTCGTAATTTCCTCATCTGGCGTCGCCATGATGTCATCTGGAAAGAAGGGATGAGTGATGACATGTACCCTTACAAGGTTCATGTTTTTCACGATATCGCTCTAGTCTACTACACGGTGCGACGTACCTATTCGGTCGTCTTTCTTGTTGGTGGAAGCAACATCTCCACCCTCAAGTTAGGCGGCCAAATGGGCGTCCATGCAAGTATTAAGGACGTCATTGAGAAAGCGGCCGTTCAAACCGGTATCGATGGTATTCGTATAAATTACGGATATGACATCCTGCCGGGAAACCCATTTGATGTAAGCTATGCGAACATTGAACGGGTCAATCTGAACGCCCTAAGTAAATCCTTGCGCATAACGGACAAGCCTGAGGGCGAGTACTCACCTGAAGAAAAGCGCTGGTCGTTTCGTCGCCAGCTGCTGAACGAGATGGAAGAGGCTGGCGTACAAGGCACCAATCCGCGCATGGTTTACACGGTGACGTTCAAGAACAACCGTGTGTTCCGGAAAATTTTGAAGCGAAAAGTGTTTTGGTCAAGCGATCTGCGTAAGCAGTCGTTGGTATCAGTTCGTGACACGCTTACAAAATTACTGGGCGGCATCTATGAAGACGTTCAAGTGCTTGGCCAAGAAGCCCTCGAGGCATACCTACGTCAAGCGCGCGATGTGGCAAAAATCCACTTTTACTATGGCGAGAACCATCTTGCTATGGTAGAGGCAGAGGACAAGGACGAAAATGTAATGTTTCCGTCCGACCGTTTTGCACCATCTCAACACATCATTGCTAAAAATGACCGCTTGCAAATAGACGGTACATTAGCAACGGTGTTTGAACTGGACGAGTTTCCACTCGATCAACCACCCGTCAATTACGTTCGTGACTTCTCTGGAGTCTTCGACCTCCCTGTTATGTTTTTTTCAACGGACATCGCAGGGAAAAGTCGTAGCGGACGTGCACGACGAGTATTCGTCGATGTGGCAAACACGTTTGGCGACCAAGGAATGAAATTCATTGGTCGAGAACGTAGCAGCAGAAAGGAGGCAAAGGTAGAAGAAAGTCGTGAGCAAGAAGCCGAACGTATCGACCGTAAATACACTGTTGACTTCAAACCAACAGTGGCTGTCTATGGTGTAACCGATACTAACGACTTTCAGCGGCTATACAACCGCTACTTAAATAGTCCAGAATTCAGTGGTATGACGCCTGAAGAAATTTTCGCCTATGAGGTGAAACAGGCCGACAACCATCTGGATCTGCACGGTTTGGAACCCGTAAGGGTAAAAGGCCGTTTCCGACAGATGGAAACTGTACTAGGGACCATCATGCATATTCCAACAAGGTAATAGTCAGACAGAAGGACTGACTCGGGTGGGGCGAGCAATCGCCCCACCCAACACTTCTGAAATGTTATGAATGAATGTTATTAATAGCATTTCAGAGGTGTAAAGCATCTCTATGTACTTTAACAAACCAACAATTAGGAGGTGAGCCTGTTGGGCTCTCGTATGTACCGCGGCATCGCGGATTCAATGGCACTTTGGCAACCTGCTATCGTGCCGCAAAACCCCCATAAATCCGGTATATTTCTTGGATTTGAGAACACAACTGGCCGTAATGCTTTTTTGTGGCCGTATGCCGACAACAAAGGTGGATTCTTCCGAGTGTCTGGCATGCGCGGCTTCGGAAAAAGCACCGCGCTGAAATCCCTATCCATGAGAATGGGATGTATGCAAGGCTACGACGTGTTTGGTAACCCTGAAGAGCTACGTGTTCAGGTCAGCAGCCGCAAGTCAGCTGAAGGATTTTCTGAATATGAAAAGATGCTCAAGGCACAGGGCGCGACTTCAATTAACATGGCAGACCCGCGCGGAATCAATGTTTTTGGCTTGTTTAAACATCCGAATGACATTCGCGTTTTGGCAGTCGACATTGCTAACTATGAGGTCAACCAGCGACTAAGTCCGGCAGCTCGTATCGCAATTTTTGTAGGCGTCGAAAAGATGTTTACGCTCAGGCAATACGTTCATCCGGCATCTCTCGAATACATTGTGCGGAGCCTAAATATTGATGATTTCGCCTCTTTCTATATGAAGGGGGTCGATGCCATCATGGGCCAGCAAATGATAGGGAGCGCGGTTCCAGGCACTGATCTAATTGTAACTCCACAAGAGATACTGATTAGTGCCGAAACTATACGAGACCAGCACTACTTCGCACATCACCACTTAAGTGCCGCCAGAGAGGCGGCCGATGCACTGTTTGCTTTCTTAGAAGGCTATGGTGGAATTTTTAGAGGTGATAATGATCTCTACGATGTTCTACGCCAACCTGTTGTTGGGCTTGACTGGGAAATTCTGGATAATAATTATCCTGGTGCAAGTGAGGTCATCGAAGCAGCTTTGATGCGTGCCGAGGCAAGTGCTATTACATATGCCCGCATGAATACCGGCGGTGTCGATCTTACAAAGATCGTGCCGCACGCTATTTCGCGTGACGAAGAAGGTGACCCATCCAACAAGCTCATTCATATGCAAGCGAAGGCAACAAAGGTAAATAAGCTTCGGGCGTATATGCAAGTAATGTTCGAGGCATTTCAATACGACATTCAGAGCACAATGGTCGGTGAACCCGATTCACCACTTCGCAAAGCTGCGATGGAAGTAGAATTCGGCGTGACCGGACGAATCTTCTATCGTCAGCCCGATAATGACGAGGTACTTCACCAAATCGCTATGACTGGGCTTCCTCAATCATACGTTGATCTGCTACCTCGTTTGGAAGTTGGCCAAGCTGTCCTTCACCTCAATGACAAGTTACCGATGATATTCTATCATCACCTCTTGCCAGCCGAAAGAGGACTCATCGGTACTCGTCAAGCGTACGAGATGATGAACCAGGTCAATACCAATCGTAAAGTTGCACAGCTTGCGAGCCTGAGTCGCCAGCAAACACCACTTGTCGTGGGCACCGGACAATCCGAGTTCGGTTAGGGGGTTAACATGTCACGATGGATGAAAGTTGGAGGAGTTGCGGCTGGCATATTCGTGCTAGCTTTTGGAGGACTATTTGTTATTCTGGGCCTGCCTTTTGCAAGGCTTTTAATGAACGATTCGCCTCCCGCAGCGACAACAACGTCTTACGTCAATCCGAGTGGTGCCTCTTTACCACTCGACGCTGGATCCCGTATTTCATATGGTGGTGCCTTTAATGACCCGAATTATCCCAGTGTCAAACCACACAATGGTGAGGATTTAAACCTTGGTTCGGCATCCCGGACCTTGGGCAAACCAGTGTTCGCTGCATTTAGCGGCACAGTGGTGTCATCTGGAATCGGAAAGGGTTGCAAAAAAGGAGCCGCCGGCAATAACCTTGTCATGATCAAAACGGCAGCAGGTTTTGAAATCGGATACATGCACATGAACGGGGACAAAATCCTTGTTCGTGTTGGTGACATAGTGGAAGCTGGTCAGCAGATTGGATCAATTGGTTCATGTGGACAGTCTACTGGGCCTCATGTCCATTTCGAAGTAACACCTGGTACCGACAGTGATCCGTGGCTTCTCTCTATCCCTTGGGTAGAAAAGTATGGAAAACGGTGGCTCGATCCCACCGCCTTCATGGCACACTTCGGCATCAAGCTGTAAAGAGTACGTTCGTCTCTTTAAAATGAACCGCTCCTCGTCGTTAAAGAGGAATACCGCTGTTGTCGGCGGGCCGTCCTGAAGTATGGATGGCCCGCCGGCGACGCGGCAAGCACCCGAAAGGGTGCTTTTTTCATGGCAAAACGGCCTCAATATTAACAGATGCGATTATCGGATTGATTTGCTATACTGACTGTAGTATGAAACCGTTGAGTTTGGCGCGGCCACACTTGATCGTGGTGGTAGGGATTCCAGGATCAGGCAAAACAACCTTTGCAGAGCAATTCGCAAAGGAGTTTGGCGTACCATTCGTCAACCCAAGCTATATTGAGCAGCATATGCTCGGTGTACGGTATGAAAGTAACAATTCTGAAGCACGTGCGATAGCGATAGGCGACAAACTGCTGAAAGAATTTCTTAAAACCGGCCAAACGATCATATATGAAGATATCACCGGCAGTCGTGAATTTCGAAAAACAATGATTAAAGTTGCCCGTAGCGCCGGTTATAAACCGTTTTTTATCTGGGTACAAACAGACTCTGCCGAGGCCAGCCGACGTTCAGCCCGTAGTACAAAAGAAGTTGAAGGCATGGAGGCGAGTCGGTTTGATGAAATTGTCGAACGTTTTACAGTACCGGCGACGAATGAAAAGGCCGTCGTTATTAGTGGCCGTCATACCTTTGCCAGTCAAATTCGTGGTGTGATAAAACGTTTAATGGACGATCCCTACGCGCCAAAACCAATCCCAGAACCAACCATTACCGTCCGCCGAGCACCGCCTGTGCGTATGCCAATTGCGCAAAGCACGGCATCGCGAAGTATTGATTTTTCACCGGTAGCACCGATGATCGAATTTGAAGATGAACGAAAACCTCGTCGTCGTCGTACAACCGGCCAGCCAAAAGTCAGTGTTAAAAAGAAAAAAGCCAGCGAAGCTACCATCGTAAAAGATAAAGCCAATCATCGTACCACGATTAGCTTTGATTAGGAGCAAATATGCCAATCATACAAGATGAAGAATTTGGCAAAGTCACCGTCCGACGCAGTGCGAAATCAAGTACGATCAGTGTCCGGGTTGCCCCTGACGGGAGTCTTCGTGCATCGTTGCCACTTTACGCACCGCTTTTTTTGGTAAAAAGATTGTTGCGTACATCACGGAGTGATATTCGTGAATTACTTTCAAAAGCACAACCACACATTGACTACTATGATGGGATGCGCATTGGTAAAAGCCACACGATCGTTATCCGCAACATCGTTCATGGGTCTGCATCCGTAACGAAAAACGGACAACAGATTGTCGTCACCTTGCCGCCAGCTACATCGATGGACGATGTAGCAAAAGATATTCACGCTGCGGTACTCACGGCCCTCAGGCTAGAGGCAAAGAGCTATTTACCAAAACGCTTAGATTTCTTGGCCACTCAACAAGGAATGCACTATCAAAAAGTACGGTTTTCACATGCCAGTAGTCGCTGGGGAAGCTGTAATAATCAAGGGACAATCAGCCTTAATATTGCTCTGATGAAATTACCATTCGACTTAATCGACTATGTCATCATTCATGAACTTGCCCACACTGTTCATATGAATCACAGTCCCGAATTTTGGTCGTTAGTAGCACGTGGTGATCCGATATATAAGCACCATCGTCGGGCCCTAAAAAACGAGACACCATCAATGTAAATATCATGTATAATGAAGCCAAGATGTATAAGGGTGGACCGAGTTATACGCCATACGCCGCGAACATGATTCGTTATACCGGCTTGATTGTCCCACTCATTTTGGTTGTCTACGGAACGCTGTCACAAGCCAAAATTATTCCCCCGGCTCATGTCGTCTCACCATTTGCGTTTTTTGCGCTTTCATTTTGGTGGCTGGTCATTGCAGTTGTCCAGTATTTTTTCGCGAGTCGGACGAAATATGACTCTGCTTTGCGCTTAATTGCTTACCATTTGATGGCAGGTGGATTTCTCGTCTTTGTAACTGGCGTGGCAACACCCTTCGTCGCCTTATGGATATTGTTACTCATTGCATCAAATGTGTACTTTTCGCGAACTGGTTTGGGATTGAGTATCCTCTGGTTTATTTTCATGGTTTTTGCTGACATTTTTTTATGGTCAAGAGCAGGTTTACAAGGAGTCGTATACGATCTCGCTACATTAGTAGCTGTGTTATTGAGTGGTTTAGTGACGCTCAGTATTGCAAAATCACACGAAAAAGCTCGTCGTGCCTTACGCCACAGCCGAACACAAGAAACGTTTCAACGTGATCGCATCGATACTATCGTGAATAACATAACTGATGCCATTGTTAGCACAGATAAGCATGGCATCATTCAGTTATACAATGCTGCAACACTTAATTTACTCGACACGAACGAAAACTTAAGCGGCAAATCAATTGATGAAGTATTAAAGCTGAAAACGCACGAGAAAAAGTCGATTGATTTTACCAATGAATTACTCACTACTCATACGTCGAATACCCGGGATGATTTGTACTACACATTTAGTGACGGGGAAAAGATACGTCTGGAAATTACTTATTCTCCTATTCGAAGCAGCTATAGTCGTTCCCGCCGCGCCGAGACCCATGAGGGGTATATGATGATTATGCGTGACGTCACAAAAGCAAAGAGTTTAGAGGAAGAACGCGATGAGTTTATTAGCGTTGTCAGCCACGAGCTCCGGACCCCGATTACAATTATGGAAGGAACGCTCTCTAATTTACAGTTAATGATAAATAATAAACTTAAAGTAACCCCAGACATACTGAATGATGCCGTTACCATGGCTCATGATCAAAGTATCTACCTTGCAAAAATGGTGAACGACCTCAGTACCTTATCGCGTGCCGAACGGGGTGTTGCTGACGAGGGCGAAGATATCGATGTCAAAGAATTGCTCCATACCTTGCATGATGAATATGATAAAGACGCTCGTGCCAAACACTTGCACCTAAATCTTGACCTTCACGGTTCATTAGGGAAAGTTCATGTCAGCCGACTTTATATTGAAGAATTGCTCCAAAACTTCATTACCAATGCCATCAAATACACGCCAAAAGGAACCGTCACTATCAGTGCACACGTTATCAAGGATGTATTGACAATTACTGTTAAAGATAGTGGCATTGGCATTAGTCGTTCCGATCAACAAAAGATTTTTCAAAAATTTTATCGTAGTGAAGATTACCGAACGCGTGAAACGAGCGGTACTGGCTTAGGATTATATGTGGCTGCTAAATTAGCCCACAAACTTGGTACAAAAATCGTCATGACAAGCCGCCTCAATCATGGATCGACGTTTGGGTTCACCTTACCCGTTATCAAGAGCGAGTAACGACGGGGCGTCCTTTCCATGTCACCGTCTTTGTCAAATAGCGTTCGATGCTAAAGACAATAAGGAAAAACTCTTGGACGATGATTACTGGCCACAGGAGTGCCCCTAGCCACCAACCACGTCGCCACACTTGTTTGAGATAAACACCATAAAGCAGCGTATAGGCGACGGCGATAATCATACATATGGTCTGCATAAATGTCCAGCCGGTTTGTATCGTATCAATGAGCACGATGGAAGGAGTTAGTAAAAATAATAATGCTATTAACGCGCCAATGCAGCGCACAACCTGGCTACCGAGGAGTGGGTAAAGAAGGCGGATACTTGTCTCTATTTGCGACGACCATTTTTTTGCATATGATACCCCGACGACAGAATGACTTAACAAGAAACGATACGTATGTTGCGCCATAAAACGGCTCGCGAGCTTTGATTCCGGTTGAATTGCCGATTTGTAGGGCTCAAAGCCGTCAATCAGTTCCTGACGCTTTATAATCCAGGCATTACTTGCCGTTGCTGGCGTTGTACGGCTATGAAAAACGATTTCCCAGAAATAGCGAAGAGGAGCGAAAATAACACTAGCGCGCCAGCCGTCCTCGCGTCGCGGCATCACTGAAAGCATGGTGGCTTTTTCAGACAGCATGTATGACATCATTTGACTAATCGAACCTGGCTGTAAACGGGTGTCGACGTCCATAAACAATATATACGTGCCACTAGCTTCATTAAGAAGCGCTTGGAGTGCATAATTTTTACCTAGCCATCCTAACGGTATCTTTTTACCCTCAACAAAACGGACGCCCTCATGAGCAAAGGCTTTTACTAACGTCGACGTCGTATCCTCTGATCGGTCATCTAGTACAATCACTTCCATCTTTGGATAATCGCTTTTTAAAACTGATTCTAGACACTCCGTCATGGCATGCATTTCGTTACGAGCAGGAATGCAAACTGATACACTTGGAATTTTTTCAATTGATTTTGTAAGCTGGAGGGGGCGCGTTAGAGTAAAGTGCCGTAATGCATAGATAACGTGCCGTGCCATAAACACCCATACAACCACCGTAATGGAAATAAAAGCAATAAATACCCCTAAAAACATCTTCTACTACTATATCACGGCTTGACGCGTGACCACTGTTCCGCTACAATAACCTTGACAGTCTGCACCAGCAGACTTTTTATATGGATAGAAATAAGGGAGACACCGTGGCGACACATAAAATTGTGGCATCTGAAAGCGGGCGGCCAGCCAAAGAAAAGGCATTAAGCGTCGACAAGCCCGTGAAAGACAAGATCAATCAAGAAGAGCGTCCTAAGCGCAGAAAAAATCCATTGGTGTTGCTCGGTGGGTATTTTGTCGGTGCTTGGCACGAATTACGCGAGGTTCGTTGGCCAAATCGTAAAGCAACCTGGAGCCTGACAATCGCCGTTATTGGTTTTGTGATGTTTTTCATCATACTGATTTCACTCCTCGACATCTTTTATAAATATATATTTGAACTTATTTTGAAGTAAGGAACAAAGGAATAAAGACATGGCAAGTAAGAATCGATACGACTCATCACGTCAATGGTACGCGATCCACACCTATAGCGGCTACGAAGAAAAAGTTGCCGACAATATTCGCCAACGCATCAATGCAGTTGATATGGCCGACAAAATATTTGACGTCATGGTACCAAAAGAAAAGCAAATTGAAATCAAAAATGGTAAACGTAAAGTAGTGGAAAAGAAAATTTTCCAAGGATACGTTTTGGTTGAAATGAAATTAACTGACGAAACATGGTACATCGTGCGTAACACCCCTGGCGTTACCGGTTTTGTCGGGACAAGTACCCAACCAACGCCGGTTTCTGACCAAGAAATTGGTAAAATCAAGAAGCGCATGGGGGTTGAAGATCCAAAACACTTCATTGACTTTAGTGAAGGTGAAGTTGTTAGCATTACTGACGGTCCATTTAAAGGCTTTGACGGCGCTATTTCTGAAATCGACAACCAAAAAGGTAAGGTAAAGGTTATGGTCAGTATGTTTGGCCGCGACACGAGTGTTGAATTGGACGCTTTACAAGTCAAGAAAGTCTAGGTCGTGGAAACTGAACGACACCACAGTGAATCAAAAAAATATGACGTCCGTGACCTGTCCTTAGGCCAAATTGCTTATATTGCAATGCGAATCAATAATCCGAGCGATTTGGTCAAGCTCAATACAGAAATGAATCGACGAAGTAAAGCCTACGCAGAAGCCGGTGAAGACTTCAAACAAGACGCTGAATTTATCCACACTAGTTCACTTATTGCTGACAAACTCAGCTCTGTTCAAAAAGACTAATTCATGATAAAGTAATGCAGTTACGCACTAAATAAAACTTTCATATTATGAAAGTGCTTCGTAATTATTTAGTACAAAAAAGGAAAGCATATGGCGACAAAGAAAGTTATTGGTAATTTGAAACTCCGTATTCCAGCTGGCCGTGCCACAGCGGGTCCACCTGTTGGTTCAACGCTAGGTCAGTGGGGCTTAAACATGATGGACTTCATTAACCCCTTTAATGATGCTACCAAAGATATGATGGGCAAGGACGTGATCGTTCACATCAAAGTATATGAAGATCGTACGTTCGAATGGAAAAGTCTCGGCCAACCAGTTGACGACATGATCCGTGAAAAAGTCGGTATTCAAAAAGGGAGTGCCAAGTCACACAGTGACAAAGTAGGTAAAATTAGCCGCGCTCAATTAGCAGAAATTGCTGAAGTCAAAAAAGACCAACTGAATGCCATCGACGAAGAAGGCCGCATTAAGGTCATCGCTGGAACTGCCCGCTCAATGGGTGTCGATGTTACGGAATAAGCCATTCTTACAAAAAAAACCGCTCGTTCTGAGCGGTTTTTTATTATTAAAAATGGTCTCGTATATGTGAAAAACTATAATCCCACGTCGCGTTGGCTTTTTTGTGTGGATTGAAAATATGCTGAGGATCGAAAATATCTTTCGTCTCACGAAACAAGTCAACCACCTGTTTGCCGTATTGTTGTTCAAGCCATGGCCCACGAACCAATCCATCATTATGCTCACCGCTTAATGAGCCCTTGTATTTCAGGACAAGTTCATCGACCTCTTTCATGGCTGGTAATAATTTTTTACGATCTTTCGGGTCTTCCAGCTTCATGAGTGGAATAATATGGAAGTTACCATCGCCCATGTGCCCAGCTATGGTTGCAAACAATTTGTATTTCTTAATGATTTTGCGAATTTTTGGTAAGAATTCAGGTAAATGCTCGGGATTAACAATAAAATCATCAATAAATGGCGCCGTGTGTTTATCTTTTACCTTACTGCGAAGCAGCTTGAAGCTGTTACGACGCATCACCCAAAACTTTTCACTTGCGGCCTCGGTAGGGTCTTCTTCAAAGCCATTAATTTCGTAACGAGCTCTATAAGGTTTAAGGTCTTTGTGCAGGGCGACTATTTTCTGACGAACTTCGGCTTCTGTGGTTCCAGTAAATTCAACCATTAAAACCAATTTCGGGAAGCCTTTTAGTAATTGGAAACCGTCAGGGATAAGCGTTAGTAAGAGGTGAATGAATTTGATTGGACCAAGCATTTGAAGGAAACTCGGCATAAATTTCAAGCTGAGTAAGAGCGTTTGATCATCAAAGCCTTCAAATGTGGCTGGCTTATGACTCATAACAGTGTTGATCAACTCACCGAGGCCATCGATATCGCGCATAAATAATACCAGCAATCCTGAGTGTTGTGGTCGAGGTACCAGTTTAAAAGTAGCTTCAGTAACAAAACCAAGCGTCCCCTGGGCACCCACAATGGCTTTTGTCAAATCAAAAATGCCAGTTTCACGATCCCAAATATTCCATAGATGATACCCCGTTGAATCTTTGCTCACGTGTGGCTTGGCGGCCTTTATCGTATCGTAATTTTTTTCAAGTAGGTCAAACAGCTGTTTGTATACGCTACCTTCAAAGTCCTTTTGCGCCATTTTCGCAATCAATTGAGTCCGGTTAAGGGGAGTGACGACACGCTCAATCCCATCAGCGAAGACGAACTTTAGTCGAGGAACGTACAAATCGGTTTTACCAAATTCCAGTGACTTTTCGCCACCAGAGTTATTATTGACCATACCACCAACTGATGCGAGATCACGACTCGCAGGGTAGGATGGCAACAGTGCGTCATATTTAGCCGTCTCTAGATCAAAATCTTTGAAAAGCATCCCGGGCTGAACGGTTGCTTTTTTATTATCTACTTTAATAAGTTTGTTTAAGTGAGCTCGAAAATCGACAATAATTGAATCATTGATAGCCGCACCCGACATGTCTGTCCCCGCACTACGAGCGGTTAGTGATAGGTGGGGATGAGTTTTTTTATTATCAGCAACAAATTTCACGAGTTTTTCTATATCACTCGCAGATCGAGGAGCAACGACTAATGCCGGAACAATCTCAAACATTGAGGCGTCATGTGAAAATGCTTCTCTTTTTTCTTTTGAATCATCCAACTCTCCCGTGAAACCGGACGTGACAATATGTGCTTTTAAGTCTTCCATAGTGCCCTCATCATAAGCGGAATGATAAGAGAAAGCAAGCTAGTTAACCGAGCGGAGGATAATTGCTTTAGCAATGCGTATAATACGCGCACCGTGTGGCTGCTCAACAGGCTTCTGGGCCTCATTTTCAGCGTCAACGGTGAACATTGCATCAACTTCGTCGGATCGTGGCGGTTTCCAGCTTGAAAAAGTACGGGCAACTTCAAACACCATGTTGTGCGCATTTGGGAAAAGACTTGGGTCGGCATGAAGCATGCTTGCAGGTGTTTTACCATCAAGCCGTGGATTTGGCGCGTTCCACCATATATCTACTACCTCTTGTCTATTATCAAAATACGATAGCATCACATTGTTTGTCTCGTAACGCACTTCGTCAACATCCATTGCCCCAATGGGATACTTAAATGCTGACATGTCAGGTGATGTGTTCGTATTGATTTCTCCCATAATCATATTCATTATACACCTGTACCTTTAAAGTAAAATATGCTATAATCACACCAATAAAATCAATGTTGGGAGGCAGAACAACTGCCGCTTGGACCACAGAAAGGGTTTATAACCTATGGCAAAAAAAGCCGACCTGTTAGCGCAGGCACATGAACTCGGTTTAGAAGTAACCGAAAAGAACACGATTGTTGAAATTGAAGCGGCCATTGCTCACGCTCCTATTAAGAAAACTGAACATACCGAAACGACTGAGGCCGTAAAAACAGCCAAGGCTGGTAAACGCAGCGAAAAAGCCATTCGTGAAGCTTCCGAAGAAGCTGAACGCCAAGCCCGTAAAGAAGCTGGCGACACCGCACCAGCCGATGGTACCGAAGCCGTTGTGAAAAAAGGTCCAAAGCCTGTCACTCGTCCATTGATTGAGCGTCGTGGCAAAGGTTACCGCAAAGTAGCCGAACATGTTGATGCCAGCAAGTTATACAGCTTGAACGACGCACTCGAACTTGCCAGCAAGACAAATCCGGCTAAGTTTGACGCCAGCGTTGAAGTACATGTTCGTCTCGGCGTTGATCCACGTCAAGCCGACCAAAACGTCCGCGCCACTGTCAGCTTGCCAAACGGTACCGGTAAAACCATTCGCGTGGCTGTCTTCGCGCCAGAAGGTGATCATGCTGCCGCTACCAAAGCTGGTGCTGATGTCGCCGGTGATGAAACCTTCCTCGCCCAACTCGATAAAGAAGTTCTTGATTTTGATATCTTAATCGCAACGCCAGCTTACATGCCACGCCTTGGTAAATTCGCTCGTTTATTGGGCCCGCGCGGTTTGATGCCAAACCCTAAAGCTGGTACTGTTGCGACGGATGTTGCCAAAGCCGTAACTGAGGCAAAAGCCGGTAAAGTTGAGTACCGCGTTGACAAGCAGGCTATCGTGCATTTGAGTGTCGGTAAAGTCAGCTTCGGCGGTAGCAAGTTGGCCGAAAATGCTAAAGCGTTCTTTGACAGTTTAGTTGCTCAAAAACCATCGAGTATCAAGGGTGCTTACGTTAAGACTATTACTGTCAGTACAACCATGGGTCCTGGTATCAAAGTTGAAAATTTTATGAACTAAGATACAAGTGATAATAATAAAAACTCCCGTTTGTCGCGGGAGTTTTTATTATGCGGCCAATCCAAGTGCTACTTTGATTGGTTCAGTAATAACCTCAAGCACCTCATCCCGACCTTCTTCTACCGTAGCTTCCGCTTCAATAAAAGCAATCGGGTCTTTTCGCGCTTGTCTCAACGTGGTGAGATCTGTAATACCAAATTCAAGTACACACGCTGACAACAGAGTATTCCCATATCGTCTGACTAAACGGTCTAGTTGTTCTCGTGACTGAACACCTTCGTAAGGATCATACAGAGACGTTCTGGCAAATCGATTAAGATCTCCTAGGTAAATGCTATGGAAATTATTTTTTTGTTCTCGGCTAAAGTCACCAATTTGGGTGACAACGGCACCACGTGCACGGAGATGGGACACGCCAAAAAAATTCTCAATAGCACGTGGAGCTAAATGACTATAGTGACGGTCTTCAACAATGAATTCTTCTGATTGTTTAATGAGAGATATCGATTTTTTTAAAGCTTCGTTACGCTCGTCACTATCAATACCAAGTTTTGTTAATGCCGATGGGCGTTCTCCAATCGCCATATCCTATCCTTTTTATGTTACGTTTGTATGTGTCGCAGCTTTTGGTGTTTAGAAGTCGCTACTCAAAGTATAGCACCACCGTCAAGCTTATGGTAGCGGTTTTCATTATATTTTTATAGAATAATCAATGGTGGGCTGAACGTTAAAGAGTTTGCCCAAAAATCGAGAGGAGACCGAGAAATTGGTCTACGACGCACGTGTCATCGCCGACTCGGTCTCTGAGGCAGGCGCACGGCTGACCACTTTACAAGTGACATTTCCGCGATTCGTCCTTGCGGAGTTCAACACCCACAGAATGCTCAGCCGTAACTCGGCCAGCAGCCGAGCCATTCCGGTCAAGAAGCAGCTTGAGCGGGTCGACCTAGATCCGTTTATCCCCATCCACTGGGGGGCTGCCCAGAAAGGCATGCAGGCCGAGAATGAGATCAGTAAGGAAGATCAAGAAAAAGCAGTTCAGATTTGGTTGTCAGCACGTGACAGTGCTGTCGATCACGTTTTGCAACTGCTGGACCTCGGCATCCATAAACAGATCGCCAACCGTCTACTCGAGCCTTACATGTTCCATCCCGTCCTCGTCACAGCAACAGGTGATGCCTGGCCGAATTTCTTTGCCCTCCGTGATCACCCGGATGCACAACCGGAGATTCAGAAAGCAGCAGCCCTAATGCGAGCTGCGCTCTCACACTCAAAACCGAAGCTTATTTGCGAGGGTGAGTGGCACTTGCCGCTCATTGGTTATGTGCCACCGCGTAGTGACTTCGTCAACGATTGGGCCTACGCGGAGAGGAAAGTGCAGGCCGTTGAGGAGCTGGAGTGGGCATCTCAGAACCCGGTACTAGCTCGCAAAGTCAGTGCTGGTCGTGCAGGTCGCGTCAGTTACTTGACCCACGACGGGTTCCGTGACTACGATAAGGATATCGAGCTGTACGAGAGCCTAGCAAGTCGTGGTCACATGTCGCCGCTCGAGCACGTGGCGACGCCCTATCACCATGAAGACAAGGCGACACACGCACTAGAGAAGTTGCCTTCAGGTAACTTCCTAGGCTGGATGCAGTTGCGCAAAACCATCGAGGATGAGGACGATTTCTCGAAGGTTCTGGCGCGACTCGCCACCACATAAGTCCCCAGGTGGGCCAGTTCTGAGAATCACGAGTTTTCGAACTGGTCCACCAGGGCTTTTTTAATTGTTAATATCTTTTATTTATGGCATTATGAATGCAATGAAGAGGGAAGTGTCACGACGAGGAGGTGAACGTGAGTGTTTATAGTAATATCGAGATCGAGGAAGCGATCAAGGCTGGACAGATTATTTTTCATCCGTACCAACCGGACTATATTAACGGCAGCAGCATCGATGTGACGCTTGGTGAATGGTACTACCGCACTGACCGCAAAAGCCCTGTGACACTTTATAATCCCTTTGATAAGTCTGAAGTTGATCGTTATTTTGGCTCTCCACAAAAAGCCGTGCCGCTTCGTGAGTGGTGTGAAGCAACTGGCAACGACCCACTGGCGAACATCCCACTTGACCATCCGGTGATTGTCATCGAACCTGGTGAACGCATCTTGGCGCACACCAATGAATTCATTGGTATCTTGCCACCCGGTACCACCAGTATGCAATCGCGAAGCACGTGGGGCAGAAATGGCGTTGCCGTTTGTTTTGACGCTGGGTGGGGCGACCCTGGCTACGTCAACCGCTGGACCCTTGAAGTCTACAACCTTAATCAGCGGCATAGTATCGTTTTGCCTGTCGGCGAACGTATTGCACAACTAGTGTTTTTTCACACCGGCGAGGTTCGCGGCAGCTATGAAAACTTGAGCGGTAAGTACAACTCCAGCACCGACCTTAAAGAGCTCGTCAAAAACTGGAAACCGGAAATGATGTTGCCACGTGCCTATAAAGATGAACGTCGAGTGCCGGTTTCTATTCAGCTGGAGGCATAATGCACGAACGCGGTAAATACATCGTCATTGAAGGCAGTGATGGAACGGGTAAATCATTACAAGCCATCACAATTTCAAAACGCCTAGAACAACTGGGTAAAAGCCCTCTCTACGTACTTAATGATGAGACAGACCAAATGGAACCGGTTCAAGAACCAGGTGGCACTCCCCGTGCTAATGAACTTCGTAGAATTATTAAGGACAAATCGATTGAACGAACGGCTTGGGAAAACGTCATGTGGTTCACCGAAGCTCGGCAATCTATCTGGAACGAGGCCATTGAGCCAGCTTTAAAAAGGGGCCAATGGGTCGTCACTGCTCGTAGCTGGATTTCAACCATGGCTTACCAGGGCTATGGTGAAGGTGTTGACCTTAAAAAAATTCGCGCATATACCCAAGAACATGTGGGTCCAACATATATGTCACCCGACCTTGTTTGTATCTTGGCGATCAAAAAAGAAGCCGAACGACAAAAACGATTACATAATGCTCAGCGTTCACGTGGCAGCGACCAGGATACATTTGAATCTATGCCTGAATCCTTTCAGCAAAGTATGCAAGACGGTTACGTTCAATTCGCCAATGATAACGCCATCGAAATCACTGATGCTACAGGTACTCCTGATGAAGTAACCCAGCTTATTTGGCAAAAGATTAGTCCTCTTCTGTAGGAGCTGAACTGTTGATGAAAATCATACCTTCGTAATCTTCGAGGGCAATTTTTTGTATGCGTTCAAATGCCTCGCTATGTGAGTGGTCGGTTTCAGACAGTTGCTGCAGTGCTTCAGTCACTTTATTGTACGCATATGTCGTCGTTGATAATGGAATAGCAGCATCAAAATTATTTGTCTCAAGGAGATTATGAGCAATCGTGCCAAAATCAGTGATAGTTTCGACTTCCTGTAACCACTTCTTATTATTGCTGGTGTCGATAGTACGAATTTTACGTGCAATAGTGTGATCGAACCCGCTTTCGGCATCGATACGAAGAATAAACGAGGACCGCTCCTTTACCTGTGTTCCGTCGTGAAAATCAGCAATTCGCCGTTCGCGGGTCATCAAAAGGCCGTCCTGAATAAATGGGTTAACGGAAACACCTTGATCACCATTAATAACATGATAGGTAGGTTGATCCTGTAAGAAATGAGCATTCAAAGCCACCAGTCCGATGTTGACTGCTCGGCGCATTGGGACAAGCTCTTCGATCCGGCGACCAAATGGATGGGTCAAGCGGGCTAACTCAATCGAACGAAATCCAAATGCTTGGCGTACTTTTAATAGTTGGTAGGGCGTTGCAATCCCACGTTCACCACGATGATAGTACCGCAACAGCTCAGGCGAAACATCATTAAAATCTTTTTTCAAACGAGTATCACGACTCATATTATTATCAGCCGCTCGTTCGTGAAACCGAGCAATGACATGCAGTTGAACCAGCTTGGCAATATGAGGAGGAAGATGCGGAGGAATGTGACGTGAACTGCGGGCTTGTAGTTGGTCGGCGACATGCCGTTGTTTTTTTGCTGTTAAGCGGTCGATGCCATAGGGTGTGGGCGCCCAGCTTGTCGTCTTTCCATGATTATGTTCAAGGGTATACCATTGTTGTATCCTATCTAAGAAAGAAGATGACTCATTTGAGTCACCGCTTGGACGTTCGGATGTACGTATGTCACTGAACATTAGCATTATTATACCACATTTTATACAGAAATTAAATAGGCCCTCCCCGAAAAAGGGAGGGCTCGTCGACAGAGACATGATCGGTGGCCGCACACCATTGTCGTGGCCACCGATCATTGAAGCTCCTAGCTGGGAACGCGGTTGATGAGATTTTTTATTTCCGATCCGGTCTTTCGGAGTGCTTGAAGCTGCGTCGGTGTCGCTTGCTCCAACAGTTCGTCGTGCAAGCCGTCACGAACTTCACCAATATGCAATCCGCCGTACTGCGCGACAATCGCATATTCGAGATCGAAAATTCGGACATCGCTAGATGCCAGGTCGGGCTCATCTATGAGTCGAGTCGCGAGTTTTTTGATGCTTGGCCTTGCGGCGCGTCGTGCTTTATTGGCACGGTGATCAATCACGCTGATCTGATCCATGTATTATCCCTTCGTCGAATGCCTTTGCGATGTACAAAGACAGCGTCTTACTATAGCCGAATATTCGCTGATTTTCAACGTCTCACCAGGGGTATTGACAGTTGTTAAAGCATTTTATATAATGCCGTATAGACATACCAGAGACAGTGGCAGCCTAAACAGCTTAATTATGCCACCGAGGAAATCTTAACGCAGAATTCTGAGTCTTTGGCTGTATGAGAATCAAAGACTTTTTTGTTTCTCTGAACACACGCCAATGTCTGTACGTTTACAATATGGTCGAAATTTGAACAACAAAACCCTATATTAACCAACGGGAGAATTTTATGGCAATTACACGCGATAAAAAGAACGAGTTGGTTGCTGAGATGAGCGAACTGCTGAGCGCGGCGAAAACGACTGTTTTTGCCAAGTACGAAGGCTTGTCCGTAGCTGACATTCAAACGCTCCGTGCCGCCGCACGGGAAGTGGGTGTCACTATAAAGGTCGTTAAAAACCGTTTAGTACGCGTGACATTGGAAAACATCGATACTTATAAAAGTGCCGACCTGTCTAATTTGAACGGACAATTGCTCTATGCCATCAGTAGTGACGATGAAGTTGCCCCCGCTAAGGTGTTGGATACGTTTGCAAAAACAAACCCTGCCTTACAAATTATGGGCGGCTTTTCTGGTGAAGGCCTCACTATGGCCGCGGATGAAGTCAAAGCTTTAGCGAGTCTACCAAGTAAAGCACAACTCATCGGCGAAGTTATCGCTCAACTACTTTCACCGGTTCACGATGTTACCAACGCGCTTTCGGGCAACTTGCATGCATTATTGGACGGTGTTTCTGCAAAAGCAACCAATTAATAAGTAACTTGGGGAAAAATCCCAATCACCAATCATTATTAACCAAATAAGGAGTCATTTATGGCGGATTTAAAGAAATTAGCTGACGAACTCGTCGGCTTGACTGTTTTAGAAGTAAACGAACTAAAGAACATTTTAAAAGAAGAACACGGTATTGAAGCTGCAGCGGCTGTTGCCGTCGCTGGTCCAGCTGCTGCTGGCGCTGAGGCTGCACCTGTAGAGGAAGCAAAATCTGAATACACTATCAACCTCAAGGACGCTGGTGCTCAAAAAGTTGCTGTCATCAAAGCCGTTAAAGACATTACCGGTCTGGGCTTGGGTGAAGCAAAAGCCATTGTCGATGGCGCCCCTGCAGTTGTAAAAGAGAAAGTTGCTAAAGACGAAGCAGAAGCTGCCAAGAAAACCCTCGAAGAGGCCGGTGCTACTGTTGAGCTTAGCTAGACCGCTACCCACTTGTTCTATCGGCCATCTGTGATCCGTACAAAATACCGCTCACCAAGGGCGGTATTTTTATTGAAATTTTTAACGAAATTTTACAACAATATAAATTTTTCATCTGTTTTTGATGTGGAAAAGCTTTGTTAACGCACTTTTTGCAAAAAACCTTAAGATGCTAACTAATTAAAACAAGATACGGTTCATCCGCCCAGATTATTATTGACTTCTTTACAATACCTTGCTATAAGTGGGGTATTACCATTCAAAAATAGACAAAAAGGAATTGCGAGTCACCGATATGTCTGAATTACCAGAGAAGCAAGTCAAACGCTTACATGCGTTGATCCAAGAGGCGGAGACAAATTTAGCTGCCGCTAAGGAATTATTGATCAGTATTATTGGCGATGACGGCAGTGTTATCACCCCTAAAAACCATACCAACGAGGATGTCAGCGGTAAAGTGGTCGAGGGCGTATTTGACGGCCAGAAAATGGCTGGCCCTGATGGCAAAGAATATCCCGTCCCTGCCAACTACGCGAGTAAATCTAAATTGGTTGAGGGTGATATCCTCAAACTAACAATTGCCGACGACGGTAGCTTTATTTACAAGCAAATCGGTCCCGTGGAACGCCGTCAAATCATTGGTACTTTAGTCCAACATGATGGCGCTTACTATGTCGAAGCAAATGGCACGGAATACCGCATTTTATTGGCCAGTGTGACATACTTCCGTATCAATATTGGTGACCAAGTCACTATCATTATCCCAGAGGATAACCCAGATGCGACGTGGGCTGCAGTCGAAGCCGCACTTTAAAGAAACCGCTCCAAAAGGGGCGTTTTTTGTTGCGCTCATGCTTTTTTAGGTATATAGTAACGTCATCACAAAGGTGTGAAAAACAAAAAATGAATGATTGTCGTCATTTATGCGTCGCTGCGCAAGAATGATGATGTGAAAAAAGCGAAGGCGTAAACCACAACGATATCACCAAAAAATATAGGTAAAATAAAAACTAAGAACAAAAAAGGGGAGAACTATGGCACTGGCGCTATACCGCAAATATCGCAGCAAGAACTTGGATGAAATAGTTGGCCAAGATCACATTACGACCATTTTGGCTCGGGCTATCAAAGCCGGTCATGTGTCACATGCCTACCTGCTTACAGGACCTCGCGGCGTTGGAAAAACGTCGGTCGCCCGTATTCTTGCACATGAAATTAACCAATTACCCTACACCGAAGAGACAACACATCTCGATATTATCGAAATTGATGCAGCGAGTAACAACGGTGTTGAAGACGTTCGTGATTTACGTGAAAAAGTCCACATTACGCCAGTGTCCGCCAACAAAAAAGTTTATATAATCGACGAAGTCCACATGTTGTCTAAAGCTGCTTTTAACGCTTTGCTGAAAACATTAGAGGAACCGCCGGAACATGTCGTCTTTATTTTAGCAACGACGGACGTTGATAAAATACCGGCAACTATCATCAGCCGTACCCAGCGTTTTGGGTTTCGTGCGATTTCACCCGCTGACGCCATCAAGCAGTTGAAGCATATTGCGACGCAAGAACATATTAAAATAAGTGATGAGGCAGTGGCTATATTAGCTGAGCGAGGTGACGGAAGTTTCCGTGATAGCATTAGCTTGCTCGATCAACTCAGTAGCTTAGCTGACGGTCAGGAGGGCATTACTGCCGCCTTGGTGGAAGCGACGCTTGGCTTAGCGCCCCGTGAGTTATTGAGTACTATCATTGAAGCGGTGTCGAATCATAATATTGCCTCCCTGACCACCGCACTCGATAATGCACAGCAACAGGGAATTACTGCTACTATGTTAGCTGATCAATTAACCCATCAGTTGCGCTCATTGGCGATCGAAAAACCTCAGTTACTTGGTCTGTTGGATTCGCTATTAGACGTTGCAAAAAGCGCACAGCCCGAATTGAAATTATTTACCGTTCTAGGAAATGCGGCCGCAAAACACGTGCCCAAAACCGCCGCCTTAGCATCACCGGTGCTGGAAGTAACGGCCACCATCGAGTCTTTGACAAAGAAAACAACCAAAAAAAGAGGAGACACGCCTGTTTTTGATTGGCAAAACTTAGTCGAATACACCCGACAACATCACGTCGCCATATATAGTGTTTTATCGAAATGTCAGTATGCCCTTAGCGGTAACGACCTAACACTCTATACGTCGAACGCTTTTTATAAGAAAAAACTTGATGATAGCAAATACAGTGCACTTCTTTATGCATCCTTGAAAGAGGTTGGCAGTTCTACACTGACTGTCCACACTGTTCCCACTACACCACCACCACGGGATAGCCAAGCAGCCGCGGTTGCTGTTATTATGGGCGGAGGAGAAGAGGTCTCGCTTGAGGCCGTATAAATGAAGAGAGATGGCCAGTAAGGAAGTACCCGCAGGCAAAGTGCCGCAACAATCCGTCGACGCCGAGATGAGTCTGCTCGGTGCGGTTTTAATTGACGAAGAAGTGCTGGCTGATATCTCTGAACACGTTAAAGCAGCCGATTTTTATGATAAACGTCACGCCGTGATTTTTGACGGCATGATGCGCCTGTACGAAAAGCACAAACCGGTCGATTTACTAACGCTCACCGATGAACTCAACCGCAAAAAAGAATTAGAAACTGTCGGAGGCTCTTCGTACTTATCTGAATTAACGAATTACGTGCCGACTGCTGCTCATGCCGAGGCATATGCTGAGCTCGTTCAACAAAAAGCAATTCGACGTCGCCTCATTAAGGCCAGCGCTGACATATCTGAGCTTGGCTTTGACGAAGAAACCTCGACACAAGAATTGCTAGAAAAAGCCGAGGCTGAACTGTTCTCGGTGAGCGATCAATCATTGAAACAAGACCTCATCAGCTTGGAAAGTATTTTAACGGATAGTTTTGACCGCTTGGAAGAATTGCACCGTAATAAAGGCAGTCTGCGTGGGATTCGGACCGGTTATCGCGACCTCGACAATATGACCGCCGGGTTACAGCGGAGCGATTTAATTATTCTCGCCGCTCGACCTGCCATGGGGAAGACGACACTGGTCACTAATTTAGCGTATAATGTCGCGACGATTGCTAAACAACCGGTTCTATTCTTTAGTCTTGAAATGAGTAAAGAGCAACTGGTTGACCGTATGTTAGCCGATGCTTCGGGTGTGGATGCCTGGAATATTCGGACCGGTAATTTGTCTGATGAAGATTTTTCCAAACTGTCAGAAGCAATGGGAGAAATGGCCGAAGCACCAATTTTTATTGATGACACGCCGGGGCTAAGCGTGCTAGAAATGCGCACCAAAGCCCGCCGTGCTGCCCATGAGCAACCCCTCGGCTTGATTATTGTTGACTACTTACAGTTAATGCAAGCTAGCGGCCGCAGTGACGGTAATCGCGTCCAAGAGGTAAGTGAGATCTCTCGTGGCTTAAAGTTAATTGCCCGTGAATTAAACGTCCCGGTTATTGCTCTGTCGCAGTTATCTCGTTCAGTTGAATCGCGAAGTCCACAAATACCACAGCTAGCCGACTTGCGTGAATCAGGTTCCATCGAGCAAGATGCTGATATTGTCATGTTCATTTATCGAGAGTATTACTATAACCCTGAAACTGATAGAGAGAACATTACAGACTTGATCATCGCCAAGCATCGTAACGGCCCGACAGGCAAAATAGAATTATACTTCCACCCAGAGCGTCTGCGCTTTATGTCACTTGATCGAAAACACAATGATTAGCCGACAAACATAACAAAACATTTTTTTTACGGTATACTAATAACAGTTTATGGCAGCGTTTGACATCATGAGTGTAACCATCTATCGCTGGCGATATGTGATAGGCTACGGCTTTGTCGGTATTATTCTCATCGGCTTATTATTGGTAGCCGGCCTCTTTTTACCTGGTGGCATCTCTCTCACCGAACAACAGGCAGTTATTAAAAGTGATAGCCTCAGTTTCAGTAATTTTAATAGTTTCGCAATTGTTAACTTACCCTTCTATGCTCTCCAGGCTGTCAGTATTACTCTATTCGGCGTCCACGACTTTAGTATTAAATTACCGTCATTAATCCTCGGGTTTCTGTCTGCGATAGGATTAATTTTTTTACTGAGCCGTTGGTTCCATCGTAATATCGCTATTTTAGCCTCAATTATTGCCATTACAACGGGGCAATTCCTGTTTATATCGCAAAAGGGGACGCCGAGTATTTTATATGTTTTCTGGCCAGTCGTGCTTTTGTTATTCGGCGTTCTCATTTCAAGAGCTCAATCATATACTTTTATTTGGAAAGTTCTGTTCTTTATCGCTGCGGCATTGAGCCTGTATACGCCACTCAGCATTTATCCCTTGATTGCAATGGTGTTGGCCGGTTTCTTGCACCCACATCTGCGTACTATTATTCGTCGACTTTCAAAAGTAAAGTTAACAGTGGCAATCATTCTTGGTTTTATAATCATTTCGCCGCTGCTTTATGGTATTTTTACAAATCCTTCACTCGCGCTGACGTTACTTGGCGCACCGGCAAAATTCCCGGACTTTTGGGCGAACATCGTGACGATCGGGAAGCAATACGTCGAGTTCTGGAAACCAAGTAGTACAACGTTAATGACGCCAGTATTTGGCATGGGGTCATTATTACTGATTGCGTATGGCGCATACCGTGTTTTTCGTACTAGAGAGACGACACAAAGTTATCTCATTATCGCCTGGATCCTCTGTCTTATTCCGGTCTTACTTATTAACCCGAATTTTACCTCTGTAATCTTTACGCCTCTCGTCTTGTTACTAGCCATCGGGTTACAGGCCCTCATAAGCTATTGGTATCGTTTATTTCCACGTAATCCTTACGCGCGAGTCGTAGGTCTCGTTCCGTTGATTTTGCTCGTTGTTGCCCTCGTCAGTTCGGGGCTCGACCGCTACGCCTATGGCTATTTCTATGAGCCGCAAACCACTCAAAACTTTAGTAATGATCTTGAATTGCTTCCAGCGAATACGAAGCGATTGGTTGTCACGCAAGATCAATTAGCATTTTATAGCGCTGTCGCGCGCCATGATAAAAACCTAATTGTGACGACCACTAGCGGCGACCAGAGTTTCACCACCACACGGGACGCCTACAAACAGTATCCCGGTTACAAGATCACTCGTATTATAACGTCGAGGAATAGCACAGACAGTGATCGATTCTATGTCTACAAAACAGATACAAAATAGCATATAATAGAGATAGTTAAAAGGGAGACAGCATATGGCCGCATTTGACCAAATGAAAATGTTAAATCAGTTGCGTAAAGCACAGAATGATCTAAAAAAAGAGATTATCGAAGTCGAAGCCGGTGATGGTGCCGTCATCGTACAAGTAACTGGTGAATTAAAGATTAAAAAAATTACCATCAACCCAGCGCAAGTTGACCTGGATGATATTGGCGAACTGGAACACTGGCTAGAGATTGCCGTGCGTGATGGGTTGGCAAAGGCTCAAGAAATTGCCGCTGAAAAAATGAAACCGCTGATGGGTGGCCTCGGCAACCTCGGATTATAGATGGCCCGCTTGCTGCCAGCAGCTCTTGAAAAGCTCATTGATGAACTTGGTCAATTACCAGGCGTGGGTGTGCGCACAGCAGAGCGCTACGCCTACTTTTTATTACGGGCGCGCGAGTCGACGAACATCGGCCTATCGACCGCTATCCGTGATATCCATTCACAGGTAAAAACTTGTCCGGTGACCTTTGCTTTAATTGACGCGTTAGAGGACGTATCGCCACTCTATAGTGACCCCGAGCGCGATAGAAGCCTTGTCGCCGTTGTTGAAGAGCCCTTGGATATCGTTGCTTTGGAGCGAACGGGCCAATTTAAAGGCACCTATCATGTGTTAGGCGGCGCAATCAGCCCTATTGACGGCGTTGGTCCCGAACAGCTCTATATCCCTGAACTCATCGAACGCTTGAAAAAAGATGAAGTGAAAGAAGTCATCATCGCCACTAATGCAAGCGTGGAAGGAGAGTCGACTGCACTCTTCTTGCAGCGAGCCATCAAAGAGGCGGGTATCGAGCTTATCTTGAGCCGCTTAGCTCGCGGTATCCCTGTCGGTGTTGATCTCGAGTACGCTGATCAAATCACTCTTAGTCATGCTCTCGAAGGGCGGCGTCTCTTGTAATCTGTTACAATAGACCTCATGTTTGACCACGCGACACATTTTATCAATGACGCACAAAAAATCGTTATCATTCAAGCCGAAAATCCCGACGGTGATTCACTAGGGTCGGCTCTGGCGCTCGAAGAAGTGCTCGGCGAATTGGGCAAAGATGTTCGCCTTCATTGCCCAGTCGATATCCCAAAATATCTTCGTTATATCAACGGCTGGGACAGAGTCAGCCCGGATTTCGATACCACTGCTGATGCGGCAATTATCGTGGACACGGCAGCCGACGTGTTACTTGGTAAAGTGTTGGACATACCTGGCGTACGGCACTTTCTTGAAACTCACCCCGTTTTAGTGATCGATCACCACACGACGCCATCCACGTTGTCGTTTGAACATACGATGCTGGCCGAAGACGCGGTTGCAACAAGTGAAATTATTTATAAACTCGCGAAGCAGAACAACTGGATCATTACCCAACAAGCCGCTGAAAATATGTTAATCGCCATTATGAGCGATAGTCTTGGTTTAACAACCCAGGCTGTTACCCCACAAACCTACCGAATCGTTGCTGATTTAGACGAGTTAGAAGCGCATAATCATCAAGTAGAGTCACGTCGACGTGAATTTATGAAAAAACCAGCCGAAATCCTCGAGTATAAAGGCCGCTTGATCGAACGTATCGAATACTTCCTCGATGGAAAGCTAGCGGTCATCCATATTCCATGGGATGAGATAGAACGTTATAGCGACCTGTATAATCCAAGTGTCTTAGTCCTCGATGAAATGCGTCTCGTAGAGGGAGTCGAGTTAGCCGTCGCAATTAAAACCTACCCCGACGGAAAGTTGACAGGGAAATTACGAGCCAACATTCCTATTGCCGAGCAAGTCGCTGGATTCTTTGGTGGTGGTGGTCACCCCTATGCTTCTGGCTTTCGTGTTTACGAAGAGTATGACAAAATAATGTCAGAATTACTTACCGCAACAAATAAGGCACTCCATGACTATCAAGCTTCATAACCAATTGACCAAAAAAGTTGATGTCTTTCAGCCGCTCGTCCCTGGACACGTCACTCTTTATACCTGTGGCCCAACCGTATACAACTTTCTCCATGTCGGTAACTGGACGGCATACATTTACTGGGATATTTTGATACGAACTCTTTTGGCAAATGACCTCAAGGTGAATCGTGTCATGAATATCACCGACGTTGGTCATTTAACCAGTGATGCAGACGAGGGAGAGGATAAGCTCGAGAAGGGTGCGCGGCGTGAACACAAGACTGCATGGGAAGTTGCTGAATTTTATACCGACGATTTTTTACATGGTATGAATGATCTCGGACTCATCCCGCCGACGTCTATGACGAAAGCGACCGATTACATTCAGGAACAACTCGATTTAGTCCAAAAACTTAAAGAAAAAGGCTTTACGTATCGCATCGATGACGGTATCTATTTCGATACCATGAAGTTTCCGACTTACGGCTCGTTTGCCGGCCTTGATCTAGCGGCGCAAAAAGCTGGCGCTCGAGTTGAATACAATCCCCAAAAGCACCATCCGAGTGATTTTGCACTCTGGAAGTTCAGTCCCGCTGATGAAAAACGTGACATGGAATGGGAAACACCCGCTAGTTTACTTGATGGTGAATCGGGCGTTATGGGCTTCCCGGGATGGCATTTGGAATGTAGCGCGATGGCGATGTCATTATTGGGTGAGACCTTTGATATTCATACTGGTGGTATTGACCATATTCCGGTTCACCATACGAACGAAATTGCGCAGTCTGAGGCTGCGACTGGCAAGAAATTTGCCAACTTTTGGCTTCATAACGATCATTTAAAAGTAAACGGTACCAAAATCAGTAAATCCCTTAATAATGGCTACACTCTTAATGACCTTGCTAAAAAAGGTTACAGCGCTCTTGATTTTCGCATGTTTGTGTTGCAGAGCCATTACCGTAGCGAAGGTAATTTTACTTTTGAGAACCTCGAAGCAGCACAACGACGTCTCGCCAACTGGCGCCACATTGCCGAATTACGCCACCAAATTCACGACACCGTGGAGCACGACGAAGATAAAACACTGTCATTGTACCCTATGTCTCAGCGGGTGATTGAAGCTCTGAACGACGATCTTAATACACCACAAGCATTGAGCATTATTGACGAGGCTTTTTCACATATTGAGGGGACTCAAAACATCGATACCATCAATCGTCACAGTTTCATCGCATTACTCGAAACGATTGACGAGACGTTGGGTCTGCAGCTGACTGAATCGACACCAGACATCGATGATGAGATCAAACAGCTTATCATCCAACGGGAACGTGTCCGTGAACAAAAAGACTGGACCGCATCTGACACACTTCGTGACCAGATTCAACATCGTGGTCTTACTCTCCGTGATACGTCACACGGTACAATTTGGGAACGTTCCTAAAGAAGTGGGTGTTTTGGTTCAGGTAACTTCTTGTCTTCGTGACTCTCTAGATACTGCTCGAGTAAGACGCGGATACAGCCAGCGATAGGAATAGCAATGATACCACCAACTAAACCGAAAAGGTACAATCCGACAGTTAATGCCGCTAATACCGCTAAAGCAGTCAAATCAAGTTTTCGCGACTGGATACGAGGCGAAATTACATTACCTTCGATCTGAATATAAATAACGACAAATATAAGGTAAGCGATCGCCCCAGGGATACTATTTAATGCTATCAATATCGTTACTAATACCGCCGAGATGGTTGATCCAAACATTGGGATAAGTGAAAAAACAAAGACGGTTGCAGCAGCAGGTAGTGCCAAACTGATCGAAACTTGCGGGACGACGATCCCTATAACGGCCACTACGATACCAGCAGTTACTGCACCGATCAGTGCGGTGACCAACTGGCCGATGACGTATCCAGACACGACTTCATACATTTTTGAGAGTACACGTTTGTGTGTCTGCATACGGTTTTTGTTATGGTACAGTCCCCATAGTCGTTGCAGCCATGATGGTCCCTCGATCAACATCAAAAACGTAAGCACCAATACTAAGAAGGCCGAAGCAATGAATACAAAGATTGAACCGATACCACCAATTACTGTCTGGCCAACGTTTCCCGCCCAACTGGCCGTGTTATTCTTGATTGAATTCACGGCACTGTCAACCTGCGGTTGCAAGTTATACTGTTTCACTAAGTCTTTCGCACCATTCCATTGACCGCTCGCATTGTCGATAAAGCTTGGCACATTTTGAATAAGCTTCGCGGTTTGTTGGACAATAGGCGGTACAACCAAAACGAGAACAGCACCCAAGACCAACACGACGGCAACATATGAAATCGCCGTTGCGGCCACTCGGCTACGACCAGGTAAGCGGCGGGCAATCGCCGAGACGGGCACATTTAAGGCGAGTGCCAAAAAAAGAGCAGACCCTAAAATAACCAGTGCGCTGCGTGCAAAATAGATCGCCAGTGCGGCAACAATAAAACCAATTACAACGAGCCAAAATCGAACAAAGGTACGAGTATCAATATTGATAGGTGGTTTCATAGTCGCATTATACCATACTGACTATATGAAAATAAGCTGATAAAAAGATGTCATAATTTTGACAAAATAAAGGATACCTCCTATACTAAAGAGGACATGGAACAAGTACCTATCAGTGAAAATGTCGGCTGTGTAGACGCAGCAACGCATATTCTCGGTGATAAATGGACACCGTTATTGTTGCGCTATTTTGCAAACGAAAAGAATGTTCGTTTTTGTAATCTGCAAGACTTTGTCGAGGGGATTAATCCGCGCACGCTTTCCGCTCGTCTCGA
The DNA here is from genome assembly GCA_964552895.1 of uncultured Candidatus Saccharibacteria bacterium. Lineage (GTDB taxonomy): Bacteria > Patescibacteriota > Saccharimonadia > Saccharimonadales > Saccharimonadaceae > DAIDJW01. Next base: position 3,922 of record CAZKIJ010000002.1, on the reverse strand, counting down.
TCGCTTGGAACAGGATGGCATTATTGTCAAGTTGACGACCCCATCGAGTAGTCGCTGTGAGTATCGCTTAACGAAAAAAGGCAATGACCTCCTTCCCGTTCTCCAAAGCATGCAAGCGTGGAGCGACAAATACGCTATACAAGTTTCCACACAACTTTAAAATTAAGGCATCTGTCAGCAGAGAGGAATAGGATATAAAGTATGAGAGTTTTGGTTATTGAAGATGAGCATAAAATTGCACGTGCATTAAAGAAAGCTTTGGAACAGGAAAATTACGCTGTTGATGTTTGTTATGATGGCGATAGCGGCTTTGCAATGGCAACGACCGAGCCTTATGACGTGGCTATTATCGACCGAATGATTCCCGGCGAATACGACGGTGTTGGAGTTGTGAAAGCTATGCGTGATGCGCACGTGCATACCCCGGTGTTATTACTCAGCGCGTTAGGGAGTGTCAGCGAACGTACGAGCGGTCTCGATGCTGGTGCCGATGATTACCTCGCTAAGCCGTTTGCCCTCGAAGAATTATTGGCTCGTGTCCGTGCCTTATTGCGTCGTCCGACTGAGCAACAGGCAACAATTCTTAGCATTGGTGACTTAACCTTAAATACCATTACGTACGAGGTAAAACGGGGTGACACTCTCATCTCTCTGACAAGTAAGGAATTCGCTTTATTGGAGTTCTTGCTTCGTAATCCGGGTCGTCCATTAAATAAAGATGTCATTATTAGTCATGTCTGGGATTACGACGCGGATATTCTTCCAAATACTGTTGAAGTGTACATTAAGTATTTACGCAACAAAGTTGATGCACCGTTCAAAACACCGCTTATTCATACTGTTCGGGGCTTTGGCTACAAATTAGAGGCAAAATAGTTCTGTGTTCCGGTCGGCAACGTTAAAATTGACCGCCTGGTACGTTGGGATCTTGATGACTATCAGTATCCTATTTAGTATTGCCATATATCAAATTAGTCTCAGTGAAGTCAATGCACGGCTTGCACATTATGGAACGGCGGTTCAATTTCAGACGTCTGTTGACGCAACGGGACGTTTCCGTACAGCCGAAAATCGTCAAGCAGCCAATACGTTTTCTGTTCAATTAACGTACATCAATGTCGTTATATTGATTGTTGGCAGTGGCATTAGTTACGTGTTGGCGCGACGCACGCTACGGCCCGTTCAAGAAGCTCACGAAGCCCAAGCACGGTTTGTGAGTGACGCCAGCCATGAATTACGGACACCCCTGGCTGTTATGAAGAGCGAGCTGGAAGTGACTATTCGCGATGCCAATTTGAGCAAAGAAGAACTACGGCACATCCTACGGAGTAACCTTGAAGAAGTTGATAGTCTTTCCCGCATGTCAGAAATGCTTTTAGCGATGTCACGGATGGATCATAAAAAGTTACATAAGCAAGCGCTTGATCTGAACGTCGTTGCCACAGAGGCGGTCAACCGCTTTAAGCAACCGCATAAACGCTTGGCCTTATCTGGCCGCACAATCAAAGTACTCGCTAACGAGACAAGCTTGATTGAACTAATGACGGTACTGATTGATAACGCGTTAAAATATAGTCCTGAAGACACAACTGTGGTTGTCCAAGTGGGGTCGACCAAAAACAATCAAGCGTTTTTCTCTGTGAGCAATGAAGGATGTGGCATTGAGGCTGAGGCGTTGAATCACATTTTCGACCGTTTTTACCGGTCTGACTCATCCCGAACGAGTGGCGAACATAAGGGGTTTGGTCTCGGTTTATCAATCGCAAAACAAATTGCCGAATTGCACAATGGTGAGATTACCGCCACTAGCGCCCCTAATGAAGTGACGGAATTTCGCTATCTTCAACAAAAAATTATTTAAGACCAGACCAAAAAGAGTAAAAGCTATCACTTTAAAGATGGAAAATTTACAACACGTTAAGGGTAGGTGTTTCAGAAACATTTCAGCCTTTTGTATAATAGTTAATACAGTAGCACGTCACACCAAACAAGCTACGACAACATAAAACAGTGTCGTGTCTTCAGTAAGAGACCGATACGCAAGGAGGGAGTGAACATTCTATGAACACCACCATCACTGGTAACACAAAAGAGAATATAAAAGGAAAAACGATCTTGCTAAGCAAGAAAGGCATGAAAGAACTGCGCAAAGCAGTCGCCCAACTGGAGCACGATCGCCAAATGATTCTCAAAGGTCTCCGTGACCTAAGCAAATCGACCAGCCATGACGACCGTCTGGACCGGATCGAACGCTTGGCTCAACTCGAAGCTGTTGAAAATGAGTTAGCCGACAAGCACACCACTTTGACAAACGCTAAGATATTACCAAGCCACCGTGCACGACTCAAGGTCGCCATTGGTTCGGTTGTCGACCTAATAGATCAGCAGGGACGTCTGTTCCGCTACACACTGGTTGAGTCAATCGAAGCTAACCCGAGCGACGGTCGTATCTCTGTTTCGAGCCCACTCGGTCAAAATCTCATCGGTAAGACTGTTAAGGACATCGTTGAATGGAGTGCAGGCCTAAGTATTAACCAAGCTCGTCTCGTTCGCGTGTCATAAAGCGCCTCGCCCACAAACGGAATATCCCTTGCACCTGTAAGGGATATTTTCGTATCTCCGTCCTGGCTTTCTTTTTTGCCAATAGACGGACGCTGAATAAAAAAAAGATTCCTGGCGTATACCAAGATTCTTTTTTATTCACGGTGGTGAGAAGAGGATCAAAACGGAGCCTACGACTCAATATTTACCAGTGTCCAGCTGCCGCCATGATTGTCGCTGCGCATGTGGAAGTAAGCGCGGCCATCAGTCATCGTTAAGACTTCCGTCATGTGGCTGCCTTTACGAACTAAGCAACGTAAGCCAGCATCGAGGAAGTTGTAGACGACGCCACGAAACTCCATACGACGTGGGTATGGCGACAAGTTCTTCTTGAAGCCCATAACCGTGACCGCGACTGATTCGTTAATGATAGTGTTGTTTTTCATAGCAATTCTCCCTTATATAGATTGATTGATGCGTAGAACGCAAAAACGCCGATTCCTTTGACAGATTCAGCAACGGATTTTATAAGGAGTGATTTGGGAAAAAGTTCTCTACCGTTACGTAGAACTCTATTGACCAAATATCACGTAGAATTGTGACGGCTGCAGGGGCGCTTCAGAAACTTATTTTGCCTGAGTGTGCATGCACCGTTGGTGGCTTCTAAACCCATAGAGTGACTATGGAGAGTGTGTATAAGCCTGTCCGTGAAAAACCCTCGCAGATAGTACGAACATGACTATCTATAGTATATACCCAGTATATACGTAAGCGTCAATAGGCTACATGACGAAAGAGAGCAACAAAATGATTGCGGCAGCTAACATGACCAAGAATGTCAGCCATAGGCCAAACTTTGACCAAAAGTGTGCTTTATATTCACCCATGATGTTCTCGCTCTTTACAACGCGTAAGATAATGTAAATCAGTGGCACGGCGACAATACCATTAAAGACAGCCGACAAGACGAGTGTTTTGATTGGATCGAGACCAGTAAAGTTCATGAGCAACCCAAGGAGAGTACCAACAATGATCACAAGATAAAATTGTCGAGCTTGTTTAAAACGGCGGAACAAACCCTCGCGCCAGTTAAACGTTTCTGAGATAGCATAAGATGATGAACCGGCTAATACGGGTATGCTCATCAATCCTACCCCGACAATCCCTACTGTAAAGATCAGTTCGGCAATAAAGCCGGCATTCGGAAAGCCTTTAACGAGCGGTTCCAACGCACTGGCCGCATCAGCCGCCGATGTAATATTGGTGATACCGCCACTATTTAACACAACCGCGCCGACAATGATTACAAACCAGGCCGTCACGTTAGAGAATAGCATGCCAAAAACGGTGTCGATGCGCAGGCGACGGAGATATTTTTTAC
>CAZKIJ010000001.1:31678-48603 GCA_964552895.1 uncultured Candidatus Saccharibacteria bacterium | reverse complement strand
AGGGGTTCCAACGTGAACAACGTGGCGGAGAGAGAGGGATTCGAACCCTCGGAACCTTGCGGCTCACCGCTTTTCGAGAGCGGCCAGTTCAACCACTCCTGCATCTCTCCAGAATTCTCATTGTAACAGATGAAGGCTCTTGTCGACTACCGTTCCACGGTGTATCTTAAAGGTATAAATGAGGAGTATATATGGCAGAGCAAAAAACACCAAAAAAAGGTGAGAGGCCAGTTTCGAATAACATAAGGGGGATTGCCCTGGCGGCGATGATCGTGGGCATTATCGGCATCGTCTTTGCGTGGGCGCCGTTTTGGGGCTTCGTCATTGCCGGAACCGCGCTTGCGTTAGGAATTGTTGGTCTGGTGAAACGGGCGCCGAACCGCGGCATGGCCCTCGCCGGTACGATTATGGGTGGTATCGGCGTTCTATTGAACATCATTTTCGTCGTCTTATTCGTCGTCTTGTCACTTATATCAGGCAACAATAACAGCAATAGCTATCAACAACCGAGCTCTCATTACTTCTCTGGCTATTAATTGCTATACCTGTTTATAACTCCGCTCATAAAGCGGAGTTATTTTTTGCCGTAAGTGCTATAGTAAAAGTAATATGGCAAAAGCGCCCTATTACAAACAAACATTTGAAACCCTTCGTCACTCATATCCAACAAGCGACTTGATCCCTTTTGCGCATGATCTTATGGAGAAAGGTGTCGAAAGCGACACGGTAAACGCCAGTCGGGCTGAATGGGAGGTCACTGATTGGGAAAGCGGCGAGTACAATCGATTGATCGTGAATATATCACATGGCGGGTTATGTATAGCGTTAGAACAGCGACACCAGACGTCATCGACACGATTAAGCATCGGTGTAAGTCAGACGGTGGTCGAAGTGTTCCGAGGACCAGCAGCTGAAACAAGCGTGGAAGCTTTTGATGTTTTTTATGATTATCTTTATCACAGCGCGGGGAGGTTAGGATTAACAGCAACCCTGCTGGCACATACCGCACAAGAGTGGCAACAGGCATCATAAAAAGAGCCCTCGGGGGCTCTTTATTATTCTCAAAATGGTACACCCGGCGTGATTCGAACACACGACCTTTGGCTCCGCAAGCCAACGCTCTATCCAGCTGAGCTACGGGTGCAAGCGACAATGATCGTTGTATTTGACGCAACGCTCATTGTCTGTAACGAGAATGTGCTTTCGCCCACAAAATAAGCGAACATCGGCTATTGTAGCATGCTTAACAGAGAAAATCTAGAGACGGAGCCAACGTGTCACGATGTCAATCGCATCAAGTTTGAGGTTTTCCATCGGCAACCGTTTGCCGAGAATATCGACGATTCGTTCGCCGGCTTCTTCGGGAAAATAAACCGAGACACCTGGGGCAAAGCGTTTCACTGGCAATAACATAATCGAGTAGTGTTGACCGTCGCGGATCATGCCAAAAGCCTTGAATTCGTCAAAGTGGTACAAACGCTCACCAACGTAGAGTCCCTGTGAAGGGCTAATAGCGTAATGCAAGGTACGGGGTGCACGCCGAGCATAAATGATAATAGCAATAGCAATGACGATGACAAGCAACGAAATAGTCCAGGTGCGCAGGACAAGAATATCAAGCGCGACAATACCAAGGACGATAATGGCAAAAATGGTGAACCAGAGGCCGTTTTTCTCAAGGTGAATATACTCTTGGGCGGTCCAATTGACGGGATCTTCTGCGGTCAATTTTTCATCGGTGGTGGGTGCAGCGACGGGGCCGTCGAACGTCATTTCAGGGGCGTGCTGCGTCTGCTGCTCGTTGGGGTCTTGTTGCCAATAATTGAGCGGCTTTTGTGGCTCTTGCTGGTCTGGCGGTTGCGGCACGTTTTCCATGAGATTAGTATACCATGAGCACTTTATTTCGCTTGAGGGACAGAGACGTTCAAAACTCGAACATACAGGTCATCGACAATCTTTCGTTGCTCATCACCAGACGATGCGTAATGATCAAGGCCTGGCGCAGCGTTTACTTCTAATACGGCATAAGCAGCATCATTGCTAGCAATGTCTGCACAGGCAAGGTCAACGCCACAGAGGCGCAGATTCATACCCTTTGCGATTTTTTTCGATAACTCTAGCCATTGAGGGGCAATTGTGTCAGAGACGTCAAGTGAAGTCCCACCAGCCGACAGGTTAGAGACCGAAGCGAGCGTCAGGCGTGTTCCGTTTGCGGGGATGTGCTGCATACTGAGACTTTTTTGACCAAGGTAGCGAATAATCCGCGGATCCTCTGGCGTTAATCTTGTGTCCCGACCTTGCGCTTCGTAATTCTTTTGCAACTTTTCAAGAAGACGTTCCACGGAATCAATGCCATTTCCCTGGACAGCAAGAGGGATTCGCTGGTAGGCACTTATAAGATCGCCGTCGAGCATGACAATACGATAGTCGGGCAGAGGAATTGCTTGTTCTACTACCGCCAGACGAATTTTCTTTTCGTCATATATATCAAATATCTCTTGCAGTTCGGCGTTGTTCTCAACTCGATAGACATCACCACCCTTTGAACCGGCAACTGGTTTGACGTACACCGGATAGTGAAGAGAATCGGCAATATATTCAAAGGCTTCATCAGCAATATTCGACAATTCATGTCCGTGCGCTCGTTGCTTGTCACGAATCGTATCAGCCCACCATGGCATCAAGAATTCTCGGCCTTCAGGAACAGCCACACCTAAGTTTCTGAGTATAAATTTTGTATGGCCTTTATCTTTCGCTAGTTCACCAGAAGTTCCAGTATTGAGCCCAAGATCATTACCATACGTAATACGTGTGCTCCCGTCTTTGTAATTGATGCTGGCGAGGTAGCCGTATTCTGGTTCGACCAGAACTGACTTTACATTATCGAGTCGTCCCTCATTAAATAATCGAATAAGGCTTCGACTGACGTAGGGGTAGTGTTCCTTACTCTCAAGCATTGGTTCCTTCTCGCGCTTCTCGTTCATAACGCTTTTATATAACAAAGATTATTTAATGTCCAGGGGTACGAGAGTAGTGCAGACGCGTAAATGCATAATCATTGTGTTCATCGGCCGCAATTTCTTCACGCTCAACGAGCCGCCATTCGTGTGACGGTAGGGGTGGATCAAACACAACATCACCATTACTATGGGTGTGGACCCGACTAAGCCAGATCTCGTCCACCTGCGAAAAAAGGGCGGTATAGAGTTCGGCGCCACCGATGAGATAGTGCGTCTCGTTTATTTCTTTCGCCTGTTTCAGCGCTTCGGCTGGCGTATGGGCGATCAAGGTGCCAGGGATGTGACGATCCGAGCGAGTGACGATAATAGTTGTTCGATCGGGGAGCGGTTGGCCAATGCTATCGTAGGTTTTTCGCCCCATGATAATGGGAAAGCCGGTGGTGAGCTTCTTAAAATGGCGCAGATCGTCCCGAAGGTGCCACAAGCTCTCGCCACGTGAACTACCGATGACGCCATTATCTGATACGGCTACGATGAGAATGAAAGACATAATCTTATGGTAGCGTGCGGGCACAAAAATTTCACTATTAACTGAGGGTAAACTAAGCGATGAACAGATGTGCCATTTGTTTAGTTGGGCGGCGGAATTTCTATGAAACGAGAAGGAGAAGTAAAAGGGCGATGAGTCTGAGCGAGTGTATGAAGTTATTTTATTCTGATTCTTCTGCGTGTTTATGATTCAGCAATACATCATATCCTTCAAAAACTTCACTTGATCGTTGGACACCGAATCTCTCCAGCTCCTTCCAGAGCTCATTTGTGATTGCCTTCCCGTCCACATCTTCATTTGCAAGTTGTTCGGCTCCGACGAAAAACACCGAGTCCCTCCACATCATCCACGCAAATCTCAATATTATTGTATCTCGCCTTCTGGCGTGTTTTTGTGAGGTCGGAATAAAGCTGGAAACCAAGTATGTTGATGATCGTTGTCAATTCATTAGCATCGGCCACTTCTGTCTCGTGCTCAATACTATCCAAACCACCGGTGTATTGTTGCTTGAGTGTAAAGATTATTTTTGTATCATTCTCTGTACGGATCCTAAGCCAGATTGAACCGGGCGCATTATCGGCTACGCCTTTTTGACCATAGACAACGTCATGCTGCTTAATGGGTGACGATAGTTTAACACCTGCACGGTCAATCGCTTCTAGGAGCGATTGTTTATTGGCTATTTTAGCTTTAATCTCGATCTCTCTCATAGGCATTATTGTAACAAACAAGGAGATGACCATTCTGGTCATCTCCTTTTCTTAACAGGTGAGTCTACCATAAGGTGAGAAACAACCTGTCGATTTAATTCGCTTTCATCCTTTCGGAATTATTAGTATAAATACATATTTATGTAGCTAATGTGATAAGTATAGTTGTTACTGAATAAGCTTGCGGGGTGTCTCTTTCTCTGCTTGTATGATCATCCTAGCGATACCTTGTCCGTCCGTAAGCTTGACGTCGTTTTTTTGCGCCAAGGCAACTGCACCTGGAGTAAAGGTGGAGTTTGTTATAACCCAAGCACGCTGACCGTTGTAGAACTTTAGGGCTCCAACAACCTCTTGGATAGCACTATTGCCAATAGGTTTGGCATATCTCTTCGCCTGAATTACGTAGATTCCACCGTTTTTCTTTGCGATTAAGTCCGCACCCTGATCACCAGTTACGGGCGTGCCGGTGACATCGGTATAACCGAGCTGTTTCAGTAGTCGTGCTATGTAACCTTCAAATTCCACACCACTGAGGCTATCAAAGCTCATGTAAGTCGAGCGTTTTCCGACAGAGCCTTTATTGGCTTCGTAGTATTCTTTGAACTTTATTTCTAGGTATAAGCCTAAGAACGCAAGGAAGCGGGTGGTCATTCTTGCAAGGATATTGAATCGTTGCGATATATTGCCTGGTGACAGGTAGTAATCTCGGTAATCATAAACTACGTCGATCTGATGACCTTTGGCGCGTTCTTGTTTGTAGACTTTTGTTAGGAGGGTAGCGATCTCTTCGTAGAGTGCATCCCAGTTCTCGTCACCATATGCATCGAGAACTGAAACCTTACGCTCCGTAATCTCGAAAAACATCTTTATCCAGTTTTGGTAATCATTGATTGCTTCTTGAAAGCCGACATCTTGTTCAAGCTGTCGGACTATATCAATCATCTTCTCGTCTTCAGTTTTTGGCGGTGCAACTGGCTGTTGGGATTGAGCAGTGGCTTGCATGTGCTCCGAGCCGAGTGCTTCTTCCATGCTTACTACGAGTACGTCTCTCGGGCGTGCTCCATCAGCGGGTCCAATAACGCCTCGCTCTTCCATCTCCTCGATTAAACGGGCTGCGCGAGCATACCCAAGGCGGAGACGACGTTGCAGAAGGCTAGAGCTGGCTTTGCCGAACTCAATCACTACACGTACGGCGTCAACATACATTTCATCTGAGCCATTAGAATTTGTATTTGGTACAACGCCACCGTTGCTATTCAGCCTTACAGGGCCCGAGAAGTAACCTTCACCGATAGAATCGTCATTCATATGTACATGATATCAAAAGATGAATCTTCGGGTCATCTCTTTGGTTTGGCGGAGGAGGGGAGGTATCGGCGAAAGCCTCCTCCGTTCACTTGTTCAGAAAAATGCTTCGCGCTTTTCTTCACTTCATTTAGTATCTATGTGACGATAACTATAGTGATTTAAGAAAAGACCTAAGGCCAGTTATATCTCGTAACATATTATATGTTTTGATGTCCTGGTTGTTATCCAGTTCAGCACGAGTGAGTCCGTTGTAACCTTCCGGTTCAAATATTTTATCCCATCCATAACCCCCTTCGCCCCTTGGATGGCTTGCTATCTGTCCGTTGAGTTTTCCTTCAAAAAAACGTAACGTTCTACCATCGTAGTAACCGTAGATAACAGAGCCGTATGCAGATCTATCGCTGAAACCATCAAGCATGCGACACATATGCTCCAGACCTTGATGAGCCTCGACGAAAAATTTTATAAATGGTCCCGGAAGACCATCTAGGGCAGTAAAGCTAAGTGAAGTATCCTCTACTAATACGGGTTTCTTCATCATTTCATACGCTTGATAAACTTTGTGCTCTATGACTTTTTTGGGGTCGACAGATTGGATCTCATCGAGGTCAATTTTATGATGCTCAAGCTCTATATTGAGCATCTTGGACAAGTAGGCAACTTTGTTAAGATTACCAGTGATAAAAACAGGCTTCATAGCATTTATGATAACAAAAAGATGACCCTTGCGGTCATCTACTTTTCTTGGCGGAGGAGGGGAGATTCGAACTCCCGCTCCAGGTCTCCCCAGACTAACGATTTAGCAAACCGTCCCCTTCAGCCACTTGGGTACTCCTCCGTGGGTGTGAGACAAACCAAAGGTTCTCTCATCGCGCCGGGAATGAAATGGATTCACTCTCGGGCTGCTCTTTTTATTTCATTGAGAGCAACTCAGTGATTGTAGCACAAAATTCAGGGGCGAGCTAGAACCTGACCCCTGTCTCGGTATCTTTTTTAATAGACGACCAAGACATAGCATGTTATCGCCGCCTAATATTAAAAAGCGATCCGTAGAGGATCGTTTTTTATGGCGGAGAGGGCGAGATTCGAACTCGCGGTGAGTTGCCCCACGCTTGTTTTCAAGACAAGTACCTTAAACCGCTCGGTCACCTCTCCAGGATGACTCGTGCCATTTTAACAGATACGGCTCATTCAGTCGAGGGGCTGGCGAGCAATGGCACCAACCCAGATAGCGGCAGCGCCAGCTTGTTTCAGTAACTCGCTTGCGTATTCGATGGTTGCTCCAGTTGTAATAACGTCGTCGATGATGAGGTAGGGAACATCTTTTACCGGTTTTGAAAGACTAAAAGCATGCTGGGCCTGAAGGGCACGCGTTTTCTTGTTGGCTTTCTTTTGCACCGACGTTCCCTGATGCTTGATGACGAGTTCTACGGGTAAGTGTCGCCGCTTTGCAAAGTGTTCGGCAATCAGACGAGTGTGGTCGTAGCCACGTTCACGCACGTGTGACGAAATAGTGGGAACAGGGACAACGATTGTTTCTTGTGGAAGAAGCGGTATCCGTTCATGTAATAGTTCAGCCAAAATGCGGGCGCCCGCTCTGGCGTGTTGAAACTTGAAACTGCCGACTAAACGTTGTAATGTATCACGCCGTTCGCCGACAACCCAGGCTTTAGTATAAGGGAGATGGTGGCTGGCGCAGACACCGTCACGGCTTGTGTTAAGACATACAACACAGCCGCGCAAGGGCCGTTGAATGATGTACGATTTACAATCATCACATAACAAACTGCCAACTCTTCCACAACCGGAACAGAGGTGCGGTGCAACAAAATGTAATAACTCGTCTATCATTGTATTATTTACGTTTCCCCCTATTTCATAGTTGATTATAGCGTATATGCCAATTATAATGATGAAGACTACTTGTCAATAGAGCCTAGAGAAAAGTGGAGGATATCATGGCCCGTAAACAAAACGACGATTTACTAATCGAGGATGAATTGGCGGCGGCGTTCTTAAACGACGATGATTTATCATCTGTTGCGACGGACACTGCTGCGCCAGTTGGCGACGATAACTGGGAAGAAGAGGGCGAAGAGCTGGCTGGCCAATTAGCGGTTGACGTCTACGAGACCGAAGACCGTTTGGTGGTTAAAGCCCGTACTGCCGGAGTGAACCGCGAGGACTTGGACGTTAGCATTAGCGACGGTATCTTGACCGTTAGCGGCACGCTTAGTAGTGGCGACGAAAACGATGCTACCAACTGGCATATTCAAGAGTGCTACTGGGGCGAATTTAGCCGTACGATTGCCCTGCCTGTCGGTGTCAAGGAAGATGAAGTCAAAGCTGTCCTGGAGGATGGTGTTTTGACAATCAGCTTCCAGAAGCTGAAGCAAGAGCAGGCGAAGCGCATTACTGTTCAGTAAACCGGATTAACAGAGAAAAGAGAGAGCGTTCGGGCTCTCTCTTTTTCATTGGACTTGTGCCCAAAGCATCATTTCCGCTATACTTATATTAAGCTTAATTTAAGGTGGGGAAATATGAAAAAGGCACGACTAGTGGCGGTTATTTTAGGTATGTCTGTCGGAATGATAATGGTGGCGCAGCCAGCGAAGGCCGCGCAGGAGCCATGGGAGAGTGGGGGAACGGTTGCAAGTGCGCCTGTCATAGCTGGAGTTTTTGATCCATTAGACATGTGTCCTGTTACTACCCAGGCCATGGTTGTTCAGGGATTCCGTGATAGCCAACAGGTTTGTCCGTATTTGAAAACAGCAAGCGAAGCTGTGGGAACTGTAGGGACGAGAGTGTCCGTGGTTCATTTTGGTCAGAATACGACAGGCTATCGACTGATGAATTGCGACCCAAGTGTGTGTTTATATGATGTGCCGCAAGATGTGGTTATCACAAAACAACGAGTTAATACGGCCATCTATTCATCTCTTGTTATATATAAAAACGCTTCAAAACGACTGACGCCTATACTATCGGCGACAGGTTTAGATGGTTACAGTTTTGATTTTTCAAACCCTGATTACGTTGCGTGGACTAGTGGTGGCCCACCCGTGTACGTAGGGGCAATGACGCTATCGATGAATGGAGCATGGCTGGCAATGGAATTTATCAATCAAGGGTTTGGCGTTATGGACCTTACTACTCTCTCGATGAAACGGGTAAGCGCAATACCGTTCTCGTATGGATATGGGATAGACCCCTCGATAAACGTGGCAATTTCGAATGATGGTACCGCACTCGCTGTTACGGGACAAAATGCTGCCGATTTTATTATTCATATTACGCCTGGCTGCGGGCAAGACGCTTTGATGACACCTTTTGTGACAATACCGTCGTGTGTGGTGACATTTATTGATAGTATGTTGGCGAATATACAGAACGGTTTTACCTATGCATCGCGCCCTTCGCTAAACGATGACGGTACTGCATTATGGCTGGCGGTAAAGTATTGGCCAAACACCATTCGACTCGTTACTGTAAAAACATCTTCAGTTAGTGCGTCACGCCTCGATTACCTAGGGATGGGTGATTCCTATACCAGTGGAGAGGGCGAGGTCGACGATGCTCGCTATTTAATAGGCACAAATAACCCACAAGGAAAGTGTCATACGAGTAATCGGTCCTATCCTTTTTTAGTGGCTAGTTTAGATAGTGTGACGTCGGTTCAAAATATTGCTTGTTCGGGGGCACGTATAGCAGACATCGAGAATGACACATCGTCGTATCGGGGCCAAGGAAATCGGTTGGATGAGAGCCTTGGCCTCTCGCCTAACATGATTTCTGCTCGTCAACAAACGGCTTTGGCATCGTTTTTACCTGGTGAAGCGCCTCAAGCGAGTTTTGTAGAGAGGTATCAACCGCGGGTTATTATGATTGGCATTGGCGGTAATGACGTCGGATTTATGGATAAAATGCGAGCATGCGTAATGCCTGATGAATGCGAATGGACGACTCCAAACGGGAAAGTGCAGTCACGAGAAGAGATTGCGGCCCTTGAACCAAAGCTTATCCGTTTGTATCAAGATCTGAAACGCCGCTCCCCAGATAGCAAACTATTTGCCGTTGATTATCCGCAAATTATAAATAGTGAGGGAACCTGTAGTGGGATAACAAATCTCTTGTTAAGTTTCAATGAACGACAGTTTGTGACCGAGAGTATTAACTACATTAATCAGGTGATAAAGGAGGCAGCAATAAAAGCGGGAATTTATTTTGTCGATGTTGAAAATGCCTATGCTGGGTATCGATTGTGTGACGGAAGTGCGTCGCCGGCGGTGAATGCCCTTCAGGTGGGGGATGATGTTGCGCCTATCAATCAGTTGAGCGTCGTGAAGTTAATCGGCGACGAAACGTTTCATCCGACACCCTTTGGCCATCAACTGGTTGCGACGAGTATTCATCAACAGGTAGGGAAACTGACGGACGCACCACCTTGTACGCCATGTCCCCCTTTTGTTGCGGTTCCACCGATTGGATGGGGGAGTGCTGTCCCGCCAGCGCAAGCTGTGGCGACGCCGTTGACTTCCGTGACGTCCTTTCAGGTATCATCTCCACTTTTTACCGTCTCACTCTATCCTCGCGCTTTGCAGCCGGGAACGGTAGCGAGGGTAGAAATTCATTCGCAAGATATGTCTTCCTTTTCCCAAGTGGTGAGTGATGACGGTTCCATCGTTTTAAAGACATCATTACCAGCCACTCTGGCAGCTGGGTACCATACGGTTCATGTGCATGGTACGTCTTTTACCGGAAGTTTAGTTGATTACTATCAAACATTTCTCGTCACAGACGATGCACCGCTCCAAGTCCCCATAACAAAAAGTGATGTATCGAAAACAACGTCATTAAACATGACGAATATATTACAAGCACCCAACAAGATGACATCACAAACGGGGTTTGCGGCAGGGGGCTTAAAAGGAGTCGAGATGGAGAAACCGGTGGGACGTTCGCAGGCTCCCATGTCGTACTCAGATCGCCGGAAGTGGGAGCTTATCACGGTCAGTATTATCTGCCTATTCACTGGGATTATAATCGTTGCCGTCATATTATGGAGACGCAAATGAAAGGGGTGGTAGGCATGTCATTTTTCTTAAAAAATATCAGGATGATCGAGAAATGCTTGTAAATCGTCTTTCCGACTACTATGCTTGGGTAAATATCACTGTGAGAAAGTATAATATACATATGCCCAATCTCCGCCGAGTCGTCAAAAAACTGATTCCGACTAAACTGTTTCGACAGATCGAGCCGACTGGCCACTTACTGGAAGCAATCGTTATGGCGACCGCTAATGGCTTTCCGGCGCATGGCATGCATATTATTGGGGTCACCGGTACGAATGGGAAGACGACGACTTCGTTTTTGATCCATCGAATGTTGACAAATGCTGGGGTGAAGTCGGCTCTTTTGAGTACGGTTGCTTATGGTGTTGGTAATGACATTAAACCCCAGGTTGAGCACATGACGACAACCGCTTCTAGCGTGTTACAGAAGCGTCTCAAACAATTTAAAAAACAGGGCGTCGAGTGGGTGGTCGTCGAAACATCGAGCCATGCTTTGGCACAGCACCGCGTGTGGGGCGTGCCGTATGAAATCGCCGTCATCACCAACTTAACCCGAGATCACCTCGATTACCATGGGACGTTTGCCGAGTATGGCCGTGCCAAAATGCGCTTATTCCAGATTGCCGCCAAGCATGGCAAAAGATTAGGTATCGCCAATGCCGACGACAATAACTGGGTGGCGTTCACCGATTGGACGCCGAATCGCGTCAGTTACGGTATAAACGACGGCGACATTCGTGCCGATCATATTAAGGCGGCGATGGACCACAGCACCTATCAGGCACACATTGGCACAGAGACGTACAATATTCGCATGAACATTCCAGGCCGTTTTAATATATACAACAGTTTGGCAGCCGTTGCGGTCGGACGAGCAGTGGGGCTGTCGGTCAGGGAAATCGAAGAGGGCATCGCTTCACTAGAAGGTGTGGAGGGCCGCATGAATAGCATCGACGAAGGCCAACCGTTTAAGGTAATCGTCGATTTTGCCAGTACTCCAGATGGTTTTGATCGTTTGTTCGAAACGGTTCGCCCCTTAGTTAAAGGGAAGTTAATCGCCGTCTTTGGCTCAGCTGGTCGTCGAGACCAGACGAAACGCGAAGTCCAAGGGACGATTGCTGGTAGAAACGCTGATATCGTTATTGTCACCGAGGAAGATGATCGCGATGAAGATGGCGCGAAGATTCTTCAGCAAATCGCGGCCGGTGCTAAAAAGGTTGGCAAGAAGGAAGGCGAAGACCTCTTTCTGATTGCCAACCGTGAAGAGGCGATTGGTTACGCTATGACGCTGGCAACATCAGCTGATGACATGGTGGTACTGCTTGGGAAGGGCCATGAAAAGACCATCGAACGAGCCGATGGCGACTATCCGTGGAACGAAAGCGACGTGGCTCGCGCTGCCTTGCAGGAACTCAAGGCCACCAAGCCACAGAGAACTAGTCGAGCGTCAAAGTAGTACAGCGAATATAGCCGCCACCCTTGGCGAGCTCGTGAATTTCCGGTGTCAGTACCTGCAAGCCGCGGGCTTCCAAGTCGGCCTTCAATTGCGGCGCGTTGGCGCTCATCACCACAGCTGAACCAGTTGATACTAAATTGCAGGCGAAGCCCTCTTGGGCTTCCTTTAGTGATACCTCAATCTTGTCGACACCGTCAAAGGTAGCCAACAGGTGGCGGCTTGCGGGCATAAACGCCTCTGGGCAATAGGCAATCAGACCCTTGTGACCATTCTCAGGACTCTTAATAATGGATAGCGCGAGGTCGATATCATAAAAAAAACTATCAGCCCAGCCAGAGACAGCATTATTCATCGGATGACCATTAGCGTCTAATTCGGGAATGGTTTGTAGTTGGATACGTTCAAACCCCAAAGCATCAGCGGCAAATTTCTGAGCGTCAAGGTCGCTACGATAACTACTGCCGCAGAATAAATAATTGCCACAGGCCAGTGCATCACCCTGGCCGCTGAACTTTAAACCGTCGGGAACGTGAATAACTTCTTTACCTAAGTCAGTTAACACGTGGGCAGCATAGGCCTCTTCGGCTTTTCTGACCTCTGGCAAGCGAGCCAGTACGGCTGTATCACCCCGTACTAACGCCCAGTTAGCCGTGTACACCCCGTCTTGGCTTGTGGCAGGCGAGGGTATTGAGGTGATAATAATGCCTGCTTGTTGTAATAGATCGGCGATATGCTGGTGTTCTTCGATGGCTTGTTTCTGATTGAGCGACCCATCGCCATAATACGGATTGATAGCTTGTTCGACGCTAAAATGGAGGGCATCTGACATTAAGACGGTATGGTTAATAATAGTAATCCTTTGTTTTTTTGTAATAATAATGGCGATACACACGTTCACCGAGCCGCGTCCAGGCACCGTATGTGAATGTATGTAGCACCCAGTCATAGCAGCCGATGTAGTCAGTCACGGTTTTATTAAAAGAACGCTTGAACAAACCAACTCCATAGTGGGGGTGTGTTGGGTCGTCGATACGGTCACTCGGCGGCGCACCGCAAAAGTCGTGGATACGTGAGCCTTTTTCTTTTGCCCACTCAATAACGTGCCACTGCAAGAGGTGACTTGCACCATAGGCGGTGCGTTCACGAACCGAGGCACCGTCTTTATAGGTACTTTTTGTCCCGTATGTCATGGCATAGGCACCAGCGACTATTTTACCCTCGGCATATGCGAAGAACAACTGTCCATAGCCAGCTTTCTCAAACCGTTGCCAGAATGTTTTAAAGTAGTCATAATTGCGGATGCCAAACTGGCCCTCGGCTGTTTTTTGCAACAGTGCGTACATACTCTTACAATTCTTTTCGTTCGATGGAACCCGCTTGACTATCACCCCATCACGCTCGGCACGGCGGATGGCGTGGCGACCTTTTTGCGGTAGGCGCAGCAGAATATCGTCGAGTTTTGGTTTTATATCCAGGGTAATTGTCGAAGGATTCGGGATAATGGGAGTGGCTTTGACCATGCCATGGCGTGCGAGCGTGGGTTGTTCACGACGATCTAATTCGGTCTCGACCCGAATCGCAAACACTCGGCGCTGACGAGCGAGCGACTCTAGGGTTTTTAACGTATCAATGAGGGCTGTATGCGACGTCACGTTCGGGCCCTTTGGCAAATACCACAAGCGTCCCATCGGTGGCGTGTTTTTTTCAAGAATTGTCACCGCCAGATCACCAACAAACACGAAGTGTGGCGTATAGCCTGTCAGCTTTTTTTGCTCGGCATATTCATAACTTGAAAAAACATTGCCACCATCTGGGTTAGCAAGGATGTGCGTATTCCAGTCGGCGATTTCGGCGGAGGTAGCATAGCGAGCGGTCATTATTTTTATTATACAACACAAAAATATTGGCACTCGTACCCTCCAAGTGCTAAAATAGACGAGTAATTAACAACGGAGGAGACAATGGCAGTACCTATCAAGCCTCTGGCTGACCGTGTGGTCGCGACCCGTGAAGAGGCAAAAACGCAAACCGCCAGCGGTATATATTTACCGGATAGCGCAAAAGAAAAACCAGCAACAGCGACAGTCGTTGCGATTGGTCCAGACGTGAAACAAATTAAAGTCGGTGACAACATCGTGTATAAAGAATACGCGGTTACCGAAATTGATGACTATCTGATTGTGAAAGAGGAGGACGTCCTGGCGACGGTATAAGACTATGGCGAAAAAAGTGTTTTATGATGATGATGCGCGGGCTCGTGTTTTAGGAGGAGCCAAAGCGTTATACGACGCGGTAAAAGTGACCTACGGTCCTAAAGGTCGCAATGTGGTAATCGGCAAAGGCTATGGTGGCCCAACGGTGACCCACGATGGCGTGACGGTGGCTGAGGCCGTTGATTTACCAGACACAGATGACGACACTTTGGGTTATAAAGTCGGTGCCGAACTTATCAAGCAAGCCGCCAGCAAACTTAACAAAGTTGCTGGGGACGGCACAACGACCGTGACTGTTTTAACCTACTCTATTCTGAAAGAGGCAAGCCGCTTGATTGCCGCTGGTCATAATCCAATGGAACTACGCAAGGGTATCGAAGCCGCTGGTGCCGAGGTCATCGAGTCCCTCAAGGGGCTGAGCGAAAGCGTTGAGGGCAAATCAGATCGCGTGGCCGAAGTTGCTACGATTAGCGCCGGCGATGAAACGATCGGCAAGCTGATCGCCGATGTTATCGAGAAAATTGGCAAAGATGGTGTTGTCACCGTCGAAGCCGGCCAAGGCCTAGAGCTGGAAGCTGAAGTCGTCGAAGGCTTCTCAACCGATAAAGGCTGGGCAAGTCCCTTCTTCGTCACCGACACCGCTCGCCAAGAGGCGGTCTACGAAAAACCAGCCATTATCGTCACTGATAAAAAAATCTCAACCGCACAAGAATTCTTGCCGCTTATCGAGAAATTGGTCCAGGCTGGTAAAAAAGAGATGGTCATTTTTGCCGATGAAGTTGAGGGCGAAGCATTGAGCGTTTTGATTCTCAACAAATTAAAGGGTGCGCTCAACACCGTTGTCGTAAAGGCCCCAAGTTTTGGCGATCGTCGCAAGGATATCTTTGAAGATATTGCCGTTCTCACCGGAGCAACAGTAATCAGTGACGACCGGGCTATGACGTTTGAAAACGTTGAGCTCGATGTCATTGGCTCGGCACGTAAAGTCATTGTCGGTAAGGACGAAACCACGATTATCGAAGGTGCCGGCAAAGAGGTGGCTGCTCGCATCACTCAGATCAAAAGTCAGGCTGATGCCACTACCAGTCAATATGATAAAGACAATTTGGAAAAACGCGCCGCCGCGCTATCAGGTAAAGTCGCCGTCATCAAAGTTGGTGGTGCCACCGAAACCGAAATTGACGAGAAGAAATTCCGCGTCGATGACGCCGTCGCTGCGACTAAAGCTGCCCTGGCCGAAGGCATCGTCGCTGGTGGTGGCGTGACGCTCGTAAACATTGCCGCCGGCATACAAGCCAAAGGGACTGATTCAATCAGCGCTGGTCGTCAGTTACTAAAAGACGCCTTGAAACAGCCATTCCTACAGATTATGGAAAACGCTGGCCTGAATGCCAACGCCTTATTGGCACAAGTTGAAGCGGGCAAAGCTGGCTTTGGTATCGATGTTAACTCACCTGATGCTGGCCTGATTGACGTCAAAAAAGCTGGTGTCATCGACCCAGCCCGCGTCACTAAAGAAGCTGTGTTGAACGCAGTTTCCATCGCTTCAACCGCCGCGACGATGGGCGCATTGGTAGTAGATATTCCCGAGAAGGATGTACCAACCGCACCGAGCGGGGGTATGGGCTTCTAAATAGAAAGAGCCTCGCAAGAGGCTCTTTTAGGTGGTTTTTAACTCAAATGAAGCGATCTTATTCGCAATCTTTACCTGTAGTTTCATCAAGTCTTGATTGACCTTCGCCATTTCGTCGACGACACCCTGGGCATCGAGAATATCCATGAATTTTTCATCATTTCCTTCACGCCAAAAGATACGATCTGATTTAAATGGACCAGTTGCAATCACTTTCTTACCAAGATCCACGCCAAAGACATGGTCGCCAATAACTTGTTGGTAAGGTACCCAGGCATCGTGTGATTCGATGACGATGTTATCGGCATCATGGGTGACGAATGGCATCGCCGCGATGAAAGTCTCCTCGGTATGGACGCGTGGGTCTGGCCGGCTTGGGTCTTGTGGAGCCGACACGATGGTGACGTTTTTGATCTCATTGTTAATAACGATTTGAGCATGGCGAACTTTTGATTTGAGGCCGTTGCCGTAGCCGGCATCGACGAGTTCTTCTTCGCCGAATTCGGCACCGGTCAGCGTAGAGAAGAGTTTTTGCATTAATTCGTATTCAGTATGAGCGCTCTCAACGTCAAATGGGTGGCCACTTGGATCTTTTTTAACAGCTACTCTGTCGCGTTCAGCTTGAGGAACAGCGCGATCGCAGGTGGCGATAATAATGTTATCAGTCGTCACTTTACCCAAGGCAATATTCTCAATCGCATCGCTGATACGAATGACATTTGAAAGGCCGGCGGCTGCGGCGATGACAATGTCGGATTTACCCTCGACTGGTTTGAGTTCACCCGGCAAAAAGCCGATTTGGGCTTGGAATTCGGTGGCTGACTGGCGTGGTTCAGTGGCGACAAAGCCAAACTGCTGGCCACGTTTCATGATCTCGCGGCGATAATGCTCTTTGTAATTGGCAAGGACCTCATCGTCGTGAGGGTCGAAATTATATTTCTCGGACTCATTATGAAATTCAGCAAAATCTTTGCGAAGCCCTAAGTCATTTTTGAAGAACGATTCGTTATAACTTGGATC
>CAZKIJ010000001.1:27722-31578 GCA_964552895.1 uncultured Candidatus Saccharibacteria bacterium | reverse complement strand
TCAATCAATGACGTGTCGTCGGTGCTCCGGATCAACATCAGGTAGGTGTCAAATTTTTCTTCGGCTGGTAGGTCGACTTTTTCAATTAAGGGGCGGAGTTCATCAAGGGCGGTTTTCTTAATACTGTCTAAGCTACTAGCAACAGACGGGATGACCGACACAGGAACGTCATTTGCCGTTGAGACGGGAGTTGGCGCGACCACAGGCGCTTCCTCAAACTGCATACCTTCGGCGGCGGCTGGTTCGGGTGCTGGGACAGCCGGTGTTTCTGGTTCGTCGGCGATGCCGGCTAAAGCTTTGGCCAATTCTTGGTCATCGCTAATCGGTTGCGTTGATGTCGTATCGTCTTGTGGTGTAATGTCCACGGCCCACCCCTGTCATAAATCCTTATGCTTTTATTACTGATTACTGTATCATAGGAGTATATGAGTGGGCAAGTCTATGTTAGATGATCAAAACTCTGTCACGCAACGTGATGCTTCGGGTGCACTTGCTGTCATTACCAATGAATACCAGCAAGTGACGGTTGATGTCACCGTTCATAACCCCGAGCACGACGGTCGTCCGATTGAAAGTATCGTCATCACCGGCATGGGTGGCTCGGCATTGGCGGCCTTAGTGCTAAAGGTGTGGTTGAAAGAAGAAGTCACCACATCATTTGAGGTTGTTCGAAATTACAGCGTGCCGAATTATGTCTCAGATAAAACACTAGTGATCGCCAGTAGCTACTCGGGCAACACCGAGGAAACGGTGAACGCGTTGCATGAAGCCGAAGCCAAGAGTGCACAGCTGGCAATTATCGCCTCGGGCGGCAGGTTGCTCGAAGAAGCGACCGCACGTGATATCGCCTATGTTTCGATGCCAACTGGCGTGCAGCCACGTATGGCTTTGATCTACAACCTGCGCGGCATTGTCGCGTTACTGGTTCATTTTGGCGTGATTGAGGCGGCACGGTTGGATGAGATTGCCCAACTAGAGGCCTGGTTAGCCGAAGCTGGGAAAGCCTGGGCGCTTGATGTGCCTACCGACCAAAACTATGCGAAGCAACTTGCCAATCAAATGGTTGGCAAAACGATGGTGTTTTACGGCGGTCCATTAACGGCGCCAGTCGCCTACAAATGGAAAATTAGCCTCAACGAGACCAGCAAAAACCTCGCATTTTGGAATGAATATTCCGAGTTTAATCATAATGAGTTTATGGGGTGGACTTCACACCCGATTGAAAAGCCATTTGCCGTCTTTGACCTCATCAGCAATCAAGAGCATCCGCAGATTTTGAAACGATTTGAATTATCCGATCGTTTGTTAAGTGGCTTACGGCCAAAAGCTACGACGATTCATTTGCAAGGTGATACATTGTTAGCTCAGCTACTGTGGGGCTGTATTCTCGCCGACTTCGTGAGCTTTTATGTTGCCATCCTCAACAACGTCGATCCGACACCCGTTGACCTGATAGAGAGGCTCAAAAAAGAGCTCTAAAGAACTGCCATCTCTTTTTTCGAGACGGGCTGCCTTTAGTCTCTCAAAAAGTAATGGCAGTTCTTTCCCCGCGTTCAATCGTATTGGCGAAGGGATCGGATCGGGTCTTTTCTAGCAGCTCTGGCGGCTGGATAGATACCAAAGAGAACACCGGTCACTACTGAGATGACGAGGGCAGTCACGGCGATTTGCCAGGTAACGACTGGGTCAAATGTTAGGAAGAGACTGATACCGAAAGCCGTCCCGTAGCCAACAAAGTAACCGATCAGGCCGCCGCCAATACTAAGGGCGAGCGATTCGATCATGAATTGCCAGATAATATCGTTATTATTGGCGCCGAGGGCTTTACGGATGCCAATTTCACGAGTTCTTTCGGCGACGCTCACGAGCATGATGTTCATAATACCAATGCCTCCGACCAATAACGAAATAGCGGCGATGGCCGTCGTCACGCCGGCGATGGCATAAAAGAGTTGGCTGGTTGGTTGCGAGATTTGCTTACCGGTGAGAATGGTGAAATCTGTCTGGCCGAGGTGATTGGTGAGCAGGAGCTTATTGCTCTCGACGACGATTTTCGGCAGATTGCTTACGGAGTCACTTTTGACGTTAATTTGTTGAATTTGAATATTACCTTGGTTGATTTGACTGCCGCCTAATTCATTAATGATAATGGCGTTATCGAAATCAACCCCATTGTAATTAATCGGCATGTTCTGGCGTTGCAATACACCAATGACAGCAAACTGGGTGCCATGGATGGTGACGCTGCGCCCAACCGATTCTTCGGTGCCGAAAATATTAACCGACAATTGCGCTCCGATGACCGCAGTCGTCGGGCTGATGGAATCGTCTAAAAATTGACCCTCACGAACCTTAAGATTGCTGGCTTTTTCTAGATCGGGCGTACTGGCAACAATGGTACTACCGCTCGGAGCTGTCGATTCACCGACTATTGCGCCGCTCATAACAATAATCGGCGCAGCGGCGGTGACGTGCGGAATCTTTTGGATGTCGGCAACATCGGTCGCGGTCAGCGTACTCGCTGCGAAACCACTTGGTGATTGCACCTGTGAGATACGTGACAAGGGGTTAATCGCGGTCGTTGTTGGTCGAATCACGGCGATATTGCCACCAGCATCATTGACCTGATTACTGACGATCTGACTGGCGCCAGTCCCCAAAGCCAGTGTCGCCGTCACGCTCGCCACGCCAATACCGACGCCAACCATTGTCAGGGCGGTGCGCAAGCGATTAGCACGTAGTGACTGGCGGGCATTCTGAATATGGGAGCGGAGCAGGAACTTCATGACTTTTTGGCTTTCTTTTTTGGTTTGCGCTTCTTTTTACCGAGCGGGCGTTTGGCTAGCGGATCTTTGGTTACTGGTGGCGCGCCACTATCGGTATCGATTTTACCGTCAAGCATGGTGATCACCCGACTGGCGTAAGTGGTGAGCCGCGGATTATGCGTCACCATAATAATGGTATTGCCGCGCTTATGCAGATCAGATAACTCCTCCATAATAATGTGGCTGGAACGCGAATCAAGGTTACCGGTCGGTTCATCAGCCAAAATAATTGACGGATCGTTCACCAAAGCGCGGGCGATAGCCACTCGCTGGGTTTGTCCACCCGACAGTTGGTAGGGGTAGTAATACTCGCGTTCTTGCAAATGAAACGTGCCAAGCATGTCGCTGGCTCGCTTTAACCGCGCCAATTTACTAATCCCCTTGTACATTAACGGTAACGCGACATTATCAATCACATTGAGCCGATTAATAAGGTTAAAACTTTGAAAAATAAAGCCAATTTGCTGCGAACGGATCTGCGCCATTCGCTTTGACCCAAGTGTCGTGACATCGCGACCATCGAGTTCGTACGTGCCGTCAACCGTACTATCAAGCAGTCCGATGACGTTCAATAACGTTGTCTTGCCGCAACCACTCGGCCCCATAATCGCCACGAATTCACCCTTCTCGATCGTCAAATCAACTCCATCTAAAGCATAATGCTCAGCATCGCCAAGCCCGAATCGCTTTTTCAGATCCTTAAGCATGATAACTGGTGGGGGAGGAGTATCGGCCATGCCCTATATTATGAAGCGCAACCACTCGACAGACAATGGGAATTGTGGCGTGGAAATAACAACTTAAGAAATCTTTGCTGGCTTTTTTGAAAGCGTTTCACGCCACGTTCCCCTATGGTGACGCGCATGGGGAAACTTGGGTTGCGCTTCGCCTTTATTTTCAAAAAAGCCAGCAAAGATTTCTTAAGTTATACTAAGTGAGCTGGAGAGGTGGCCGAGTGGTTGAAGGCGCACGCTTGGAAAGCGTGTATTGGGGCAACTCAATCGCAGGTTCGAATCCTGTTCTCTCCGCCA
>CAZKIJ010000001.1:25600-27622 GCA_964552895.1 uncultured Candidatus Saccharibacteria bacterium | reverse complement strand
ACAATACACCACATCTAGCGTTGTAAATAAGAAACAAGACGCTATTTTCTTTTCACAAGGGGTTATTGTGCGTGAAAAGTCGTGTGGTCAAAAAAACACCCACAAAATGCTTGAAAATCCATATATGGGGGCTTATAGTCTAACGTAAGCACTACATATGTAGTACTGCAACAAAATACACATTTTGCAAGAGGCTCCATTGATAATAGCGGCCGCTACACCGTTATTGTGCTTCTTGTGCCTCTCGAAAATTCTTGCACCGAGAATTGAGAGGAAAACACCAGGGAGGTGTGGTGTACATATAAATAATAAAGGTAGCATAGGGGAATTATAATGGCATTAACCGTGGTCAAACGCGATGGCACTCGCGAACCATTCGACGCCAATGCGATCAACCTGGCTCTGGTAGAGGCGAGTGAGGGACTGCCCGACCAGATCAGCAAAGTCGTCCAAGTCGCATCGGAATTACAACTGACACTGTTCGACGGCATCACTACCGAGGAGCTCGACGAAGCAGTCATCCAAGTCGCCTTGCAGAACGTCAAGGATGATCCTGATTTTGATACGATCGCTGCTCGTTTATTATTGAAGAACATTTACCGTAAATTGCTCGGTGAATACAAAACAGCTGATGACCTGAAGAAGCTCCACGCAGATAAATTCGCTGACTACATTAAAGAGGGCGTTGAGGGCGGCTTGCTCGACAAGCGCATGAATGGCAAAGTTTTTGACCTCAAGAAATTAGCCGCTGCTATCGACCCGGCTCGTGACCACCTCAGCCGTTATTTGGGTATTTTAACCAACAATAACCGTTACGCCCTGCGCCGTACTAGCGGCAAAGCCATGGAGGTGCCGCAGTACACCCACATGCGTATTGCCATGGGCTTGAGTTTTAATGCCGAAGACCCAACCACGTCAGCCCTCGACTTCTACGAGCACATGAGCAAGCTAGAATACGTGCCTGGCGGCTCCACTCGCGTGAATGCTGGTGGCGCCTTCCCACAACTGTCAAACTGTTTCCTATTAGAAGTTCAGGATGACATGGAATCAATTGCCAAGGGTATCCGTGACACCATGTGGATCGCCAAGGGGACGGGCGGTATTGGTATCAGTATGAATAAATTACGTGCCGCTGGTTCACCGGTCAAGACAACCAACACAACCTCAACCGGCCCTATTCCATTCATGAAAATGATCGACACGGCCTTGTTTGCCGTCAGTCGTAAGGGTAAGAAGATGGGCGCTGCTGCCATGTACATGGAGAACTGGCACATCGACTTCGGTGAATTCCTTGACCTTAAACAGAACTCCGGCGACCCGTACATGCGAACTCGTATCATGAACACCGCTGTCTTTATCAGTGATGAATTTATGAAGCGTGTTCTGAAAGATCAAGATTGGTATTTGTTTGACCCAGCCGAAGTGTCTGACTTGCCAGAATTGTATGGTGCCGACTTTAGCAAAGCCTATGCTGGCTATATCAAAAAGGCTGAAGCCGGTGAGATGCGCGAGTTTAAGAAATTACCTGCTCGCCAACAGTTCCGTCAGATTTTGATTACCCTCCAGGCTACCAGCCACCCATGGTTGACCTGGAAGGATACGATCAACGTTCGCGCCCTGAACAACAACACGTCGACGATTCATTTGTCGAACTTGTGTACCGAAATTACCTTGCCGCAAGATAAAGACAACACAGCGGTTTGTAACTTGATCAGTATTAACCTATCAGCTTTCTTGGACATTGAGACGAAAACCTGGGACTGGGAGCGTTTGAACGCGGCAACTCGCAGCGCCATCCGTCAACTCGACAACTTAGTTGATATCACCGACACGCCAATTCCAGAGGCGATGCGTTCGAACACCCAGAACCGCGCGCTTGGCTTAGGTTTGATGGGATTCACCGATATCATCGAGAAGCTTGGCTACAGTTACGAGTCAGAAGAGGCCTACGATACCATCGACCAACTGACTGAGTTCATCAGCTACCACGCGATCGACGAATCAGCTAACTTGGCAAAGAAA
>CAZKIJ010000001.1:10826-25500 GCA_964552895.1 uncultured Candidatus Saccharibacteria bacterium | reverse complement strand
AAAGAAGAAATTTTGCGTCATCAAGGAGATGTTCAAACGATTGAGGCCATTCCGCAACACTTGAAAGATGTCTACAAAACAAGCTTCCAGTTGAGTCCATACAGCTTTATCGAAGTGGCCGCCCGCGCCCAGAAGTGGGTCGATCAGGCGATTAGCCGCAATATGTATCTTGAGACCCGTGACATCGACGACATGGTCGATATTTACAGCGCGGCTTGGAAGCGCGGCTTGAAAACGACGTACTACTTGCACGTCAAACCACGCCATACTGCCGAGCAGTCGACCGTAAAGGTCAACAAGGCCGAGGCGGGCGATGGGCCGCGAAAAGTAGGCTTCGGCTTCGCAAAGAAGCAAGAGGTAGGCGTATGAATGTCGGACAGTAAACCAAACATCAATAACCAAACACCAATCAAAAAATAATAGGGGGAATAACATAATGGGCGTAAACGCATCAACAATCATCAACGATACTATGAGTCTGGAAGAGAAACTAGCCGCTATCGACGCAGCGATGGCTGCTGCACAACAACAAGCTCAAGACGACGCCGCTTCAAAAGGCTTGAGCGCCACGGACGCACCGTTTGATCCAGCCGACCTTACGATGTGCGAGGGCTGCCAGTAATAAAATAGTAGTTGGAGAATGGTCATTGGCGTTTGGGAGTTTCCCCAATTCCAATAACTACCTCCCAATAATAAAAGGAGAGATATATGGCAGGAATTTTAGGAACAGGCATCCAGGACGGGCTTCTCTTAAAGCCTGTCAAATATAAGTGGGCATATGACCTCTACAACCAGGCCGTCGCGAACACCTGGTTTCCAAATGAAATTCAGCTCGGGCAAGACTTGGCTGACTGGAAGAATATGAGCGACGAGGAACGTCACGCCGTGACATTCTTAATGAGCTATTTTAACCCGAACGAGTTGCTGGTGAACAAAGCGCTCGCGTTTGGTGTCTATCCGTACGTCAACGCCGCTGAATGTCATCTTTATTTGGCTAAACAGATGTGGGAAGAGGCCAACCACTGCATGTCGTTTGAGTACGTGCTGGAAACATTCCCAATTAACCGTGATGAAGCCTATGCGGCGCATGTCGAGACCCCTTCGATGGCCCGTAAAGAGGAGTTTGAAACTAAGTTTATCAAACGTATGACCGAGGAAACTCTCGATATTACCACTACCGAAGGCAAAAAGGATTTTATTCGTAACTTGATTGCCTATAACATTATTCTTGAAGGTATTTGGTTTTACAGTGGTTTCATGGTGGCCTTATCGTTCCGGCAGCGCAATCTGCTCCGCAACTTTGCCAGCTTGATTAGCTGGGTGGTGCGCGACGAGAGTCTGCATTTGAAGTTTGGTATCAACCTGATTTTGACGACATTGGAAGAAAACGAAGATCTGCAGGATCCTGAATTCGCTGAAGAAATTAAGCAAATGATCATTGATGGCGTTGAAATGGAAGAGCAGTACAATCGTGACCTCTTGCCAAACGGTATCTTGGGCCTTAACTCTGACTATATCAACCAATATGTTCAATACTTGGCTGATCGCCGCTTGGAAGAGCTCGGCTTTGAACCGCACTATAAAGTCAGTAACCCCGCCAAGTGGATGGCCAGCGCCAACGATACGCTCGAACTCGTCAACTTCTTTGAAACGACTAACACCAGCTACGAAGTTAACGCTGGAACACCATCAAAGTAGTTACCGTGAAGACGGAAATTGAAGCAAAGTTCCTGCGCGTCGATTTTGATGATGTGCGCCGACGATTGACAGAAGCTGGTGCGGTCTGTGAACAACCCATGCGTC
Source organism: uncultured Candidatus Saccharibacteria bacterium (assembly GCA_964552895.1). Lineage (GTDB taxonomy): Bacteria > Patescibacteriota > Saccharimonadia > Saccharimonadales > Saccharimonadaceae > DAIDJW01. The sequence continues at coordinate 23,697 of CAZKIJ010000001.1, read as the reverse complement.
TAATGCGACGGTCTTTGATCGAACCGCAAGATTTGTTGGCTGCTGGCCGCGATGCCTTTATTCGCATTCGTGATGAAGGCCATCGGACGACCTTAACGTTTAAGGAATACAAGGACACAACGATCACCGGCACATATGAGCTTGAGACCGAGATTGGTGACTTTGACGCGACTGTACAACTGTTTAAAGAACTTGGCTATAAAATTCAAACCTATCAGGAATCAAAGCGTGAAACATGGCGGCTAGGGACGTCGGAAGTCGTTTTGGATGAGTGGCCGTGGCTGGCTCCGTATATTGAAATAGAAGATGATACAGAAGCAGCCGTCCGAAAAACAGCAGAATTATTGGGTTTTCGTTGGGAGGATCATCGCGTCGGTAACGTCGATGTGGCGGTGAGGGACCAGTATCCTGATCTTTCATCACGCGGCTTTATTGACGTACCCGTCGCAAAATTTGGTGACCCTATTCCAGTAGAATTTGGCAAAGCGATTTATTAGAAAGCAAACTAAATAGAGTGAAAACAAAACTTATCCTCTTTGGCATCACCGGCGATCTCAGCAGGCGTAAGTTGTTGCCGGCCTTAGAACACATTATTGATTCGGGTGAAGTCGGTGAACTAGAAGTGATTGGCGTGTCACGCCGCCAGGTTGATGTGGCAGCGCTTTTGGGCGATCGTCAGGATCTGGTTGATCATTTTTCGATCGTGACGATGGATTTGGCTAAAGCTGAAGAGTATGCTCGTCTCAAACGAGCAATTGATCTGCAGACTGATGAACAGGCGGTGATTTATTTGTCCGTGCCGCCGAACGCCGCTGCTGGCATCGTTGATTTATTGGGTGGTGCGGGGCTGAATGGCACCAATGTAAAACTTTTATTCGAAAAACCGTTTGGCTTTGACTTGGCGTCGGCGCATGATTTTTTGGACCGCACGGCACGCCATTATGACGAATCACAGATTTATCGGATCGATCATTATGCCGCCAAAGATATGGCCCAGCAGTTGCTTCGTTTGCGTACCAATGCCGAGAACCATCACCATCACTGGAGTAGTGAATCGGTGGCGTCGATTGCTATTATTGCTTTGGAGAAAATTGGTATTGAGGGCCGGGCTGGCTTTTATGAACAAACCGGCGCACTGCGTGATTTTGTTCAGGGGCATTTGATGCAGTTACTCTCTCTTGTACTGATGGACGCACCGACTGAATCATCTGAGGCTACATTGCCTGAATACCGTTTGCATGCACTGGAAAAGGTTCAGGTAGCCGACCCAAAAGAAGCGGTTCGTGGCCAATATGAAGGCTATCAAGATGAGGTAGCGAACCCCGGTAGCGCCGTCGAGACGTTCGTGGCGCTGTCATTGCAGAGCCACGACCCCCGTTGGGCTGGCGTGCCACTAAGGTTGGTGACTGGTAAACAAATGGACGTGAAACAATCAGTTATCGTGGTGAACTATACGGATGGAACACAAGATTTGTTCGAGGAGGGTGCGTTGCCGATCGATGCCCGGACACTCGACGCCTATGAACGTGTTTTGATCGAGGCGATCAAGGGCAATAAGGCAATCTTTACAACTGGTCCAGAGGTCATTCGGGCGTGGGAAATTATCCGACCCATCCAGGAAGCGTGGGATATGAATACGGTACCACTCAAAACCTATAAACCAGGCACGACAATGGGCGACCTATTCTCTTAAAGTGCAAATACTACAACGTACAAACTATAGCCTAGCAAACATCGCCAATGCTACAATGAAATTCCATGGAGGTGAGAGCTAACATGGAAAACAAACAGAAGTTTATTTTTGTCACTGGAGGTGTTCTTTCTGGGGTAGGAAAGGGCATCACTGCCGCCAGTATTGGCGCAGTACTGCAAGCTAAGGGGTTTAAGGTGTCAATTCAAAAAATGGACCCGTATCTCAATGTTGATGCGGGTCTTTTGAATCCCCGCGAACATGGTGAGTGCTTTGTGACGAAAGACGGTGCTGAAACCGACCTTGATTTAGGTCATTATGAACGATTCCTCGATATAGAGTTAACACAAAAGAACGCCACCTTATCTGGCCGGCTCTTGCGTCAACTCATAGAAGACGAACGGGCGGGAAAATTTGGCGGCCAAACCATCCAATTGGTACCGCATCTGACGAACGCGATTAAAGACGCGATTCAGATCGGTGCCGATGGGGCCGATATTCATATCGTTGAAATTGGCGGCACAGTCGGAGATTACGAAGGCTTGAGTTACGTCGAAGCGATACGTGACTTTGCTAACCGCGTCGGTCGCGAACATTGTTTGTACGTCCACGTGGTGTATGTGCCATTTATTCAAACAAGCAAAGAATTTAAGTCGAAGCCAGCGCAAAACGCCCTCAGCGATCTGCGTGGTTTTGGTATCGTACCGGATTGCGTGGTAGTACGCACCGACGATCCGGCGCCAGGTGACATTGCTACCAAGATCGCTCGTTTTGGCGGCGTACCCGAAGATGCCGTCATCCTCTTATCAAATGCCAAAACGGTCTATGAAGTTCCTTTAACGATCAGCGCCAGTGGCATCAATCGTGTCTTAGAGCGATTTACCAATAATCATGAAACGCCCGACCTAACGAAATGGCGCAAACTTGTTGAGTCACAAATGAAAGACTACGAAAAGACAGTACGTGTTGGCATGGTCGCCAAATACATGGATAACGAAGACACCTACATTTCCGTCACCGAAGCTATGAAAGCTGCCGCCTGGGATCAGGATGTTCAGCTTGAACTCGTATGGATCAATGCCGAAGAAGCGACCGATGACGACTTTGCCAGTGTCGACGCCTTATTGGTACCGGGTGGATTTGGTTTGCGTGGTATCGAGGGTAAAGTAGCCGCCGCGCGCTACGCATTAGAACACGATAAACCATACCTTGGTTTGTGTTTAGGTTTGCAAGTTGCCGTTATTGCGGCGGCACGGCGAGCAGGTCTTAAAAAAGCCAATAGTACCGAATTTGATCCTCACACCACAGAAAACGTTGTCTATATCATGGAAGGGCAACAGGGTCAGGAGTCAACCGGTGGGACGATGCGTTTGGGTGACTACACCGCCAAACTAACGAAGGGGTCAAAGGTCGCCGAGGCTTATGGCGCTCACGACATCGTCGAGCGTCATCGCCACCGCTACGAAGTGAACCAAGCGTTTCAGGCTACCATTGAAAAAGGCGGCCTCACCATTAGCGGCACCTCACCAGATGGCAAATTGGTTGAATACATCGAAGGCACGGCCAATCGATATTTTGTCGCCACGCAAGCGCACCCGGAGTTTAAAAGTCGGCCATCACGTCCACATCCTTTGTTTGTTGGCTTGATTAAAGCGACTAAATAGAATGGATACATACCGCATGCGTGTATGGTCGTCGCTTGAACTCAATATAAGATACCTCTGTTATAATAAACAGCAATGAACGATACAATCGCCGCTACTATAAAAGATTTGTTCAATGTTACTGCTGACGTTGTCGTGACACGCCCTGATCCAAAACTTGGTGACTATGCGACGAATATTGCTCTGCAACTCGCCAAACCACTCGGCAAAAACCCGCGCGAGATTGCGGAACGAATCGCAGAAAGGCTCGGTGAGTTTTTTGAAGAAGTGACAGTCGCGGGCCCGGGCTTTATCAATATTCGTGTCAGCGCCACTACATTAGCTCGGGAACTGAACGACATATGGTCAGATACGTACGGTCAAAATAACGATGGCGAAGGCAAAACGGTCATCGTCGAGTACCCTAGTCCGAACATGGCAAAACCCTACAGTGTTGGGCACTTGCGCCCAGGCAATCAGGGATGGGCGGCGAAACAATTGTTGGAAGCCACAGGCTGGCACGTTATTACCGACAACCACTTAGGTGATTACGGTGCACCGTTTGGCGCGTGGGTGGTTGGGTTTTTGAAATATGGAAGCGAAGAAGCACTCGAAAAAGACGGTGTCTATGAATTGGGCCGTGTCTATATCGCAATCCGGAAAGCCTTGAAAGAGGAAAAAGAACAGGGCGGCCATGAACTGGATAATGAAGTCCAGCAATGGCTTATTAAGCTTGAGCAAGGCGATTCGGAAGCCAAAGCCTATAGTGAACGCTTTAACCGTATCTCGCTCAATCACATTCACACTGTTATGAACCGTCTGCATATTTCGACCGACTATGAACTCGGCGAGGCGTTTTATGTGCCAAAAGGAAAGGACGCGGTTCAGAAGTTATTGGAAAGTGGCGTTGCGGTTCAGAACGAAGACAGTTCGGTGATCGTGCCGCTCGATGAATTCGACGTGCCGTTATTGGTACAAAAAAGTAACGGGGCGGCTCTGTACGCCACCACAGATTTAGCGACCATATTGTACCGTGAAGCTACCTGGCATCCTGATCGCGTTATCTACGTAGTGGGTGCTGAACAACAATTTTATTTCGCGCAATTATTTGCCATGGCAAAAAAACTTGGTATCACCACCGACCTGTATCACTTATGGTTTGGTGTGATCGATCAATTAAACGACGATGGCAGGCGTGAAAAAATGAGTAGCCGTAAGGGCGTGGTTTTAATGGAAGAACTGCTTGATGAAGCCGAAGCCAGGGCTTTTCAGGTGGTTGAAGGCCGCGGCGTGAGTGATGAAGATGTCAAAAAAATTGCTCTTGGGGCTATTAAATTCAGTGACTTTATTTCTGATCGCCGCACTAACATTTTGTTCAATTGGCAAAGTATCTTTGCGCTCAGTGGTTTTAGTGGACCCTACGTGCAGTACGCCGCCGTACGCGTGAATAAAATCTTAGCGGAACATGGCACCGGCCAATTTATCGCATCGTATGACTATGCAGCAGAAAAATCACTTCTGCTTAAAATTCAAGAATATCCAGACGTGGTGCGTGCTGCCGCTCGTGATCTTGAACCACATAAAGTAGCCGGCTACCTCTATGAATTAGCCCGGGAAATAAATCGCTATTATGAACAAACACCCGTCGCAGCCGGTGAGGTGAGTGATGAGCAAAAGCAAGCTCGTTTGAGCGTATTGGCCATGATAAGCCGTGTGTTCGAACACGGCTTAAACCTGTTGGGTATCGAAGTTCCCTCACGAATGTAGTTGCACCCATAGGGTAATCGGGGTAGAATAGCCCCGAGGAATTATGACAAAACACTTCGCAACACTATGTCGTCGCATGAATATGTTGCTCGAGGTGCCTTGGCGTCATTCCTGGTAGTTGTATCCAAGATTGAGCGCCGAGACAATCTCGGCGTTTTGTTTTTGGAAAGACCGCGCGGTCATAGTGACCGCTTAACAATGAGGAGAGAAACATGTCATCTGACCCAGTGGTTCGGGATCGCATCATGGCGGCTATCGATCGACTGAAAGGCGGTTCGGTCACGGCCGACAGTATAGAGGAGCTTCAACAAAAACTCCGCTGTCAGGATATTCCCAAGGGGAAATTCCGCACCGGCCTAGGGGCCCTCGCTTGGAGTAAAAACCAGTATGGTGGCTCGATTGTTGTCGTGCGTGAATCGCTGACCCGCGATGGTCGCTTCGAGGCCGAACGCCCCATCACGGTCCGTCGACGGCTTCGGTCGGCATGATGAGCGGGTCGACGGAGCAACATACTGCTCCGTCGACCGCTCCGCCACATCTCTCCTCATTTTTGAATGCTATAATGAACCTATGAATAAAGGAGTGTGTCATGGCTGAACAAAAGAAAAAAGCCCCACGTAAAAAATTTGGTTTGTCTGATATTGTCACGGCAGATGCGTCAACGGTGACGAATCTTGGCAAGACACAAGTGTCTGACTTCGTTAACTTTATACGTCAGCAAGGTGTCGTTGGACTGGCCGTTGGTTTAGCAATTGGTACCGCTGCTGGTGCCGCGGTCAAACAAATTGTTGATGGTTTTATTAATCCAATCATCGGGTTTATCATTGGTGGCTTGGATTTAACGAAACTATCGTGGGTCATCGTTAAAGCTGGCGCGAATGGCAAAGGAGGATTGGTGATTAGCTGGGGGGCAATTCTGTCTGCCCTTATCACGTTGGTAGCAACGGCGTTTGTGGTGTATGTCATTGTTCACAGCGCTAAACTTGATCGTCTCGATGCGCCAAAGTCATGACCAATAATAAGGCGAAATTAACACCCGAACAATACGACGTGTTGTTCAACAAAGCAACCGAAGCGCCGTTTTCTGGTGAATACGATAGCGTTTTTGATCCCGGAACCTATCGCTGTGCGTCCTGCGGGGCGGAACTTTTCACGAATGATGTCAAATTCGATGCCCACTGCGGCTGGCCGAGCTTTTATGATGCCAAGCCAGGCGCGGTGACTTTCACAAAAGACACCACTCATGGTATGACACGGACTGAAGTTACCTGTGCTACGTGTGGTGGCCATCTGGGACATTTGTTCGAGGGCGAAGGTTTTCCAACACCAACCAATCAACGTTATTGTATTAATTCGTTAAGCTTGAAATTTGAACCTTCCACGGAGAGTGACGCGAAATGATTGGAACGAAACCGGCCTTTAAACCGCACCAGATTTTATGGGTCGATCTGGAAATGACAGGTCTCAATCCTGGCCACGATGTCATTTTAGAAGTTGCCGCTATCGCGACCGACTGGAATTTCAAAGAACTGGCAAGCTTCGAAGAAGTCATTCATCATTCCGATTCTGTTTTAAGAAGTATGAATGAATGGTCAATCGAGCAGCACGGAGCGAGCGGTTTAACCGAACGAGTACGGACAGCAAACGCCACGACGAAGCAAACCGAAGCTGCTTTGTTGGCTTTTTTGGATGAACATTTTGATAGTGATACGCCGGTTCTTTTAGCGGGTAATTCAATTCATATGGATCGACGTTTTATTGCTGCCGAATGGCCACGCTTTGATGCGCGATTACACTACCGTATGCTTGACGTCAGTGCATGGAAAGTCGTGTTTGAGAATAAATACGGTAAAAAATTTGCCAAGCCAGAAGACCATCGAGCGCTCGGTGATATTCGTGGGAGCATTCAAGAGCTAAAGTACTACTTGAAAAAGGTAAAAACGTGACCCACAAAGAATTAGAGGACTATGTACTACGTTTCGAAAACACCTGGCTGGATTATCCATTTGGAGAGGGAACAGCCGTCTATAAAGTTGGCCACAAAGAGCAGGGCGAAGGTAAAATTTTTGCTATCATTGTCGAAGAAAGTAAACCGCTACGTGTCAGCCTGAAATGTGATCCATTATTAGCACAAAACCTTCGTGAAAAATATGAATCTGTCTTGCCTGGCTACCATCTGAACAAAAAACATTGGAATACCATTATCTGTTCAGGTCAACTCAGCAACGACGAAATTTTCGATTTAGCGCGATTAAGTTACAATCTCGTTGCTGGAAATTAATTTTTAGTATTCCGTCGTTGCTTTAAACGAGCTAAATGATTGTTCGGTTGGTTGTAAATTGTTGTAGGCCGTTTCCAAAAACGTTTTCACGTCCTTGTTATCAGTTGATTGATACACTTTTTTCATCAATGTCATGATGCTCGACAGTTGATAGGCCATTTCACGCGCGTACGTGCTGTCGAATACGGCATTCAAACGGGCGTCTTCCAGGCGAGCGCTTAAATCATTGCCGTTTTCAGTGCTAATAACATCTTTTGGAATCTTGCTGCCAACACCGGCTTTTTTAAATGGTGCGGCAATATCGCGATTAGTGTTGGTGAGATAGATTTCAAGGTTACTATTAACAACGGATAACTGGCCGTCTTTGATAGACTTATCGGCGTTATTGGCAATCGTAGCAGTTGTCTGCAGGCGGGCGACTAAATGTTGCATATCGCGTGTTGGATTGCTTGTGCCACGAACAACCAATCCGATAATTAACACCAATCCCAATACGATAATAATGCCACCGATAACGTAGTGAAGTGGCCGCAGTGTTCCTATCACACGACGCTTCGGTTGCTGCGGTGCAATCTGGTTCAGATAGTCGAGCGGATTGTTCGGATTCATGTGCCTCCATTTAAGCATAAACGCTAACAGAGGTAAAGAATGATATAATCAAGCTATGCAGGACGCCAAGGAGGAAGTACGGTCACGGCTGAACATCGAGGATGTGATTGGCGAATATGTCCAATTAAAACGAGCCGGCCGTAACTTTAAAGGTTTGAGTCCATTTAGCGGCGAAAAAACACCAAGCTTTTACGTGAGTCCAGATAAAAATATTTGGCATGATTTTTCCTCGAACAAGGGTGGTGACGTCTTTAGTTTTGTCATGGAAGTTGAAGGCATGGACTTCCGTCAAGCGCTCGAATATTTAGCCCAAAAAGCCGGTATCGACATGGCAGCCTATGACAGCCAGGGCGGTCGGGAAGTCGCCGAGCTGAAAAAACGGTTACGGGCTGCTAACGAACTCGCCGCTACCTACTACCAACAAAGTCTGATCAAAAATCCACACGCGGTTGAGTATGTGTTTGGAAAGCGTGGTTTGAGTAAAGACATCGTGCAAACGTTTCGCATCGGTTACGCGCCGACAACGGGCGACGCGCTGACGCAATTCTTAACCAAGAAAGGCTTTACTGCCAAAGAATTATCGCAAGCTGGCCTCACCAATCGTTTTGGTGGTGACTTATTCCGCGGACGTATGATGGTACCGTTGATGGATGGCAGTGGACAAGTCATCGGCTTTACGGCACGCGTTTTAGCCGATGATCCGAACGCGCCAAAATATTTAAACACTCCGCAGACCCTCCTTTATGACAAGGGTCGTCATGTCTTTGGCTTATCGCAAGCCAAAGAGTCGATTCGCAAAGGGGACTACGCCGTCATTGTCGAAGGTAATCTGGATGTCATCACCAGCCACCAAGTTGGTATCACCCAAGTTGTCGCCACGGCGGGAACAGCCCTGACCGCGAACCACTTAAAAGCACTGGTTCGCTTAACGGGTAACGTGCGACTTTCATTTGATGCTGATGCGGCCGGCTTGGCGGCGACCGAACGAGCTATTCCTATTGCGCAGGCGGTTGGCGTTGACTTATCAATCGTCAGCGTGACAAATGGCGCGAAAGACCCGGACGAACTTATAAAACAAGATCCTGCGCTGTGGCAAGAGGCGATCGAACGGGCCGAACCGGTCGTCGATTGGATTCTGGCACAGTATTCCAAGCGCGAAGACCTCACGACGGCGGCTGGCAAACGTACGTTTACGACTGCTGCGCTGAACGTCGTGCGAGCCTTGAATGACGCGGTGGAAAAAGAACATTATCTGCAAAAAACCGCCACCTACGTCGGGACTTCACTGGAAGCCTTGACCGAAAAATTACATGCCGGACCCGACGAGACGCCGAAACCATTAAAAGAAATCACCCGACATACACCATTCGCTCGTGACGCGACGGCCTACCAGGATAGTTTGATTGCTTTACTTGCTATGTACCCAAACACTCGCGAATTGACCGAAGATATTGATAAGGATATGTTTCCAACCGACGAGCGCAAAGCCGTATTTGAATACATCACTAAACATCCAGCTGCCCACTTCGACGAAACGCCTAAGGGGTTGCAAGATTATGATACCTATGTAAAAATAGTAGTATTAATGGCCGACACGCGATACGGCGAATGGAACGATGATGATCGTTACGTCGAAGCCGCGCGACTGATCCGCCAACTGATAACCGAACACAAGCAAAATCAAAAAAATGCGCTGACGACACAGCTTCGCGACGCCGAATTAGTCGGTGACGACGAGCGAGCACTGCGCATTCGCACAGCACTTAACACCCTCATAAAGGAGATTTCAGATGGCAAAAAAAAGTAGCGCCCCTGTCGATGACCCAATTGTCGACGACCTCATACCGGAAGAGGAAGCGACCCTCGACACGATCCCGACCGAAGACCCGAGCATCGACGAACTCGGCGATCTCGAAGAAGAGATGGGCGATGACGAAGATGTTCTCAGCCAAGACCAATATTTTGACGACGCCAGCGATGACAGTGTCCGTTTGTACTTACGTGAAATTGGTAAAATCCCTCTCTTGAATGCCGAAGAAGAATTGGCATTGGCTCAAAAAGTCGTTGCCGGTGACAAACGCGCCAAAGATAAGATGGCTGAAGCCAACATGCGTTTGGTCGTCTCGATTGCCAAACGTTACAGTGGTCGTGGCCTTGATTTCCTCGACCTCATCCAGGAGGGCAACACCGGGTTACTACGAGCCGTCGAAAAGTTTGACCCAGACAAGGGCTTCAAATTCTCAACCTACGCCACCTGGTGGATTCGCCAAGCGATCACCCGTGCCATCGCCGATCAAGCGCGCACCATTCGTATTCCGGTACACATGGTCGAAACTATCAACAAATTGCTCCGGACTCAACGCCGCATGACCCAGGAATTGAACCGCGAACCAACTATCGAAGAGCTTGGCAAAGAACTCGAAATGGAACCAGAAAAAGTCGAATATGTCATGAAGATTAAACAAGACATTACGTCACTGGATGCCGGCGTTGGCCGTGATGGCGACGACGAAGATTCATATTTGAAAGATTTCATCGAAGATGAAGACAGTGCCACGCCAGAAGAGTCGGCTTCGTCACAACTACTGAAAGAGCAAGTCCAGTCGATCCTTTCCAGCCTGAGTGACCGCGAACAAAAGATTATCAAAATGCGTTTTGGCCTCGAGAATGGTAAATCGCACACGTTGGAAGAGGTCGGTCAAGAATTTGCCGTCACCCGCGAACGTATTCGCCAAATTGAAGCCAAAGCGCTTGCTAAACTTCGCAAACACAAGGATTCAAAGAAGCTGCACGAATATCTGCAGTAAATTAGAAACCAATCTTTTGGCAGATTGCGTCGAGCTGTTTATCTAAGCCCTCGACGCTTTCGTCGTTCATCACGTAGTAGTCGGCGATCGCGATCGGGCCGCCTTTCTCTAGGTTCTCAATTTCCGACCAATCACGTGCATTAGCTTCTGTGTCGGTGAGTGGTCGAACCGGACGTTCGTTTAAGCGGCGATAGCGAACGCTTCGTGGTGTTATAAGCGCGACGACCGTCAATTCACCTGGAAATTCGTGTTTTAAAGCCTTATATTCTGTCCACGTATATAAACCATCGGCAACAATGCGATGTTGCCCAGCACCCGCTAAATCATGGATTTCCTGGATAATTCGTTTCACAATAAAATCTTTGCCTTCTTTTACACGTAACTCTTCGCGGAATCTGCGTTCATTCTCTTCATTGATATCGTAACCAGCATCTTTCACGGCTTTTAATAATACGCCACCAAAATAGACTTTCGGGAAACCTTTACTCGTCATATACTCGACGGCCGTTGATTTCCCACTGCCCGTCAGCCCCACAAAGGCCAATATTTTGAGGTTTTCGTGTTGACTCATACTTTGATTGTAACAGATGGATATACTTGATTGTGATGATAAAAAAAGAGTAAAGTAGCTATATGCAAAGGATTAATGGATTAGAACAGCGCTTTCCGCCAATCGTTACCACAGGTGCGGATGAATCATGGATGGAAAAAGCTGCATGTATAAACGAAGATCCGAATGATTTTTTCCCTCAAAGAAGAGTTGATCGAAAATATGTCAGCGAAAGGGCAGCAGCAGCTTGTGGCAGGTGTGCTGTGACTGCACAGTGTCTAGAGTATGCTATTAAAACTGGACAAACGCATGGAACATGGGGAGGTTTATCAGAAAGCGAAATTGCGAGAAGAACGAAAATCCAAAGCAATATGACAACTCGTTCTTTGAATTATGGTTATCGCAGGTAGTCCTCTATAATGAGATCATGACGAAGCGCCTGGCAGTCATCGACGGAAAATCAGTCTTTTACCGCGGCTATTATGCCATGCCGAATTTAGCAACGGCCGATGGCACGCCAACGGGCGGCGTGTTTGGTTTCGCGTCAATCGCGATTGAACTTATTAAGAAGCTCGAACCGGATTATGTGGCGGTAGCGTGGGATAAACCAAAAACCAACATTCGCAAGCGCCGCGAAATCTATCCAGAATATAAAGCCGGCCGTAAACCAGCGCCGGCCGATTTTTACGCCCAGGTGCCAATTCTAAAAGAGTTATTAGAGGCGTTCAGTTGGCCGTTCTACGAACTCGATGATTATGAAGCCGATGATATTCTCGGCGCTTTCGCTCAACAGGCAACAGAAAAGGGGATTGAAACAGACTTGTTAACCAGCGATTTGGACGCCCTACAGCTAATCGGTCCGCTGACCAAAGTCTATGCTATTAAAAATGGCCTCTCTAACATTGAAGAATTTGACGTCGCATATTTTGAAAATAAATATGGCATTTCAGTCGAGCAGTTTCTGGATCTCAAATCACTGAAAGGTGACTCATCGGACAACCTGCCGGGAGTGCCGGGCATTGGTGAGAAAAGCGCCATCCAATTATTACAAGCATATGACACGCTGGATAATATCTACGCCCATCTCGATGATATTAAACCGAGCCTCGCCAATAAATTGGCTGCCGGTAAAGAGTTGGCATACATGACCAAAGAAGTTGGGCGCATTTGGACTGATGCACCGATCCAGCTTGATTGGGACGAGGCCAGCATTTTGGACATCGATTTGCCCCGTGTGGCAGACATTTTGAATCGGTTGGAGTTCCACTCGTTAGTCCGTCGTTTGCCAAAGCATATGCAAATGCCAAACGGGGAAGTCATTGAATCTGTCACGCACGACGCGCCGGCCTTGAAGCAAGTCGATTGGCCGGAAACGCTAGCGATTGATGGCCCAGTGTTGTTGCTCGTCCATGACGATGAAGTTTGGCTATCGCTCGATCAAAAGACGGCCTTTAGTCAAAAAATCGATCACGTCGATCGCTCGGTCTGGAGCGCCCTATCAATCGCGACAATTATTGGTTACGA
>CAZKIJ010000001.1:0-10726 GCA_964552895.1 uncultured Candidatus Saccharibacteria bacterium | reverse complement strand
AAATGTATACAATGGCCGGTCGCGAGTTCAATATCGGCAGTCCAACACAGTTATCAGAGGTGTTATTTACGACTTTGAACCTGCCAACCACCGGCATTAAAAAGGGTAAGACCGGCTTTAGTACTGGCCAAAAGGAACTCGATAAACTGCGTGGCCAACATCCGATCATCGAGCTTATTGAGCGCACCCGTGAACTTGCCAAGCTTAAAAATACTTACACCGATGCGTTGCCAAAATTGATTGATGATCATTCGCGCTTGCACACCACCTTTAACCAAGACGTGGCGGCAACCGGCCGTTTAAGTAGTACCAATCCAAACTTACAGAATATTCCCATTCGGACTGAACTTGGTCGCAAAATTCGCGAAGCGTTCATTCCAGACAAGGGGAACGTTTTTGTCAGCGCCGACTATTCACAATTCGAGTTGCGCTTGGCGGCTGTCTTGGCAAACGACGAAGGGTTGATCGATGACTTTAATAGCGACATCGACATCCATGCCAAAACCGCTAGTGATGTCTATGGCGTGCCCCTTAATGAAGTTACTAAAAACCAGCGACGCGATGCCAAAGTGATTAACTTTGGCGTGCTGTATGGAATGAGTCCGCATGGCTTGGCGGCCAATACCGGCATGACGTTTAGTGAAGCCAAAAAATTCATCGATCAGTACTTTGAACTCCGGACGCCCATTCGTAAATACATCGATGAGACGCTAATGAAAGCACGGACTGAAGGGTACGTTGAAACCTACTTTGGGCGCCGTCGGCCAACGCCTGATATTCACAGCTCGAATTTCGTCGTTCGCCAAGCTGCTGAGCGCGCCGCTGCTAATATGCCAATCCAGGGAACGGAAGCTGATTTGATGAAACTAGCCATGATTCAAGTACAAGAGAAATTAGGCGACTTGGGTAAACAAGTATTGCAAATCCACGACAGTATTTTGATCGAATGTCCTAAAGAGCACGCTAATAAAATCGCTGATATCTTGCAAACGACTATGGAAGCTGTGGCACCTGATTTGCCGATCAGATTGAAGGTTGACGTATCGACAGGATCGAATTGGGGTGAACTATAGTGGGTGAAAAGGTCCTTTTTGTGTGCGAAGGTAACATGATGCGCAGCCAACTGGCTGAAGCTTTTTATAACCATATGACTAAAACGTACGATGCGACAAGCGCAGGGGCAATTGCAACACTCGACGACCGTATTTCTCACCGGGAAAAAAAAGTCATGGATGAAATCGGTATTCCAACAGATGATCAATATAGTAAGCAATTAACTCCAGAGATGATAGACGCTGCTGATATAGTCATCCTTTTTCCAACTGATTTTATGCCCGATTATGCACTTGCTCATCCGAAAGCCAGAAAACGGGATGTAATCGACCCACACTATCATCAAGAAGAAGGCATCGAGCTTGTCTATAAAGTTCGGGATGAGATTGCGCAACGCGTCAACCATTTAGTTGAGGAACTCCATGATTAAAGCCATCATCTTCGACTGCTTCGGTGTCTTGGTGGCCGATGCATTGCGGCCAAAGGCCGATGAATTGGCCAAAACGAACCCGCGCATTGGTGAAACGATGTACGGTATTATGCGCGAACTTGACCTCGGGCTAATTAGTCCTGATCGTGGCTTCACTGAAATTGCCACTGTTCTTAACATGACGCCACAAGACGTCAAAGCACTCAGTCAAAAGGGCGAGGTCCGCAATGCACCATTGGTCGAACAAATTCCACCATTGCGCCACCGCTACAAAATTGGTTTGCTCAGTAACGTACAAAGCAAACACTGGCTGGAGGATCGTTTTTTGCCCGGTGAACTAAACGAATTGTTCGACGTCGTGATTGCTTCTGGTGATGTGGGTATGGTGAAGCCAGATCCCGGAATTTACCAACTCATGGCCAGTCGTTTGGGTGTCGAAGCCAGTGAGTGTGTGATGATTGATGACCGTCCGTCGGGCGTTGATGGCGCGATTGCGGCGGGCATGCAAGCAATTCATTTTCTCAACAATAATCAGGCAATGCATGAACTGAACACTTTGATTGACAACAGAGGTCAAACGGACTAAGGTAGAGGTATGGCCCGTTATCGAAGTACTCGAATTCTGCCGATGATTCTCATCGTCGTGATTGCTGTGATTATCATTGTGGGAATTGTCTCATTGATTCGCATCATATTCTTTTCTGGGAGTAACACGCCGCCGCCGTCCCAAGCCGATACCAGCCGCACGGCCTTGCTCGATACGAGCCAGGGACACAGTGTAAAAGTTACCGTCCGTGGACCGATTGTCGCTAACGAAGCTTTTCGTTCATATACCATCGTCATCGATCCAAATCTCCGCAGCCTGACGACATATACCGGCTACACTGAAACAGTTGTTGATAACGTATCGCTTGCAAATGATACGGCGTCGTACGAGCAATTTGTTTACGCCCTTGATAAGGCGAATTTAGAACAAGGCAAGCAGCTTCAGGGTGATGCGAATGACCTGCGTGGTCGTTGTGCGGTTGGACAAGTGTATGATTTCCAAATCATCGACGGTGGCTCAATCGTCAAAGAATTATGGACCTCGACATGCGGTGGTTCAAAGGGCTCGCTTACCGCCAGTTTGCCCCAATTACTCAATTTGTTCCAAGCCCAAATTCCAAACGCCACCCAAACGATTGGTAAAGTCGGCCTGAAGTAATGCCAGAACTACCCGAAGTCGAGACGGTACGTCGGGGGCTGGCTGAACTCATCGTTGATAAAACGGTTGCCAGTGTCACCCACGATACTCCAAAAAGTTTTCCAAATGCTGACCACGATATCGCGCAATTTTTGATTGATGCGTCAATTTTGGCTGTACGCCGTCGTGCCAAAGTGTTGATCATCGACCTTTCTACGGACTACTCGCTGCTCATTCATTTAAAGATGACCGGTCAAATGGTGTTCGTGGCGCCTGAGGTTCGCTTCGGCGCTGGCCACCCGAACGATAGTTTGATCAATTCATTGCCAGATAGATCGACGCGCGTCACGCTCACATTCACCGATGGCGCCCAATTATTTTTTAATGATCAGCGTAAGTTTGGGTGGATGAAACTCATCCCAACGATTGAAATAGCCACCATCGACTTTATGAAAAAAGTTGGTCCCGAACCCCTTGAAACCGACTTCACTGCCGGGCAGTTTGCCGAACGATTTAAACGGCGTGCCAAGACGACTATCAAAGCAGCCCTGCTGGACCAGTCTGTCATTGCCGGTGTCGGTAATATTTACGCCGACGAATCATTATGGGGCGCTAAAATTCATCCGAAACGACTCGTCAGTTCCGTGACACCCGCCGAATTTAAAACACTCTACACCGAATTACGCACGGTCATGAATCTTGCTATTGAGAAAGGCGGCTCGTCGAACCACACCTATGTCAACGCCGAAGGTAAAAAAGGTAGCTACATGAATTTTGCCCGCGTCTTCCGCCGCGAAGGCTTGCCGTGTCCACGCTGCGGCACGACGATTGAAAAAATCCGCGTCGCCGGGCGCGGCACACACTTTTGCCCGCACTGTCAGGTAGAATAAGATCATGACGAAACCAGATTTAAAAGATAGTTTTATATACGAAGGTAATCACATTGACATTGATTGGTACGATGTCGATAGTCATCAAGCTTTGCCAGATCTTCCGTGGCAACAAGTCTATGTTGTCGGCAATCTGGACGGGAAAGTGCCAGTTGTCTACTACCCAAGCGGCCACATGGGACTTCCCGGTGGTCATACTGAATCT
This sequence comes from uncultured Candidatus Saccharibacteria bacterium, assembly GCA_964552895.1. GTDB lineage: Bacteria > Patescibacteriota > Saccharimonadia > Saccharimonadales > Saccharimonadaceae > DAIDJW01. The sequence goes on along the minus strand of CAZKIJ010000001.1, from coordinate 6,965 downwards.
GGTGAAACAGTACATGAAACAATTACCCGAGAGGTTACAGAAGAACTAAACTGTGAGTTGATCGACTGGATTCCGATAGGCTATCAAACGCTTCATCAGGCAGGTAAGGCCGATATTCATCAACTTCGCATCTACGGTAATCTTAAAAGAATTGGTGATTTTGTATCTGATCCAGGAGGGAGCGTCATCGGCCATCATTTAATAGACCTTACGGATTTAAATAGTATGGTTAAGTGGGGTATAACAGGCCAACGTATTCAAGACATTGCGGCGAAGCGTTGGTCGTAATCCTACGGTATACTTAAGGCATGATCTCATATTTTGTCGGTGATAATTCCTACGAAATCGACCGGGCGGTCCACGCAATACGTGATTCTTTTGATGGTACCGTGCAAAACGTCGATGGTACGGAACTATCGTTAAAAGATCTGCCCGATTTACTAATGAGTACGACATTATTCGCCGACAAACGCCTCGTTATACTAAAAGACCTGTCATTAAACAAAGCTGTCTGGCCAGTCTTACCAGAGTGGTTGGAGCGAGTGTCCGATGATGTGGACATCATATTGATTGATGAAAAACCCGACAAGCGCACCGCTACCTACAAAGCCTTGAAGGAGGCCGTCCGTGAGTTCCCAGCCTGGACAGAACGCGACGTGGCCAAAGCCGAGGCCTGGGTGGTCAGCCATGGCTTGGATAAAAAAAGTGCACACCATCTAGTAGAACGCGTTGGCGTTGATCAGTGGCAGTTGGCATCGGCACTTGATAAACTGCGCTTTCTGGATGAAATAACAGAGGCAACGATCGATGAAACGATTGACGCGCGGCCGGCAGAAAATGTGTTCAATGTATTTGAAACGGCCCTGAAAGGCAACGCTAAAAAGGTGCATGAGATGATCGCGACACTTGAGTTAACTGAAGAGCCGTACCAAATCTTTGCGCTATTGGCATCGCAAGCCTTTCAATTAACCGCCATCCATGCAGCCAAACCAACCGACAACCCGGCTAAGGATTTTGGCATCCACCCATTCGTCGTTTCGAAATTATCGAGCTATGCCCGTCAGTTGTCGAGCAAAGAAATTCGTACTATCATCACCGCTTTTGCCAATGCCGACGCTGACATGAAACTGTCAAAGGGGGAGCCATGGCTGTTGATTGAGCGGGCATTGCTAATTGTCGCAACACAAAAATAGCCTCTAGTGAGGCTATTTTCTTATTTCTTGGTAGCTGGTTTCTTTGCGGTAGCTGGCTTCTTGGCAGGCGCTTTTTTTGCGACAGGCTGAGCGGCAGCTTTAGTTGCAGTTTTAGCAACAGTCTTAGTGGCGGTTTTGACGGCAGCCGGAGCTTTGGCAGCGGTTTTGGTGACCGTTTTCTTTGCCGCGGTCAATTTCACGCCGGCTTCTTTAGCGATTTTTGATAAATGGGCCTTGCGGCGGGCAGCCGTGTTCTTGTTCAACAAGTTTTTCTTGACGGCGGTGTCGATTTCACTTTGGGCCTTTGAAAGAGCAATAGCCGTTGGCTTTGTCAAAAAAGCTTTGACAGCATCTTTGATATCACGCTTGGTAGCGACATTGCGCTCGCGGCGTTTGACGGTTTGTTTCGCGCGCTTGATGGCGGATTTAATGATTGGCATGGAGTTCCTTCTGTTATATAGTAGTGCAATCTAGTGCAAATTATAGGGGAAAAGAGGAGAATTGTAAAGGGTTAAGAATTTTATGTTCTCTGTTGACGATATGAAAACACTTATGGTATAGTTACCTCAAATACGCGTAAATAAAAAAGAAAAAACTGACATGGACGACGTCACCGCCAAAAAACAGATTGTCAACAAAATCAAAGAAGCGACTAATATTTTAATTACCGTTTCAAATGATCCGTCGGTCGATGCGTTGTCAGCCGCGCTTGGCTTGTCATTGTTGCTCGATAAACTTGATAAACATGCCACCGCTGTATTTAGCGGTAAAATACCCCCAGCCATTACGTTTTTGGAGCCGGAAAAAACTTTCGAGGACACGACCGACAGTTTGCGTGATTTTATTATTGCGCTTGATAAAGAAAAGGCTGATCACTTACGCGTTAAACCAGAGGGCGACGTTGTCAAAATCTACGTAACACCGTATCGTACGACGATTACCTCCGATGATCTGACGTTTAGCCAGGGTGACTTCAATGTTGAAATGGTGATCGCGCTGGGTGTCGATATTCAGGAGCACCTTGATGGGGCACTCGATTCACATGGCAAGATCTTGCATGACGCGACCGTTGTCTCGATAAGTGCTGGCGAACAGGTTAGTAACCTTGGTAGCATCAATTGGCACGAGGATAAAGCGAGTAGCTTAAGCGAGATGGTGGCTACTTTAGCCGAGCCACTCAAAAAAGAGAAATCATTGCTCGATAAGCAAATCGCCACCGCCTTTATGACCGGTGTGGTTGCCGAAACTGACCGCTTTAGTAATCCTCGCACCACTCCAAGCGCAATGACCATTGCCGCAACCCTGATGGCGGCGGGCGCAGATCAACAACTGATTGCTTCAAATCTTAATGAAGGTGACGGAAGTGATGATGACGATGCGTCTGATACCACACCACCACCATCATCACCACCGGACGAGCCAAAGCCATCCGATGATAGCGGTGATGTCTTAAATATTGCCCATGGCGTGCACAACGAACCGGGTGAAACACTCGAGGAAATGGACAAGCGCGTCAAAGCTGAAGAGCAACGGCAGGCAGCAGAAGAGGCACAGGATAAATTAGCAGAAGAAACGAAGCCAGAACCGAAAGCAGAACCGGCGACCGCCGCCCTTGATAATCATGAACCATCGTTTGGGGGTACGTTGAATGCCACAACTGATCAAGCCGCCGAAGAAACACGCAATGAACTGAATAGTGATCAGAACAAAACGCTTTTGTCCCATGCCTACATCGCCGGAACCCCAAGTGCCGCCCCATCAATGAGTGGCGCAACAGCGGTAACCAATGATACCAGCTACGTCGATCCATTATCACAGCCATCAACCGGCGATGATGTTCATTCAGCGTATGCTTTCAAACCGGAAGAGCATATTGACGTCACGCCACCAACAACGCTCGAACCAACGCCGATAGGTGTTCCAGCTACTCCTATCACGCCAGTGTCAACCCCAGCTCCAGCGCCACTGCCACCATCGACACCGACACCAGCCGACCTTGGGTTACCAATGCCGCCACCGCTGCCTCCAACACCGGCTAACCCTGCGTATAGCACTGATCCATCGCCAGTCGCGCCACCACCTGTTAATCCACCAGAAATTTTAGGTGACATCTTAACGAGTGAGACGCCGCCCGCACCGCCGCCAGCTGCGCCGCCTTCAAATGATCCTGGGCAGTTTAAAATCCCTGGGCAGTAAATAACGAAATCAGGCTTTTTAAACCATCGTATCGAACGGGAGAATCTTGGTTATTCCAGGAATCTCCCATTGGATAGTGAACGATAATGGTTTAAAAAGCCTGTTTTCGTTATAATGACAGTTCATGAATGACGAAGATGGCATTTTGTTGATCGATAAGCCGGCTGGGATGTCGAGTTTTGGGGTGGTGGCACGGGTTCGTCGGGTGATGAGCCAGACGTTTGGCCACAAAGTAAAAGTTGGCCATACGGGTACGCTCGATCCGTTCGCGACTGGCTTAATGATTATTGTCACCGGCAAAGAGTGCCGCAACGCCAGCAACTACAGTAAACTCGACAAAGTCTACGAAGCCACCATTTGTTTGGGGCAAACCAGCACAACGGGTGACCCTGAAGGTGACATCACGGCAGTTTCAGATAAACAACCAACGCTAGAGGAAGTCGTGGCGGCTCTTTCTCGCTTCAAAGGCGATATCATGCAACGTCCGCCGGCTTTCAGCGCCATCAAAATTAACGGCCAGCGCGCCTACAAGCTGGCCCGCAAAGGCGAAATCGTTGAGGTACCCGAACGCAAGGTAACGATATTTGAACTTGACCTGATTTATTACACGTATCCTGAATTAAAAATCCGTACCCATGTCAGCAGCGGCACCTACATCCGTACACTCGCTGAGGATATCGGTAAAGAACTAGGAACCGATGCATACTGCTCGGCATTACGACGGCTGTCGATTGCCGAGTGGGGGGTAGAGGGCGCGATGACTTTGGGAGATTTGGGGGTTAGGGATTAACTTATCCAACGTTTCCGTCGGCTTCTTTTTCTTCCTTATTCTTCTTGTCACGAGTAGCTTTTGGCTTACCAAGCTCATCAGCAATAGCGCTTTCAATTGCGTACGCTTCTGTTAAGCGATCAGAGAGTGAAGCGCGGGTCCCCTTATCGGTCAACGCACCATGAGTTGAATCGTAAATACGTGTAAGGATTGCTTTTGCTTCATCTTTACTCTCCGCCTTACTCTTAACATCGTCAATGATTTTACCGATATTTTGAGAGACATATGCATACCAGCTGAATTTAGCATCGCCGATGTGATCCGAGGTAATATTTCCAAGCGTACCAGCACGTTTGAGGTTCATCTTTTCAGGCTTTGCATTTATTAAGTCTGACGGATCGTTTTGAGCGTGGAAACCACCCTTTTTCTTCATAGTGTCGGCATTACGCTGTAGTACTTTTGCGACCATCTCTGGGTCAATTTCGCGCGAGTGAGAAGGATTCATCAAGGCACGTTCCATTGCTAAAACGTCGCCGTCCTGGGCCAAAACTTCCAAAGCAGCTTCAACCATAGTTCCGTCAAAGCCATTAGAAGTAGCCTGATTTTTATGAGCCATATCTGTAATGTCATTCGCGTATTGCTTTATAGTTTGACCCTTACGGATTGCTTGTCCAGTTAAGAATTTAATAGTATTTTCACGTGCTTCTGTCTCAATCTTGGTGAGTGCGGCAATGGCATTAGCGCGAGCGCGAACACGACCGTTCGGATCAATACCCGTGGCTTCGACAAGTATATTGTTTGAAGCGTTAAGCGGAAGAGAGGCGGCGTTTTCAAGCGCTTCTGCCAAATATTTTTGTTGCATATTTTTAGCAGCTTGGATACGCAGGCCTTGCACGGAAATTGCTTGGCTCGTCAACTTAATATCTTCAGCGAGACGTGCTCCGCCGGCTATGGTAGCGTAGCGACTATTTGAACCTTCAGCGCTCAGTTCCTCGAAGCGCGCATCTAGGCGTTGTCCAGCGAGGTTTTCACGATCAGTAAGCTGACGCAATTGGATTTCGCGGCGGCCAGCCATGCGGTTCGTTTCCTGGTATTCCTTCCAATGTGCATCGTGACTCTTTTCGATAATATGCTTATCTTGATCGAAGCCACGTGCCATCATATCAACTTTTTCAAAACGACGCGTACGTTTGTGCATATTGTCAGCGCCAGTTGTATAAGCAGCGGTGCGATCTTTCACGCGTTGACCACGGGAGTAAAAGAATTGAGCGTTGCGACGGAATGGGTTAGCGGTCGGCGATGACAGCCCCTTCATTCGGTGCATTTCGCGACGTGTCTTTGACCAGTCTCCAACGGCGCCATTGATGCGTTTATTGAAGCCTTGAGCAAATTTGGCAATGTTTTGGATGGCACTTCCACTGAGCCGAAGGAGCCATGGGGTAATTGCAAGTGGTGCGACTTGGACAATCATACCAAGCACAACGACAGTCATTGACTGTGCGTTCTTTATAATAACTGCGCTCGCTAACTGTGAACCGGCAAAAACAACCGAGAAACCTGGAAAGAAAACCATCATAGTCGTAAAGAGCTTTCGCCACTGTTCGAACCACTTTTCGGTGTTAGGCAGCAAATAGGCTACAAAGGCAAGCGGCGAGACGACAATTAAGATAATAATAATTGCTTGACGGGCAGCCAGAATCAATAATACAACCATTACGGCCAAAAAGAGGGCGATTAAAGCTGGCAACAAAAGAAAGAATAAGCCACCAGCAGAGCCGCCAATAACAGCGCTGTTTAATGCAACACCACCGATGATTGTTCCAGCAACGACTGAACCACCAGCAAGGGCGAGGCTCGTGACACTTGTCCAATCACTATTACTAGTGGAAGCGTTTGGTCCTGTCGCATGAAAAACGGTATCGCGCATCGACGTCAATAAACCTTGAATAGAGGTACCGATAATATTGGATATATCGACAAAGATCGCACACAAAAAGTACGAAAGATTTACGATTACTGCGGCAATAATTAAACGCGGTAATAATTTCTTTAAGCCATAGTTATTAATTCCGGAACTTGTCAATTGCGAATAGATAATGACTAAGAAGACGATAATAAACGCGACGTTGGCGATGCTGCGCATAATATTCCAGGCGGTATAAAGGTCGTTCTTAGTATCAGTAACATTTAACGGCTGGACGGCAACGAATTGACCAAGGACACCCATGATCCAATCCATACCACTTGCTAGAGTTTCACTAACCGGACAGACGATCCAGCCAATGCTTTGAATAGCACAAGTTGTACCCCCGTCGGTACCTTGATCTGCCGTCTCAACGGATAGGGTGGTTTTATTCTGAGGATTTGAGTAGGTTGGCGGTGAATTTGAAGGGTTAGTAGTGTATACCGCGAATGTCGCAGATGTTTCTTTTGTCGGTGTTTTATTCGCAGCAAAGTAAATAATATCAGTTTTTGGCGTCGCGCTAGGTGAATTAACTGATTCAGTGAAGGTATAATATTCTGATCCATCAGGGATACCGGCACTATTGCCAGCAGCGGCCTTCCCGGCATCTGTATATTGATTGCCTTGATAAGAAAGATTATTGCCAACCCAATGGATCTTACCATTGGCCGCTTGAGCAGTTGAACTGGCAACAGTAGTCCATAAGAACACCGTTATTAAAACGGCCAGGACAAAAGTTAACATCCTTCGTACGGAGCTTACCCCGTGCGAAGCGGACCTCGCAAGTTCCCACATATCTATAATTCTACCACTTTACAGATAAAAAGTCAATGGTTATGGTTTT